>CAIMVH010000038.1 GCA_903844855.1 uncultured Actinomycetes bacterium | reverse complement strand
GAGCCTTGAACTGAAGCCAACGCGAGCCTTGCCAAGAGCACAGGGTACTTTCGAAGCACCGCGTGGGTGCGGTATTCGCCGGGGAGAATGTCGAGCAACCATTTCGTTGACTCTTCGATCCATTCGTCGCTTCCGGGCGCCCTTAAATCCGCTGGCCAGCCAGGAGGTGCACCGCGCATTGAATCCCTTCCAAGCCAGGCGATTAAGTGAGGAGCGAACGCAAGACGTACTGCATAATGCCGCCATGGCGATAGTAATCTGCTTCGCCCGGAGTATCGATGCGAACGCGCGCTGTGAAACTCTTAGCACCAGCCTGCACTGTTACCTCGCGAGGCACCACACCATCATTTAGCGCGGTAATACCAATGATGTCGAAAGTCTCTTCACCGGTCAGCCCCAATGTTGCGGCGTTCTCTCCTTCCTTGAACTGCAGAGGAAGGACTCCCATGCCAATCAAGTTAGAGCGGTGAATACGTTCGAAAGATTCTGCGATGACCGCGCGTACACCCAGAAGTGCAGTGCCTTTTGCTGCCCAATCTCGTGACGATCCCGAGCCATACTCCTTGCCCGCAAGAATCATGAGCGGGACACCAGCAGCTTGGTATTCAACCGATGCGTCATAAATGGTGGATTGCACACCACCTTGTAGGAAGTTACGCGTGAAGCCGCCTTCAACGCCATCAAGGAGTTGGTTCTTGAGACGAATATTTGCGAAGGTACCGCGAATCATTACCTCGTGATTTCCACGACGCGAACCGTAGGAGTTGAAATCCAGACGGGCGACACCATGCTCGGCCAAGTACTTGCCGGCAGGTGAGTCTGCCTTAATAGAACCGGCTGGAGAGATGTGATCAGTTGTGACCGAGTCCCCCAGAATCGCAAGTACTCGGGCGTGCGAAATCTCTGTTACGGGAACTGGATTGCGAGGCATGCCTTCGAAGTACGGAGGCTTCCTTACGTAAGTGGAGTTGGCATCCCACTCGAATGTGGAACCTACCGGAGTGGCAAGTGATTGCCAACGATGATCGCCATCGAAGACCCCTGCGTAATCCTTGGTGAACATCTCAGAAGAAAGTGCGCGATCGATTGTGGCCTGGATCTCTTGCGGAGATGGCCAGATATCGCGAAGAAATACAGGAGTATCTCCGTCATAACCCAATGGATCTGTTTCGAAATCGAAATCCATCGTTCCCGCGATCGCGTAGGCGACAACTAAGGGCGGTGAAGCCAGGTAATTCATCTTCACGTCGGGGTGAATGCGACCTTCAAAGTTTCGATTTCCAGAGAGCACTGCTGCTACTGCTAAATCATTGGCATTTACCGCGGCACTGACGGCTTCAGGAAGTGGGCCCGAGTTTCCGATACAGGTGACGCATCCGTATCCAACCAAGTGAAAACCGAGTTTTTCCATATAGGGAAGGAGGCCAGCGCGCTCGTAGTAATCCATGACGACTTTACTTCCAGGGGCTAGCGTGGTCTTTACCCAAGGCTTTGAGGAAAGCCCGCGCTCAACTGCCTTTTGAGCTAGTAGTGCGGCGCCCAACATCACCGAGGGGTTCGAGGTATTGGTGCATGAAGTGATTGACGCAAGCACCACCGCACCATTTTTAAGTTCGTAGTTAGCGCCCTCAACTCTCCCAGATGAAGATTTGGTCGCATAGGTAGGCAGCACCTCAGCAAAAGCCTTCTTGGAATCCGAAAGCGAGATGCGATCTTGTGGACGCTTTGGACCGGCGATGGACGGAACGATAGTTCCTAAATCAAGCTCGATGACACTAGAGAATCGAGGAGTGGCGCTTGGGTCATGCCACAGCCCCTGCTTTTTGGCGTAACTCTCCACCATGGCGATGTTCTCTTCGGTTCGACCAGTGAGGCGCATGTATCGAAGGGTTTCTTCATCGATGGGGAAGATCGCGCAAGTAGAACCGTACTCGGGGCTCATATTTCCGATCGTTGTGCGGTTCGCCATCGGCACCGCTGAAACGCCTGATCCGAAAAACTCCACAAACTTTCCTACGACGCCATGCTTGCGGAGCATCTGAGTGATGGTGAGCGCCAAATCAGTAGCAGTCGTACCGGCAGGCGACTTTCCCGATAACTTAAAACCCACAACGGCTGGGATTAACATCGAAACCGGTTGTCCGAGAAGCGCAGCCTCGGCTTCAATTCCGCCTACTCCCCAACCAAGAACTCCTAGTCCATTCACCATCGTGGTATGGGAATCAGTGCCCACAACGGTGTCAGGATATGCGCGCAAGACCCCGCCCACCTCGCGCAACATGATCACGCGAGCGAGGTATTCAATATTAACTTGGTGCACGATTCCAGTCCCGGGCGGTACCACGCGGAACTCATCAAAAGCTGTCTGCCCCCAACGCAGAAAGCGATAGCGTTCTTGATTACGTTCGTACTCAATGTCAGTGTTTTTTTCGAATGCATCGGCGGTTCCAAAGAGATCAGCGATTACGGAGTGATCGATCACGAGTTCAGCTGGCGCTAGTGGATTAATACGTTTGGGATCGCCGCCAAGTTCAGCGACTGCCTCTCGCATCGTGGCTAAGTCGACGATGCAGGGAACGCCTGTGAAATCTTGCATGATCACCCGAGCAGGTGTGAATTGAATTTCGGTATCTGGTTCAGCCGTTGGATTCCATGCTGCGAGTGCGCGAATCTGTTCCGCCGTGACGTTTGCGCCATCTTCAGTTCGCAGAAGGTTCTCTACCAAAATCTTCAAACTAAAGGGCAGATCGGCAACTCCTGGCACCGCATTGATGTCAAAGATTTCCACGCTCTGCGCACCGACCGTAAAGGTGGTCTGCGCTCCGAAAGAATTGACAGGTGATGTGCTGCTCATACTTCACGCTCCTCGTTAACCGAGCTGATTATCTTGATATCAAGATACCTCTGAGGAGAGGGTCAAGCAAGCGTAAACGCGGCGATCTGCTCCACATGGTGAGTCATCGGGAAGGCATCAAAGGCACGCAGCTCTGCCAGTTCATATCCCAGCTCAGCGAAGGTGGCCACATCCCGCGCAAGAGCAGCTGGATCACAAGCCACATAGACCACTCGCCTCGGCTTGAGTTTGGCGATCTGCTCAAGGACCGGACGCCCAGCGCCAGTGCGCGGAGGGTCTAACAGAATCACGTCGGCACGTTTGAGTGAGCGAAGAACTCGCAAGACCTCGCCCACGTGAGCTTTCAGAGCCGGAAAATTTCTCGCGGCATCACGCACGCTGGTGGCGGTTGAATCTACTAGCTCCACTCGCCCACCGAGGCCTACTTCTTCCAGTGCGAATGCTGCGAAAAGCCCCGCCCCGCCATAAAGATCAAGAACATGGTCCCCTGGTTTCATCTGAGCAAATTCTAAAAGTGTGTTTACAAACATTGATGCTGCCCTTGGATGCACCTGCCAGAAACCCTTGGGGTCGATATTGAATCGTGTGCCGTGAACCATCTCGGTAATGGAAGAACTTCCGTTGCTGAGATCATCATCCAATCGTCCATCGCGGAATCCACGGACTTCCCCTTCAGAGGAGATCGCCATTTCGATCTCCGACGTATGCGAAAAATTTCCACGAGGAGGTTGAATCCCATCGTGGGCGATGACGCACTTATCAAGGCGGACCACATCATGTGACTTCGCTCCACGCAATCCTACGTGTCCTTCCGCATCGACCGCATATCTCATGCGCGTGCGCCAGCCCGTATGTTGGCCGAGGTCAATCACTTCTACCTCGACATCGCGCTTGGCTAAACGTGCAAACTGCTCAATGATTACTGCCTTCTTCATGTTGCGCTGTTGCGCGACATCGATATGTTGAAAATCGCAGCCACCGCACTCTTTGGCGAAGCGACAAGGAGGCTCTACGCGATGCTCCGAAGGAACCAAGACTTCAATCACATCTCCGCGAGCGAAGTTCTTGGAAACTCCCGTCACTTCTACAATCACTAACTCGCCGGGAATTCCATGACGCACGAAGATGACTCGACCTTCATGTCTGGCTACCACATGGCCGCCATGAGCTACGGGGCCGAGTTCCACTTCGAACTTCTCCCCTACGGTAAAAATTGTCATTTGTCTCGAGGGCCCCGTAATGAGTTCGGCCCCTGCACAGGACGTTCGGCCACGCTCTCGCTCGATTCAAGTTGCCATGGCACGCTCGTTACCATGACGCCGGGGGTGAAGAGAAGCCGTGACTTGAGGCGAAGCGCTGATTGATTATGAAGCAACTGCTCCCACCAATGGCCCACCACATATTCAGGAATGAATACGGTGACAACATCGCGGGGACCTTCTCGGTGAATGCTCTTCACATGATCCATGATGGGACGCACAATTTCCCGGTATGGAGATGCGAGGACGCGAAGCGGGATCGGAATCTCCATCTTCTCCCATTGCAGACGAAGCGCCTCGGTTTCATCTGCGTCAGCAGAGACCGTAATAGCTTCGATAGTAGAAGGACGAGTTGCACGAGCATATGAAATCGCTCGAAGAGTTGGCTTATGGATCTTCGAAACTAGCACGATGGCGTGCGTGCGCGCAGGAAGGGCCATCTGCACATCGTCTTCTACCCGTAATTCGCTAGAGACCCGGCTGTAGTGGCGCTTGATCGCCTTCATGAGAATGAAGAGCAGGAGCATCGCAATAATTGCCATGTACGCGCCCTGGGTGAATTTCGTCGCCAAGACCACAATGAGAACAATTGCAGTTGTAAAAAGACCGAACATGTTGATTCCGCGTGAACGCTTCATCCGCGCCCGCTCTGACTTATTTGTTTCACTTCTTAGCAATCGATTCCAATGAACGATCATGCCGGATTGACTCATATTAAAGGAGACGAAGACACCAACAATATATAACTGAATGAGGCGAGTCACTTGTGCATCGAAGGCGATGATGAGTCCTACTGCAGCGAGAGCCAGAATGATGATGCCGTTCGAGTACGCCAGACGATCACCGCGACTGCGAAGCTGGGCAGGCAACCACTTGTCATGCGCCAAAATCGAGGCGAGCACAGGGAATCCGTTAAAAGCGGTATTCGCAGCAAGAAATAGAATGAGACCTGTCACCGCAGTTATAAAGAAGAAGCCGATGTGGAAATCTCCAAATATCGCTTTGGAGATTTGCGCCATTACGGTCTCTTGCGTATAGCTATCACCAACAGGCACACCGTTTCGAAGCAACTGTTCACCAGGATTTTCTGCATAACGTAAGTTCATTATGTTGGCAAGCACAATGATGCTCACCAACATGGTGACTGCGAGCACTCCTAAGAGCAGAAGCGTGGTAGCCGCATTCTTCGACTTTGGTTTGCGAAAAGCAGGCACACCATTACTAATGGCTTCGACTCCCGTGAGAGCCGCGCAGCCGGAGGAGAATGCTCGTAATAAGAGAAATGCTGCCGCGATACCGGTGAAACCCTCTGTGAAACCCGCCTCTTGCCTTAAATCTAAACTCGCACTCGCAGCCATTGGTAAGTCATTCGTGACGAGATAGCGATAAAATCCGTAAGCAGCCATCGCCAATACACCGAAAATGAAGCAGTAAGTGGGGATGGCAAATGCGGTGCCGGACTCACGAACACCACGAAGATTCAAGGCCATCAAAACGATGACGATGATCGAAGCCCAGAGGGCTTCGTGGCCGCGCATGAAAGTCAGCACGCTTGCCGCATTCTGCACACCAGCGGAGACAGATACGGCGACTGTAAGCACGTAATCAACAAGTAGCGCGGAAGCCACCGTGAGCCCTGCAGTGGGACCTAAATTGACCGTTGCTACTTCGTAATCGCCTCCACCGCTCGGGTAGGCATGAACATTCTGACGATACGAGGCCACCACGGTGAGCATGACTATCGCCACCACGAGCCCGATCTGCCAAGAGAACGCATACGCCGAGAGACCTGCGATGGAGAGGGTGAGAAAGACCTCGTCAGGTGCGTAGGCCACCGAGGAGAGCGCATCTGAGGCGAAAACTGGTAGCGCAATGCGCTTTGGGAGCAGGGTCTCCCCCAACTGATCATTACGGAGCGCACGCCCCAGGAGGGCGCGCTTCGCGAAACTTACGAGTCCCTCGGCCACGCGGTAAGCCTAGAGCGTGTAGCGTTCACTGTTGTGCATTATGTGATTATGGGATGCGGTCGGGTCGGTTCCGCGCTCGCCCACGCCCTTGAAGCCGCTGGACATTCGGTGTCGGTCATCGACCAGAGCCGAGAGGCCTTTCGCAGGCTCGGTCCGCATTACCAAGGCGACACCATCACCGGAGTGGGTTTCGACCGAGATACCTTGGAATCAGCGGGAATCGAGCGCGCTGTCGGCTTTGCCGCGGTCTCTAATGGCGATAACTCAAATATTCTCGCTGCGCGCACTGTGCGCGAGGTGTACGGAGTAGGGAATGTGGTTGCCCGTATCTACGATCCCGGTCGCGCAGAAATCTACCAACGTCTCGGCATACCTACGGTGGCTACTGTTTCCTGGACCGCTGACCAAGTGCTTCGGAGGTTACTCCCCGAAGGCGCAGCATCAGAGTGGCGTGATGCCTCAGGGACATTGGGACTCTTTGAAGTGCACCTAGATTCCAGCTGGTTCGGGCACCGCGCAGTGCGCATCGAACTCAACACGCCCGCGCGGGTGGCTTTCATTACCCGTCTCGGGCAAGCGCTCATTCCAGATGGCAACACAGTTCTTCAGGCCGGAGATTTGATTCACGTAATTGCCCGCGATGCCGAACTTTCCAAGGTTGAATCCCTTCTCGCTGCCAAGCCCGAGGAGGATTAGAGATGCGCGTAACTATTGTAGGAGCAGGAAATGTCGGGCGCTCCATTGCCAAGGAGTTGATCGGCAACGGCCATCACGTGATGTTGATTGATAAAGATCCTAAGGCGATCAAGATGGATTCAGTTCCACAAGCGCAATGGCTTCTGGCTGATGCCTGCGAAGTTGCAAATCTTGAGGAAGCTCAGTTGAACAATTCAAATGTGCTTATTGCTGCCACTGGAGATGACAAAGTCAATCTCGTCGTCTCACTTCTTGCCAAAACTGAGTACGGAGTTCCTAGAGTCGTTGCCCGCGTAAATCACCCAAAGAACGAATGGATGTTTAACGAAGCTTGGGGCGTAGACGTTGCTGTTTCAACTCCACGAATGCTCTCGGCTCTCGTAGAAGAAGCAGTATCTGTAGGAGATCTCGTTCGACTCTTCACATTCAATCAAGGTGAGGCCAACCTGGTTGAGATAACTCTTCCGAGCACCGCTCCTTGTGTCGGTAAAAGAGTTCGCGATCTCGCACTCCCATCCGACGCAACTTTAGTTTCAATCCTTCGCGACGCCCACGTCATCACGCCATCTCCAGATGACACGCTTGAAGCGGGAGATGAACTGCTTTTCGTGGCTACCGCAGAGTCTGAGCCAGCGTTGCAAGTTTGCCTCGCCCCAAATCACGCTGGCTAGTTATTTTCTTCTTCGCTTTCGACTGCTGGCGCGCTGCATTTTAGAATTGCCCAAGTGAGATATATGGTCACCAAGAAGAGTGGCCATCCCACGATAAGAGTTGCCACGCCAAGCGCAGTAGTTTCATTAGCCAAGTAGAGCGGCACTTGGATAGCAAGGCGCACCACAAAGAGCCCGACCCAAATCCACCCCGCGAGCAAGTAGGCACGCAGGCGAACCGGATTCTTTCGCCAACCAAGATTCTCTCCAAGAATCGGCCCCAGTACTAAACCAAGGATCGGCCAACGCACCAAGTTTGCCACCAAATAAACCACACCATAGATGCCACTCTTGATCATGCCCGGAAGGAAGAAATTCTCCGCTTTACCTGTGCTACGCGAAAACCAAGCGCATATAAGCACGCCTAAAAGTCCAGAGATAGCATGCTGTACGGTGTCGCGCTTTACTAAACGCGCAATGGCAGCAACCAGAGCGATCGCCAGCGCAATAATGAGCG
>CAIMVH010000037.1 GCA_903844855.1 uncultured Actinomycetes bacterium | reverse complement strand
TTGATGGTGATGTAGTGGCGTGAGATCTTCATAGAAAGCAAATCTGCCACGAATCTTCCCCAAAGGGAACGTGATTACTACCTCAAGAAGGACTTATGTTTTTGGAAGGCCGCCAAAGTGCGTTCCACATCCACGCGATCGTTGTAGAAGTGTGGGGAGATGCGGATATTTCCATCGCGACAGGAGGTGATGACCTTTTCTCCTTCAAGGACCGCCACGTGTGCATTCTCATCTGTGGATGCGACTGCGAGCATGGCACCGTGCAAGTGGGCCGCGGCCGGAGTAACGACCCTGCCTCCCATCGCCTCGATGCCAGCGCGTAATTCATCATGGAGTGGAGCTACGTAATCGGCGATATTTTGCATCCCAATTTCCATCACCATTTCGAGACCCGCAGCTACTGGGTAGAGCGAGGGAATTGGTGGGGTACCAGATTCGAAGCGACGCGCGTCGGTAGCGGGATCGTATGAATGAATATCCATCTTGAAGATGTCACGCGCCGCGAACCATCCCGTGTTAATCGGAATTAGGTGCTTGGTGGTCTCTTCGCGAGCGTAGAGGAATCCAAGTCCGGGAACGCCGATGAGGTACTTGAGCATTCCACCGACCACAAAGTCTGCCTTAAGTTCAGCGAGATCCATCGGGATCGCGCCAACTGCTTGGTATGAATCGACTAGTACGAGTGCACCCATGCGATGTGCGGCCTCGATGATAGGAGCAATCTCGGTCACCGTGCCATTGCGGAAGCAGACGTGAGTGATCGATACGATCATGGTCTCTTCGTCGATGGCGTTCACCATGGCTTCAACGTTGACGGTGAGGTCTGCGTTAGTAGGGACGTGTACTACTTTGGCGCCACGGCTCTCTTGGGCGTGCCAGATCTGACCGATCGTAGGAAATTCGTTGTTGGTAGTAACAACTTTGTTGCGACCTTCAGTAAAGTTGAGCGCAGAAGCCACGGAACTCACGCCCGCAGAGGCTGAAGTAGTAATTGCCATCTCAGTAGCAGGCACGTTGAAGAAGCGAGCGGTGAGTCCGCGAACTTTCTCTTGCGCAGCAGTCCAATCGCCCCAAGCAGAACCTTTCAGCTCCATAGTGCTGAGGTATTCGGCGAAACTCTCCTTGACCGAAGACGCTAACGCACCTTGTGAGCAGGAGTTGAGATAGGTGACGTGCTCGAATACCGAGAATTGTGAACGGTACTTTGCGGCGAGATCGTTAGCGGCCAAGATATGCCCTCCGTAGTTCTTCGTGTCCGGCGAGCTCTTTTGCTTCACCTTCGAGGACGATACGACCAGTTTGCAATACATAGCCCCGATCAGCAACCGAGAGCGCCATGTTCGCATTCTGTTCCACGATGAGCATCGAGACGCCCTGTGAGTGCAAGTTAGCAATCATTTCAAAGCTCTGTTCCACCAGCTTGGGTGCCAGACCCATGGATGGTTCGTCCATGAGGATGAGTCGAGGATGCGACATCAGTGCACGTCCCACGGCCACCATCTGCTGCTCGCCACCAGAAAGAGTGCCGGCTAATTGGGATGAACGCTCTTTCAATTTCGGGAAGAGGTCATAGACGCGCTCGAGATCTTCTTGGGCTGCTTCGCCACGCACGTATGCGCCGATCTTGAGATTCTCGAGAACTGTCATGGGCCCAAAGAGGCGACGGTTCTCGGGCACTACTGCCATGCCGAGTTTGACGCGAGCTGGAGTGTTCTGATGGGTGACGTCTTCGCCAGCGAACATGATCTTTCCGACCTTGGGCTTGACCATGCCAAGAATTGTCTTGAGCGTGGTTGATTTTCCGCAGGCGTTACCACCGAGAAGGCAGACCAATTCGCCCTCATCCACTCGCAAGTTCACTTGTTGCAAGATGTGGATCACACCGTAGTAGGTGTCGATATTGGAGATCTCTAGAAGTGGCTTCTTCTCACTCATTTACGATCAGCCGCCCCTCGCCCTAGATATGCCTCGACCACGTTTGGATGGGTTGCCACATGGTCGAAGTCGCCTTCGGCGATCTTCACGCCATGGTCCAGGGCAACAACTCGATCGCTGACGCCTTCGACGACGTGCATGTCGTGTTCGATGATCAAAATAGTGAGGCCCTTTTCAACCCGCAAGCGTTCCACAACTTCAGTGATCTCTTGTGTCTCTTTAGGGTTCATGCCAGCTGCTGGCTCATCGAGGAGAAGCAGCTTTGGTTCGGTGGCAAGGGCACGCGCGATCTCAAGTCGGCGACGATTCGCGTAGGAGAGTGAGTATGCAGGTTGATCCCAACGGTAGCCCGTGAGACGTGAACCGAAGAAGCTGAGCAACTCCTCGGCTTTAGCCCGCACCAACTTCTCTTCCTTGCGGCTCTTCGGAAGAGCGAGTGCAGAAGAGAAGAGACCCGCGCGGGTGTGACCATAGGTCGCTGACATGACGTTTTCGATGACAGACATATTGAGGAAGAGACGCACGTTCTGGAAAGTACGAGCAACGCCGGCGTGATTGATGCGCGCTGGGTCGAGGCCAAGCAAGCTTTTTCCATCGAGCTCAACGCTTCCGCTCGTTGGCGTGTAGATACCGGTGATGACATTGAAGAGCGTGGTCTTACCTGCGCCGTTTGGGCCGATGACGCTGACGATCTCGCCTTTATTAACTGTGAGGTCAAGTTCGCTGATTGAGCGAAGTGCGCCGAATTCCATGGTGAGATTTGAGAGGTTAAGCATCAGAGCACCTCTACTCTTGGTTTGCCGAGGAAGCCTTGTGGTCGGGTGATCATGAGGACCACGAGCATTGCGCCGATGAGTAACTGACGAGTGGTGTTTACGTCGGTTACTAAGCGCACTTCCCAGAGGAAGATGCCGAGGTATCCAATGATGGGAAGCAAGATCGTTTTAATACGTGGCGTGGTTGTTGTGAAGTAAGCGATGAGCACGATCAGGATCACGAAAGCACAGTTGCCCCAGAGCACTCGATCGAGTGGTACGTACATCCAGTGAGAAAGTGCGCGACTGACCGGGCCAACTACCCACTCTTCCGTGGGAGTTATTTTGATAGAAGCGAAGCCAAGCAAAATTTTGACGGCGAATCCGATGAGCGCAATGCTCACAATGTTGATCGTGAATCTCTTCACGCTCTTACCTACTGCGGCAAGCGTGAGAACGAGTACTGCCAGGAAAAGAATTTCGCTGTAGTTAGTTACGCGGAGCACTTCAGGAAGTACTGACATGACAATCGCGCCCATGACGGCACCTGCGAGGCTGCCGCTTCCACCGAGGATTACCGCGGCATAGATCATCGTCATGAGCGGCATATCGAAACCGCTTACGAAGACTGCTGACTGCATCGCGGCAAAGATTGCCCCAGCTAATCCAGCAATTGCAGCCCCAGTGACGAATGCCATTGTCTTGAGTCGATTCACCATGACACCCATTGACTCAGCGGCTAAGGCATCTTCTCGAATGGTGCGCCAAGCGCGTCCGATACGAGTGCGATTAATGCGACTAATTGTAATAGTTAACAGTGCGACGAGAACCAGCAGGAGCCAGTAGTAGTCACGAATATTCAAGAACTTGTGGCCAAAGAAACTGAATGGATCGATGCCGGGAATGCCGTTAGCTCCGGCAGTGATATCGACATAATCGTCGGCCCAAGGAAATGTGATGTTGTCTGAAGCAAGTACTAATTGCACAAAAACTTGGCCAAAGAAGAGTGTCACGATGGCTAAGTAATCACCGAAGAGGCGACGCGCAGGCAAACTGACGATGTATCCAAGAAGTGCCGTGCCAATAATGATGATGAGCACAGAGAGCCATGTCGACCAATGGTGCCCTAGTTGTTCTGATGACATCAGTGCGTATCCGTAGGCGCCAATTCCGTAGAAGGCGACATAGCCAAGATCCAGGAGGCCGGCGTATCCCATCACGATGTTAAGGCCATAAGAGAGCATCACGAAGAGGCCGAGGTTTACTCCAATGCGGAGTAGATATTGGTTATCGACAAAAGCGCCGAATGCGAATGCTGCGGCAAGCAGCACCACCCAGCGCGCCCACGCGGGAATAGATTCGTCGATGAACTGCGGGACACCCTTGAGGCCTTTTTTACGAGCGGTACGTTCTTCGTGTTGAGCAACCCACTCATCAGTACCGATGCCAAGCTTGGCCGCTTCGTGAGCGGCATTCTCTTGAATCTCTTCAGGGACTCGGTTCTCGCTCATGCCTTCACGATCGCTCTCTTGCCGAGCAAGCCATTTGGCTTGAGGAGCATGACCACGATGAGGAGTGCAAAAGTGATGGTGTCGGAGAAGTTAGTAGAGAGGTAGCCCTGGGCGAGTGATTCAACGACTCCGAGCAAGAGACCGCCAAGCATGGCTCCCGGAATGGATCCAATCCCACCGATAACTGCGGCAGTAAAACCTTTGAGGCCGGGAACTAGGCCCATGCCATTGGAGACGCCGCGAAGTAGCAGACCATTCATTACGCCAGCAGCGCCAGCGAGTGCTGCGCTGACGAAGAAGGTCCACCGGATTACTTTGTCAACGTCAATTCCCATCATGACTGCAGCATCACGGTCGTAGGCGATGGCACGCATGGCTCGTCCTACTTGGGTGGTGTTCACCCAGCGAGCAAGGCCAAACATAAGTGCGATCGAAAGTACAAGTACGAAGAGACGTACTCCGTCGATAGTGATGTCGGCGAAGGAGAATCCAAGCGTAGAAGGAATATATGAGGAAGTGTCGTAGGTGCGGATGTTCGCCGAGAAGAGTAGGAGCGCGGCATTCTGCAACAAAATGGAAACGCCAAGTGCGCTAATGAGCGGAGCGATCCGTGTGGAGTTCCGGAGCGGACGGTATGCAAAACGTTCAATGACGATTCCAAGTAGACCGGTGCCGAGCATTGCCACTAAAAACATAATCAAGACCATGATGGCCACCGGAACTGAAGGCGCCAGCGGCCCACCAAGGCCAACCATGACAAAGAAGCCGATAAAGGCGCCCACCATATACACGTCGCCATGAGCGAAGTTCAGGATTTGTAGCACGCCATATACCAGCGTGTAACCCAGTGCAATAAGCGCATAGACGCCACCGAGCGTGAGCCCGT
Organism: uncultured Actinomycetes bacterium; assembly: GCA_903844855.1. GTDB lineage: Bacteria > Actinomycetota > Actinomycetes > Nanopelagicales > Nanopelagicaceae. The sequence continues at coordinate 3,756 of CAIMVH010000037.1, read as the reverse complement.
TAACGAGTTGCTGCCCTAGGTATGACATGGATTTCCTTTGCTCAAGCTCTTCGATTTGCAATCAATCTCACTTGCAAGAGAGAGAGGTGATGGGGGCGGACCCCCATCACCTCTCCTGACTTACATATTTCTCGTGCTCACCAATTTATAGCGAGGGTTTATCCAACGAGCTTGCGCTTGCCATCAGCTTGGGTCTTGAAGATGTAGAAACGTCCACCCTTTACATCGCCAGTGGCGGTGAAGGAGAGGGCGTTACCCATGATGGTTTGCTTGATGTTGGTCTTTTTGATCTCAGCAAGTACTGCTGCGCGATCGTTTGGCTTGCCGGCTGTGCATGCGCGACCTGCAGCTTCAACGATGACCTGTGCGGCTACGTAGGCTGGTGGACCGAAAGTGGTGACCTCAGCCTTGTAGGTGGCCTTGTATGCAGCCACGACCGCAGCGGCAACGGGTAGTCCGTTGACGTCAGGAGCGAATGCTGAAACATAAGTGCCTGGGGTCTTGAAGGTAGGTTGATCTGAACCATCGGAACCGAAGACAACAGCCTTCTTCTTCTGCTTGATGAGTTCTTGGGCAACCTGCTCTGACTTAGCAGCATCTTGGAAGGTAACGAAGACGAAGTTGGTCGTCTTCGAAACGCGGGTTACGACAGCTGCGTAATCTGCGTTCTTCTCGTTGACTGCAATGTTGGTGACCTTCACCTTAAGGGCCTTGAGGGTGGCAACAACTTCCTTGGCAAGGCCGGTTCCGTATGCAGTCTTCTCTTCGATGACGACAATTTCCTTCGCCTTGAGAGTCTTTACCATGTAGTTCGCATCGCCAGGTCCTTGAAGACCATCGTTGGGGATGGGACGGTAGAAGTTAGGGAACGTACCAGCGGTGAGGCTCGTACGAGTTGCTGATGGGCTGACAAGGGCGATGTCGTTCGCACCGAGGAGGCCACCAATCGCGAGAACTTCTTGGCTACCTGCAGGTCCCATGACGCCAAGGATTTCCTTGTTAGCAACGATGTTTGGGGCCTGGGTGCTTGCTTGTGCAGCATCGAGTTGGGTGTCGTAATCCTTAGTCGTAAAAGTGGTGCCATTCTTGGCGTTGTAATCAGCAACAGCAAGTTGCGCAAAACCTTGCTGCTCCTTGCCAATAAATGCGACTCCGCCGGTAAGCGGAGCGACGATGCCGATCACACCGGAGCACGCTGTCGGCGCTGCTGATGCAGTACCAGTTGTCAGGCCAGAGACGACGAGGGCTGCGCTAGCAGCAACTACGCCCAGGCGGGTTGTCTTCTTCACAGGGGGTTTCCTTCCGAAAGGGATAGGGCAGGACATGGATCTAACTTGCACGAGTGTGCCGTATTCCACAGGCCAGTGACAAATTAGTTACGTGTCTTCAACCTGTGGATTTGGCGTCCGACGCGGCCACGCTAGACCCAAGAGGGGTGGCCTGAGCTGGTTCTAGTCGCTGACTTAGCCAGTTCTTAGCCAGTTTTAGGCTTCGTCGTAGCCAGGGGCCGGCCGGCCATCGGGGTAGTAGGCAGCTGCTGGGGAGCCGGCAGGCCGAAAGGTTCCCAAGATCCAGAGGTCCTCTTCGCGCTCGTTGACGATCGAGTGGAGCATGCGGGGGACGACCATGAAGGTGGAGCCGGGGCCGATCGGGACTTTGGTATCGCCCACCACAAAGGTGCCTCCTCCTCGGACGATATGGCAGATCTCGTCATAGAGGTGATAGTGAGCAGGGGCGCCCGAGGTCGGAATGAAACCCACGAACATCGTGGCCCCACTACTCCCGCGACTCTCATCAAAGAGCACTTCGAATTCTCGGTTGCCGGTGGCTTTGCCTTTATTCGTGATCCCTTGTTGGACCACGCGTTGAAAACCGATGGTAGGTTTCGCGATTTTGCGGGCATATGGCCCCATACCTGGCACATGGACTGAAAAAATCTTGAAGGGGCTGGTGCTCGAAAGCGCCCACGCCTCTCCGTCACGGATCAAGGCAGCGCAATCAGGAGAGAGCTCAAACGATTCGCCAGCGACTGTAAGTGTCCCGCTACCTTCGCGCACGAAGAGCAGCAGATCTCCATTCGCGTGGATTCCCATGTCGGCGCTTCCATTGAGATGAATTTCGCGAGCCGTAAGTGCTTCTGCGTACTCACCTTCGCGAACAAGTTCAAAGATCTCTGCTTCGCCTCGCGAAATTGCAGCGACATCGGCTACGGTGCGTACCACGCCCGGAAAAAAGTTACTGGGATTCGTTGTCATGAAAGGAAGCGTACTCGTGAAGATACTTCGCCACGCAAGTGCTATTTGGAACGGATCTGTGCCGACCGGCACCGGAAGCATGACTTTGGGTCGCGCCGGTCAAGTGATTCCCTTCTCGTTGAAGTCACGTACCGAGGAGAACTCCGGCACTAACCCTGAAGAATTGATCGGCGCAGCGCATGCTGGATGCTTTTCAATGGCGCTCACCAGCATTCTTGAAGATGCCGGTCTTGCGGTGGGCTCAGTGGAAACGAGCGCTCGCGTCACGCTCGAACAACGTACCGACGGTTTTTGGATCAGCGAAGTTCATCTCGTGACTCGCGGGATGGGCCAAGCATGTTCCAATGATGAGTTCGTGTCATTTGCTGAGAAGGCGAAAGAAACGTGCCCAGTTTCTAAGCTCTACTCTTCAGCCACCATCACTCTGGATGCTTCGCTCGCCTAATCAGCTCGCAACTACTCGTCTTTAAGTGCGTAGTTCGTGATTTCGGTGCGAACATCCCAGAGTTCAGGGAAGAAGCTCTTATCACGTAGTTGACCGATTACTTCAACAGGCGTTCCTTGCGTTCCAGAAACGTGCAACCCAATGCTGCGTTCGACCACTTTGAAGTGGCGATGACGCCAATTGATCATGCGTTCATCAATTTCGATGAGAGCTTCGGCTAAACGGTAAAGCTGATCGTGCTTGTCATGGTGCACAAAGAGGTCTAGCAAAGAGATGGCTTCGGCATTTAAGAGGCGATGGAATTCCGCGCCAAGTTGTGGAATAACAGCGCGTATTCCATTGAAGCCAGGAGAATCAAAACCCGAGCCGTGGCCAAGTGCGCGCCGAACTTGCTGATAATCCCACGGAGACATTTTCTCCAGCATGTCGAGATTCTGCGTGGCATTAATGACACACATCGGAATGCGATCGACCAGGCGAAGAGCGCCAGAGATATCTCCGGCCTGAAGTCGAACAATAATCTCGCGTGACTCGGCAATGGCAAGTTTGAGCCAGAGTTCTGAGGATTGATGTACCACTGTGAAGAGAAGTTCATCCCGGTGCCCCCAGGTGTCGGGCCCCTTCTGTAACGAAAGGAGTTCGTTCGTGCGGATGTAGCGTTCGTAATCGCTATTGCCCGAGCCGGTGAGTACTTGATCAGCGCCATAAGTCATGGGGTGAGAGTACGGCACTCTTACGCATCTCCTCTAGCGGCTTCTTCAATGAACATGAGAGAGTTCAGATTCACTGGGATAGGGTAAGAATTTTATGGAGGGCAAATGAGCCAGGAACATGTCGACGTCGTTGTTATCGGGGCCGGCCATCAAGGTCTGGTAGCGGCTACCGCGCTCGTAGAAAAAGGTCTCTCTGTGGTCGTAGTGGAACGCTCTGATGTTCCCGGTGGAGCGATACGTAGTGGCCAGCTCACCCTGCCTGGCTTTATCCACGATTACTGGGCCACGAATATGGGCCTCTTTCTCGGCTCTCCATACTTTGCTCGGCACGGTGGCGAGCTGG
>CAIMVH010000036.1 GCA_903844855.1 uncultured Actinomycetes bacterium | reverse complement strand
TGATGGGCTCAGTGACCGACACCAATCGCCCACTCAAGAGCGACCCGGGGCATCCCGAGGCCTGCAACGTCTGCCAGCTACACAAGCTGGTCAGCGCCAACTACGAAGAGCTCTGGCAGAACGAGCGCGGCGCCCTCACCGGCTGCGCTGACATGAAGCGCCTACTGGCCGAGCGCCTGATCGCCCACTACGCCCCCGCCCGTGAGCGCTACAACGAGCTCCTCGCCTTGCCGCACGAAGTGGACAACATCCTCGGCGACGGCGCCGCCCGCCTCTTGCCCATCGTCACCGAGACGATGCGTGAGGTGAAGGAGAAGGTTGGGTTAGCGTAATCGGTGATTGGCTCAGCTCGATATCTTCATTGATCTGCGATGTAACCACAGGTTCAGGAAGTTGTGCCCATCTGGATGACAACCGCGATGCAGGAAACGCCGAAGCTGCCCAGCGAATTACAAGGTTGTCAACAGTTTTGCCGGCCGCAAACCAGTCAAGCGACCTATCAGACGAAACCACCCAGCGACCATCCAAGACTAGAAACCGGCCATGCAACCAACTTCCCCGTCCGTCATCGCGTAGTACCGGCTTCTCTCCACGAATTTCGAAAGTACAACGAACACCATATTCAGAGGAAAGCGTCCTCATGTAATCAGCAAGACGCTTCATCAGTTGATTAGACAGGGGGTATCTAGAGTTTCTCGATTGAATCAGCCTGAAGGTAATCAGCGAATCTCCCCCTGCCAGCTTGAGATCGCGCACAATCCACCGCAGCGCGTTACGTCGCGCGCTATCCAGCAAATGAGGCAACTTTACATTCTGACTCATCGATTGAAGCAGGTACTGGTCATACACATCGAGACTCTTCACACCAACCGCACAATCGATGATCGGCTCTAGGTCATCCGGGGATCTGCCATTCTCGATTACAATGCCTTCCGTCGCCGACAGATATCGAGCATGCTCTAGAAGAGAGCCGAAATCCTCGCATTCCGGTACCTGACTCCATCGCCCATCATCACTTTGCCTATCGACAACATTTTGACTTGTGAGGATGAGCTTCAGGCATTCCCGGCTTTTCCCCTTCGCATACGTTGGAAAAACATCGTTAGCCCAGGAGAGATCCGCACGCGGCACTAGGAGCCATCCGACTTCAGTGATACGTTTCAAAACGGCATAACACTCTATCGCGTCAATCTCGATCCATTCTCGAATTGATTCAGGTGTTAAGGCGAATGCACTAACTCGCACCGGTGCTGCCATTATTCGAAGGCCGAGAATCCATCGCGCACAGCCGCAAATGGCCACTCATCTACTAATCGCCCAGAGGAGTCAATCCTAATGTGTTCGATCGCTGACGCGCCATCAGTTCTTCCAACGTACGAAATGGCGATCCTCTCGAATGGCAACGCAGGTGAACGCACACCCGCAACGTGACTAAGCACACGTCGAAGAAGAGCTTCAGAATGTGTTTCAACAAGAAGAGTGCTGTTTGATCCGCCCGCAATTGAGGCTAAAAGTGAACCCACACTTTGCTGGAGAGATGGATGGAGATGAGATTCCGGTTCTTCAATAAGGGTTGTTGGGTTTTCAGAATCGCCCGTTGTGCCTAGTAGCGTGAGCGCAATCGGAAGCAAGTCTTGAGTCCCGCGACCGACATCTGTGATGCTGCGTGAGCGATTGTCTCTGTCCCGAACCGAAAAGGCCAGCACTGCAGGCATCGCACCCGTGTTCAAGGGGGGTTCCCATTTTACGACGTCGTATTGAATGTCAAATTCGCTCTCACGCAATTTGGCGTTTACTTTATCAAGAACAGTTTGCGGATTCTTGCTCGCTAAAAGGCGAGAAAACGCACTACTCTTGGTGATAGTGTTAGTTTCTGACTTTGATTCTCCTTGCACGTAGTATCTTTGGCTAACCTTTCGATCCGCTGATATCACCTCGATCTTATCAAGCAACATCCGCAACGTTGAGGAAACTGCAAGAAGGTCATAGGCTAGATTGATGCTTGGCGCTGATTTTCCCCATGCGTCCCAAAGAGGGTGGCTTTTTACTGCACTGTCCCGAACTTTCGTGTCTACTGGCACCCACGACCTAATCTCGAGTTGTGTTAGAGAATTCGCTCGAGCTAGCAAGGTGACAAATTCGTCTCCGGCGATACCGACGAGTCCCTCAGAAGCTTTCCTCAACAGTGCTGATGCAAAATCGGTTTGAGGCCCAGGCGAAAACAATCGCTCCTCTTCCCCTATCCAATTCAGGTATGACGACTGAGGGTCATTGGAGAAAAGCACTTCTTCCAGGAAAGATTTTCGAGCGTCGGCAACCAAAGTCGTAAACAGTTGGCTCAAGGTGGGCATGACCAATTCAACTCCAGGAAGCTCTAGGCTGGCCGGGCGCAGAGGTCCGTCTGTCCTAGGGTCTTTAGCGTCCAAAGGTTGGCATAGATTCATCGCCATGGCCACCAAAGAACGTGCGCCGTACTCTTGCCTAAACCAATCCCAAATTCGATGCTGATCGTCTACGTAATCAACGTCAAATGCACCCTGGGTGGTTCGACTCTCCCACTGATCAGCTTTTACGTTGGTTAATCTTCTCCATCGAATGAGGGGGTGAGTTGATTCGCCTACGAAGAATTCAATTGCGCTTACCTGAGGCTCTTCGTCTTTAAGAGATATCTCAATGCCGATACCACAACTATTGTCGCCCACATCGGAGCGCAACCAGTCAATCAGCATATGCCGACCGAGCGGCAGGGCAGTCCCAACGTCTGCTAAATCAATTCTGAGACTAGTCGGCAACTCAGGAGTGTTTTTGTTCGCCAATTCTGTTGCTCTACCAAGATCTACATCGCGCCCTTGCAATTGCAGAGTTCGTGTATACGACGATTGACGCAGCAACTTGAGTACATTGAGAATACTAGTCTTCCCGGCAGAGTTTGCGCCGAATATGAGGGAAAGTGGCGCCAACTTAAGATACGAGTACTCCTCAAACGCCCTAAAGTTTTTTACCCCAATCCCAACGAGTCGCGCTCGACTCCTCGGGCGCGATCGGACCTGACTGCTCTTAACTGAATCAACGCTCATGTGACTACCATCCTTTTGATATCCGAGTCGGATAATGTTCGATCAGGTCCTCATCCTGAGGCCGAATCATATCTCATTGCTTTTTCCCTGACAATCTTTAGCCATCCATTTTGGCTGGACACTGCCATTGTGCAGCGCAGGAAACCACCGAAACCCGGTGAAAGATGACCAGTCCCGACGGACGATTCGGCCGTGAGCGTCAACTTGACACCGACCTATTCAGAACTAGCTAGGTCTATTTCAATCGGAGCTCCGACCAGAGTATTCGGGAACCTCGCACTAGCACGATATCCGTGATCTCTCCCTTACCGTTGTAGATAACATCAACTACCACGACCTCAGAATCACGACCAATATGCAACCGTTCGCGGTAAGGCAGGCTTTCTAAACGAATCACACGAGCGCTCAAGGCAACCAACTTAGGCTGGACAACTTCATCATTGAATTCTTGCAAAAACGCATGCTCACTCTTGTATTCGACCGAGCCAGAGACGCGGAGTGCATTGATCGCTTTTTCACTGATTAACTGCGAAATCTCTCTCGAGAACAATGCATCAGTTCCAGCGGAATTAAGAACGCTTACCGTGACTTCTGCCTTCTTGTTAAAATTCACCTGAACTATTGCCAAGCTCTCTCCTCGCTTAACTTCATAGCGCCAGAAATAATTGCTAAACCGCGTCACAACAGTCAATATCTTCGAATCACTTTCTTCCACTAATCGTGTTATTGCGTGATGAGTAGGAATTAGTAAGGGCTGCTCTGCGACGAACTGATCATCCCACTTGGTTTGATACTCTTCACGCTCAATACTCGCGGTACCGGGCTCCGCTGCATGCTGCACAGCGCTCTCTCGCACTTCAGGGAAAGCCTTAGCCCAAGGCTTACGGTTCGGCAGGCCAACGCCTGTAAGGCGCCTCGAGGCTCTAGTCATCGCCGTATACGCCCACCGCAAACTATCTAGGTCCGTCCGGCCATCCTCGAAAAGTACGAAGACATGATCCCATTCGCCACCCTGTGCCTTATGGCAAGTCATTGCGTATCCAAATTTTACCTGGAGTGCATTGAAGAATGGGTCGGCTCTGAGCGCCTCCGAAAACTCTTTC
>CAIMVH010000035.1 GCA_903844855.1 uncultured Actinomycetes bacterium | reverse complement strand
CTGCGCTGGATATCGGTGCGCACTCATCGGCGCAGAATTATCTCCGCGTTTCTTTCCGCTCCTCATGACCGCCGCGGGCACTGTCACTCCCGCTCAAGTGCTCGTCCTCGGTGCCGGTGTCGCCGGTTTGCAAGCCATCGCGACCGTCCGCAGGCTTGGCGGCGTCGTTTCGGCCTACGACGTGCGTTCCTCATCCGCTGATGAAGTGCGCTCGATGGGCGCCACCTTCATTGAATTGGAATTGGAAGCACTCGAAGGTGCCGGTGGTTATGCACGCGAGATGGATGAAGCCCGCGCGCAACGTCAACGCGATCTCCTTGCACCGCATATTGCAGCTGCCGATGTAGTGATCACCACTGCTGCCGTTCCGGGTCGTACGGCTCCTCGGCTTATTACCAAAGAGATGATGGTCGGCATGAAGGAAGGCTCAGTCATCGTCGATCTCGCCTCTGAAAGCGGTGGCAATGTCGAAGGTTCAGTGGCTGGAGAAACCATCAAGACAGCAGCCGGCGTCACGATCTGGGGTGGCAAAGATGTACCCAGCCAATTGCCGTATCACGCCAGCCAGCTTCTCTCCCGAAACATCGTCAACCTCTTGCTCCTCATGACAAAGGAAGGCGTAGTCACGCCTGATTTTGAAGACGAAATTGTTGACGCATCAGCCGCAACACATAACGGAACCCAACGATTACCTAAGCCACCGGCTGCAGGAGGCCAAGCATGAGCGTCATCGCACTCCTTTCGATCTTCGTCCTAGCAGTCTTCGTTGGATTCGAAGTGGTCTCCAAAGTTTCCACCACATTGCACACACCGCTCATGAGTGGTGCTAACGCAATTCACGGCGTCATTCTCGTCGGCGCCATCATCGTCGCGGGACATAGTGACTCCGCGTTTCCACTCACACTTTCCCTAATCGCCATCGTGCTAGCCACCATCAATATGGTCGGCGGCTTCGTGGTAACTGATCGCATGTTAGAAATGTTTAAAGGTAATAAAAAGCCAGCAGCGAAGGAGGCAAAGTAATGAATAACAATCTCTATTCGCTCATCGGCCTTATCGCCGCCGTATGCTTTATTCTCGCCCTCAAGGGTCTCTCCTCACCTAAGGGTGCACGTCGTGGAAACATCATCGGTGCCATTGGTGCCACCATCGCAACAGTGGTGGTCTTCTTCTATAACGATCCTGCGGAAGGTGGGCTAAAGAATCTTCCGCTCATCCTGATCGCTATTCTTGTGGGCGTTATCGTTGGCGTACCAGCCGCCCGCAAAGTTCAAATGACCGCAATGCCACAACTCGTTGCACTCTTTAACGGTGTGGGTGGTGGCGCAGCGGCCCTCGTAGCAATCGTCGAATACTTGTACCTTGGAGATAAAGCATCGGGCGGGGAAGTGGGCGCAACAGTTTTCACTGTTCTCGTCGGTTGCATTTCATTCACTGGCTCAATTCTCACCTTCTTAAAGCTCCAAGAACTCATGACGACACGTCCAGTGGTCTTCCCTGGAGGTCGCGCCGTTATTGCGCTCGTTTTGTTGGCAGTACTCGGAGCAGCTGGTTGGGTGGCAGTCGATAAGGGTTCAACTTCGCTCTTAATCCTCACGGTTCTTTCGCTCGTCTTCGGCATCCTCTTCGTGCTTCCCGTCGGTGGCGCAGACGTGCCGATCGTGATCTCACTCCTTAATGCCTTTACCGGCCTCACGGTGGCAGCTACCGGCTACGTACTTGACTCCACCCTCCTCCTGGTCGCTGGAACATTGGTGGGTGCCAGCGGAACGATCCTCACTCGCCTCATGGCATCTGCGATGGGCCGTCCCATCCTCGGCATCCTCTTTGGAGCCTTCACTGCAACGCCTCAGGCCGCCCTCAACGCTGCTGATGCGCGCCCCGTGAAGTCTGGCTCCCCCGACGATGTCGCCATCCTGCTCGCCTACGCTCGCCGCGTAGTCATCGTGCCGGGCTTTGGCCTTGCGGTGGCCCAGGCACAGCACACGGTGCGGGAATTGGCAGACTTGCTCACCGCTAAGGGCGTTGAAGTTGCCTACGGTATTCACCCGGTTGCGGGAAGAATGCCAGGACATATGAACGTTCTCCTTGCCGAGGCCAACGTGCCTTACGAGCAACTCAAGGAGATGGAAGATGTGAACCCCACTTTCTCGCAGACCGATGTTGCCCTCGTGGTGGGCGCCAACGATGTGGTGAACCCGGCAGCAAAGACCACGCCTGGTTGCCCCATCTACGGCATGCCCATCCTTGACGTTGATCAAGCAACGAACGTCATCTTCCTCAAGCGTTCGATGCGTCCAGGTTTTGCTGGCATCGAGAACGAACTCCTCTACGACCCTCGCACGACTCTCCTCTTTGGTGATGCAAAAGATTCACTCACCAAAGTAGTGAGCGCACTGAAGGTGTTTTAATTGCCAGCGATTACTGTTGCAGATTTGACTGTGCTCCCTCGTGTGGGCACAGTCAATCCGCTTACCTCCGTTTCGCGACCGCTTCGCAGTATTACTACCGCGCCGCAGGGTTTTGAAGGCGAAGGTTTCCCAGTGCGTCGCGCGTTTGCCGGCATCGCACTTGAAGATGCTGATCCGTTCATCATGATGGATCAGATGGGCGAGGTGGAGTACGCACCAGGTGAACCTAAGGGAACACCGTGGCATCCACATCGTGGTTTTGAAACCGTTACTTACATCATTGATGGCGCCTTCGATCATCGCGATTCGCACGGTGGTGGGGGCACTATCACCAATGGTGATACGCAATGGATGACCGCTGGCGGCGGAATCTTGCACATCGAAACTCCCCCCGAGGCGCTTGTCGTTTCCGGCGGTCTCTTCCACGGCTTCCAACTCTGGGTCAATCTGCCACGTGATCAGAAGTGGGCAGCGCCGCGTTATCAAGATCTGCGCGCTACCGATGTGGGTCTACTCACTTCAAGCGATGGTGGGGCACTCATTCGGGTGATCGCTGGTTCGCTACAAAGTGAGCAGGGTCCGATTAGCGGGCCAGGAAGCACATATACGCCAATCACTATTTTGCACGTGACACTTACTGCCGGTGCAGAGGTCACACTTCCATGGCGTCCAGATTTTAATGCGCTCGCGTACACGATGAATGGTCGCGGAGTGGTAGGAAACGAGAAGCGTCCAATACAGATGGGTCAACTCGCGCTCTTCGGTGCCGGCGACTCCATCACACTTGGCGCGCAATCGCTTCAAGAGTCGCGCGCAAAAGAAGTGGACTTTGTAATTCTCGGTGGCGCACCTATCCAGGAGACCATTGCGTGGATGGGACCCTTCGTGATGAATACCAAAGCCGAAGTGCTGCAAGCTTTTGAGGATTATCAAAAAGGTCGCTTGGGCGTGAAACCCGCCGAACATGCCACACCGCATCAGGGTGCACCCACAACCGTTCGTGAGAATTAAGCACGCTTCGAACTCTCCACAATCGCTTCGAACTCTCCACAATCGCGATGATGCAGGAGTTTTTCTAGGTTTTATAACTTTCCGTTAAAGGCGTGATGAAGGTGCTGACTCTAAGTTTTCTTGATCCAGTAAATGTCAGTGGTGCGCTAGAAAATTGACCCATGAACAGATTGAGCGAACTCCTCGCCTCCGAACCAGGTCCGGGGATGATCACCGCCCTCGCCCAGATTGATCCTCTCGATATTTCGCGCGCTGAAAGAGTCGATTACTTGGCGCTCCTCCGTCGGTGCAACAGTTGGATGGAGAGTCTCATATCACGAGCCGTGCTCGCCATCGCTGGCGCAGAACCACATCGGGCAGATGAAGATCTACCCCGAGAGATACAAGGGGTAGATGAGGCTCCTCGCGAAGAGATTTCTGCCGAG
>CAIMVH010000034.1 GCA_903844855.1 uncultured Actinomycetes bacterium | reverse complement strand
GTAATAACTCCGCCAGAAGTTGTCACTCGGGTGATTGTCGCCGTGAGATTGGAGTGGTTGAAAGTGAGCGTGTTGCCCGTCATGTCAAAAGTGGCGGCCTGTGCTGGGTTGGGAGGACCGACAATTACCGTGAGCAGGGAGAGTAAAAGCGCAACAAGGGTCCCGAGCGATGTAGCTCGCCAGTCGCGCTTGATCATCTGTACTCCTCCTCTCGCTCCGTCACTCCTCTCGACACCGTACAGACCGTAGGACGATGTTGCACATGTCTCTATGGGAAAGCTTGAGTAGATCGAGATTTTTCAGCCAAATAGCGGGATTCCCCAGTATTTACGAGATCGTCATTGGCCTTGCTTGGCGAGTGTCGCAAGTGAGATGGGGTGAGCAATGGGGCGATTGTGAATCCCACGCAACTCATCATCAGTAGCGGATCTTCCTATTTCAGCTCCCACCACATCGGCAACTATTCGGCCACAGACTCTTCCTTGGCACATTCCCATCCCACACCGCGAGAGCAACTTAGCTGTGCGCACGTCACTCGCACCCAAATCGTGCACCACATTTCGTACTTGCGCGAACGTAACTTCTTCGCACCTGCAGATAATTGTTTCGGGGTGAAGCCAAGAACGCCAACCCTCACGAATCTTGTAGACACTGAGTAGCGCCTGCGCAAACTTACGGATCCTAGAACGTTCTTGGGCTAACCCCACACTTCGATTCTTTGCATCCATCGTAGAGATCAAACCGCGTTGCACTGCAATAGCAATCCCCGCAACACGTCCCTCAATGAGTGCGAGATCAACGCCACCCACGCCAGTGGATTCACCCGCTGCAAAAACGCCATGTTGTGATGTCTCCTGAAATGCATCAACGTGCACTACGACAGATCTATCGATTGCATCAATATCGGTGGTAACTCCTAGTGAATGCGCAAGAGTGAGATCAGGAGTGAATCCCCATCCAGTAGCGATGGCATCGCATTTATGTACCTCGATGCTTCCAGGTTTCACGGCAAAGTGACGATCGACTTTTGCGATGACAACTTCTTCCACACGGCCGTCTCCACGAGCTTCGATAATTGCGTAGCCGATGCGGATGGGAACTTTAGCGGTAGCGAGAATCTTGAAATAGCGCGCTGCGTCTTTCATTTTGCTGAAGTCGACCGCTCCGAGATGGTTGATCCAACCATTCACCCGGTTTGCTTCCAAGACGCCGAGTACCTTCACTCCCGCTTCCACTAGCGATGCAGCGACTGGAAGTAAGAAAGGTCCAGTGCCCGCGACAAATACCGCACGTCCGAGTAATGCACCTGATGCTTTAAGGAGGGCCTGCGCGCCGCCGGCGGTCATGGAACCCGGAAGATCCCAACCAGGAAAAGGTAAAGAGCGGTCATACGCGCCAGTGGCTATCAGCAGCGTCTCACTCGCCAACGAAGTGCCGTCATTGAGCCAGACACTGGCGACTCCATCTTGATAAGAAGCGCGCCAGACCTGAGATCCACCGCGTATTTCAATTTCAGGGTGCCGGGAGATTTCATCTTGAAGGGCAAAGAACCGCTCGCCATCATGTGAGAACTTGGCATCTGTTCCATGTCGCCAATATTGGCCACCAAGTCTGGGATTGGAATCGATGATGATGGCATCTCCACCGGCACGGGCAATCTCGACGGCAGCGCTCATGCCTGCGGGACCGCCGCCGATGATAATTGTGCGACTCATGAGGTCACCTCGATGCGCATACCCTCACGCAACTGGGTGATACATGCGCGCTGGTTAGCTATTCCATCTATTGTCACGATGCAATCGAAACAGACTCCAATGCCACAAAACATTCCACGAGGATTACCTTCAAAGCGCGTCATCCGAAGAACCTGTTGCCGACGCTTGAGTAAGAACGTGCCTACGTTTTCACTCTCGGTGGCTTCGATTTCCGCCCCGTTCACAAATACTTTCATGCCACACCTTGGAATCGTGACGGCAGAAATGGGGTGGCATCCATAAAAGTCGGCTTTCCAAGAATCATCGCAGTAAGTAGCTCGCCCGAACCAGGCGCAGTTCCGATGCCCGCACCTTCGTGGCCGGCACAGTGGAAGAGTCCTTTGACATTCGCGTCCTCACCGATAACTGGAAGATGATCTGGCGAGTAGGGACGAAATCCGTGATAGACGCGAAGCAACTCTAATTTTGAGAGCACCGGAAAGACTGATATCGCTTGCTTGGCTAATCGCTCAAGAGCAGCCATATTCATACGTGAATCGAATCCGATGCGCTCACGAGATGCGCCAATCAAAATGGTGCCACTCTCGGTACCCTCAACCACTGCACTTGATTGCAACTCGGGTGAATCACTCGCCACATTCGCCACATAATCAGCGTCGTAGACCTTGTGATGAATCAGTCTGGGTGCCGGCGTAGTCACCAGAATGAATCCGCGCCTTGGCATGATGGAGAGTTCGCTGCCAGCAAGGCGCGCGATATCTCCTGCCCAGGTTCCAGTTGCGTTTACTACGTATCGCGTAGAGATCTCTTCGCGCGCAGTACGCACACCTGTTATCGCTCCGTCTTTATCTTTCGAAAAACCCAGCACCTCTGTGCGTTGCCACACTTCACCTTTGAGATGGCGCACCGTACGCAAAAAGTATGCAGCTGAAAGCATCGGTTGGCATTGGCCGTCGCCGGGGTAGTGAATTGCAGTTTCAATTTCCGGGTTCATGTGTGGCTCTAATTCGCGCAAACGTGCGCCATCTACTTCGATGGTTTCAATTCCATGTGCACTCTGATGGGCGGCAAGTTTACGAAGGCCAGCCATGCCTGAGTCGGTTCGAGAGAGCGCGATGCCGCCTTTAGCGTGCAATTCAAAGTTATTTCCGATCCGGTCCGCAATTTCAAACCAGGCATCTCGCGAGCGCACAGCCAGTTCTATCTCGGGGACGATCTCTTTATCAGAGACCATAATGTTGCCTTCGCCGGCGCCAGTGGTACCGCCTGCAATCGGACCACGGTCAACAACAATCACTTTGAGACCGGCCTCCGCCATGATCAACGCACAGCTACTTCCCACCACACCTGCACCAATGACAACAACGTCAGCTGTCTTCATGCGCGCTGTTCATTATTTGAAACTGTTGGAATTTCGCATGGAGCGCCATCACAACAATTGGTCTTCATGTGGCAATGCGGGCAGAGCCAACGTGTAGAGACTGGGTCATAGGGTTGACCGCAGAAATCACAGGGCATCTGATTATTCGCGTTCATCTTCTAATCCTGCCTGATTCGCCCATGAGTCACAACGCGTGAGCAAGTGCGGCGGCTGCGATTCCCAACACAAGGGTGGCAAGTAGGTTCATCCACGCAATTCCATGTTTCTTCGCCACAAAGAGCGTATGCGTTTCCATCGCAAAGGTTGACCAGGTGGTAAACGCCCCAGCAAACCCGATACCGAGGATGAGGAGCGTACTTCCGCCACCGGTAATTACTAAGCCCAGAATGAAACTGCCGAGAATGTTGATCACCAACGTACCAAGTGGCCAGGGGGATCCGTGAAGGCGGCGAATTCCGAGGTCAACGAGGTAGCGGGCAGGAGCGCCCACTCCGGCACCGAGCATGACAAGGAGGGCTCTCACTTAGCCACTCGCTTACGTGCGGTGGTAACCGTGACGACGACCAATAAATAGGTGCCGGCGAGTGAAGCCACAATGTAGGCGAGCGCTTTCCCACTTTGACCAGTGTTGAGATAACTATCTACCTCCACTGCAAATGCGGAGTAAGTAGTGAAGCCACCGCAGAATCCGGTGCCTAGTAGGGGCTGCCACCACCACTTCGGGGCGGAATGTTCTTCCGCGTAAACAATAATGAGTGCCAGCAAAATGGCTCCCAGATAATTCACCAACAGCGTGCTCCAAGGAAATGAGCTCTCATCCATCGCGCCAGCAATTGCCCAACGCACAAGCGAACCGACCATCCCACCTACGGCAATAACCCCAAGGGACTTCGATAATTTCATTTAACGACTGCCCGCGTAAGTCCCTGTCGTAAGAGAGAGCCGATCACGCTTATTAAGAGCG
>CAIMVH010000033.1 GCA_903844855.1 uncultured Actinomycetes bacterium | reverse complement strand
CCCTGCATAACGTTTTGAAGCAACGTGATGAACCGATATTCCTGCGGCCACCGCTCGCTCAAAGAGCGTCGACTCGGGTTGCCAGAAGAGTGGATCAACTCGGTCATCCCATTTCAACGGATTAAGCAAACGTCCAGGATCGCCACTATCGGGAACTCGTACGGTATATCCGAGCATCGCATGCAACCCAGGCAACAACCCAGTACCAATTGATGTAAGGCTTGTCACCGTGGTCGAAGGAAATCCAACCCGCAGTTCTGCTGGCTCTTGCGTCAATTGGGAAAGGTGCGGAGTCTCCTCCGGATAATCACGAAGTTGCCTTGAGCCCAAACCATCAATCAGCAGAAAACATTCACGCCCACCGAGAGAACTCTCGACCTCGAGTGGGTTGGTACTTTCAAGTCCAAGGGAGGCGAAGATGCTGGGCGTGAGGTCAGCGAGTGAACCACTCACAATTATTGCGTCACCTGAATGGATCGAGCGAAAGCAAGCAATGCGCGAACGCTCTCTTCGCCTTCAGCCAGCCGAGATGCACGCAATTGGATGTCTTCAGCCGTGATTACTCCCGAATAGCCGTGATCTCCGTCGCAATCTACATTTCCGCAATCATTGCTCTCAAGCTCTATGCGAGAAATTCCACCCCAACCAATTCCGACTAACACCTCTGAAAGCTTTCCACTGGGATCCGCTGAACGCGTGATCATCAGTGAACGGATCTGGTTGCGGGCAACACTTTCACTTGTCGCAGTAACGACCGTTTTGCCATCAACATCTTCATCGTCTACATGAACTACGATTAAATTCGCATGTGTAACGATTGCGACAGTGACATGGCGACGCACCTCATGAGAATCAAAGGTGGTCTCCTGTGCCACAAAGTGCGTGAGCGGCGTATCTGAACCAAGTGCGTCAGAGACTGCTTCTGCCACCAGATCTGGGTGATAACCCGTGGCATCGATGGCTTCCTTAATTTCTTGCGCTGAGATCATTCGGTCATCCTGCCACGCTCTTGGTCCGGAGTCAGGATCGAGTGGAGCCTGAAAGCCAAGAAAGAAGCAAAGAGGGAGCCCACGACCACGACAACTACCCAGGAAAAGCCCTGTCCTGTGCCGATAAGGAGACCGGCTACTCCGGGGCCAAGAATTAAGGAGCTCTGCCAGGCACCAGAAAAGAGTGCGTTATATCTTCCGCGCATTTCATCAGGTGCCAAATCATTGACCAATGCTGGCGCTACCGGTGACCAGATCATCTCCCCCACGGCAAATATCACTTGAGCCAAGATGAGCACCAATACTGTGGGCCACCATTTAGCGCTCCCGACGACAACCCAAGAGAGCGCCCAGAGTGAAGTCGCCAGCATCAGTGCCCGCGAACGGCGCCAATTGCGCACCCACTTGACGAACCGCATTTGCATCAAGGCAATAACGAACGTATTTGCCGCGTATGCCCAAGCCAAACTTCCTGGAGAGAGCTCCGCAACATATATCGAGTAACTCGAGAAGCCCGCTTCTAATTGGCTATATCCAAAGAGAATGGCAATGAAGGCTACGATCCAAATACGCACCAGTCGCTTATCCTGCATTACCTGTCGCCAGCTGCCTTCCGCACTCTTTTGCCGATCTGCCTCTGACCGCTCTGGTGTTTTGAGATTAAAAATCAGCAGGAGGTAAATCAAGAAACTAATCCCGTCAGCGATGTAGAGAATATGAAAAGCACGCTCAGTCGGGACGGAAATAATAAGAGCAGCAGCTACTCCACCAATTCCAAATCCCAGATTAAGAAATGTAAACTGCAACCCGAATGAGCGTTCTCGGTCAGGCGAGAGTTGGGCCAGCAAAGATCCTTGAGCTGGCCATAGAGTTCCTTGAGATATTGCACAAATTGTGACCACTCCAAGCACTTGCCATGAAGTACGCGCAAAACCCAAGAGGGAAAATCCAAGTGCTCCAAGGACTAGTGAGATTCGAAGCATCACAACGGCGCCAAATTTATCGACCGCCGTGCCTACTAGTGGTGAAAAGAGAATCTGAGAAAGGCCCATCCACGAAAGCAAGAGCCCAGCTTGCGAGATAGAGAAACCGCGCACTGAGTGGAGGTAGACCACAAAGAAAGGGAGCACCAATCCGTTACCAATGGCCGAAAGGGCAATAGCGCCAATCAGCCGGCGAAGGGGAGTGATCGTTAACAACTTAACGCCTCCATCCCATTTCCAGCTTGTACAAATCCCTGCAACGCCCGGCTAGAGTACCAGCGTGAATTCATTCAATTTCTCCGACGAAGTAAAGCGGGCTCGCAAGAATGGGGCGCCCATCGTTGCCCTCGAGTCAACCATCATCAGTCATGGCCTTCCCCGCCCCAAAAATCTTGAAATTGCGAAAGAAATCGAGAACACCGTCCGCGGCATTGGTGCAGTTCCGGCTACGATCGCAATGCTTAACGGAGTAGTTCATGTGGGTCTCGAAGAGGCCGAACTACTTGAGATTGCCACCAGTGATCTTGTAATAAAAGCATCCGTAAGAGACTTAGCAATACTTGCACAACAGAAGCGTCATGCCGCAACCACCGTAGCCGCCACATCTCATATCGCTCAAGCAGCCGGCATTTCAATCTTCGCTACCGGCGGCCTAGGTGGAGTCCATCGCGGCGCACGAGATACGTGGGACGAGTCAGCAGACCTTTACACTCTTGCCCGCACAGACATCACCGTGGTGTGCGCTGGAGTGAAATCTATTCTCGATGTGGCTGCCACATTAGAACGAATTGAGTCTTTAAGCATTGGGTTGGTGGGGTACCGCACTCTCAAGTTCCCCGGCTTCTATCTTCGCGAAAGCGGATTCAACCTTGAGTATCAAGCAGCGAGCCCGAAGGACTTGGCAGAAATGATTCGGGCACGCAAGAAACTAGGCACAGAGAACGCCGCACTCTTGGTTGCTAATCCCATCGAACGCGAAGTGCCTCGCGACATCCACGATCGAGTTCTGGCTTCTGGGCTTGCGCTAGCAACAGAGCAAGAGATTTCTGGCAAGTACGTCACACCATTTTTGCTTGATTACTTCCATCACAATTCAGACGGTGAGTCTCTTCGGGCAAATATTGAGATCATTTTGTCGAATGCTGCCCTTGCTGCAGAAATAGCAGTAGCACTCCTAAAGCTTGAGGATTAACTGATGACCATCTATCTCTTCGGGGAGATGATGCTCGACGTTGTCGCGGTGACCGACGAGGATCATGTCGCCTTTGGCAGCGACACATTGTCGAAGAACGAATTCCATGGCGGAGGAAGCGCCGCCAACACCGCATCATGGCTCGGCGCGCTGCGCGCTGCCCCGGTCTTCATCGGTACCTGCGGCAGAGATCCTGAAGGTGACCGCCTAATCGCCGAACTTGAAAATGGCGGCGTGCGCACCATCATCGGCCGCAGTGAAATCGAAACTGGTTCCGTGGTTTCCATCGTTTCGCGCGGAGGTCAACGGAGTATGTTTCCCTTTAAGGGTGCCAACGTAGACATCAAAGCTGACCTACTTCCCGCCCTCTCCCCCAATGACATTCTCTACATCGCCTCCTACTCGCTCTTCGCTGAAGGAAGTCGTGGCGAGACGCTCAAGGCGCTCTCACGCGCACGAGCTGCTGGTGCTACTACCGCAATCGATGCAGCATCGAGCGCCCTCATTCGTAAATGTGGAATCTCAGAATTTCTCAGTTGGATCAAAGGATGCGACATTCTCTTCCTGAACCGAGATGAAACCGAGGTCATCACCGAGAGCACCGACTTGCACTTTGCTGCCACACAACTGGCGCAACACGCGAATTATGTGGTGATCAAGGATGGCGCCCAAGGATCCTTCGTTCTTCACGAGGGTCGCGTGCATCACCAACAGGCCCTTCCCGCCAATGTGATCGACACCACGGGAGCTGGAGATGCCTATGCTGGTGGGTTCTTGGCGCATTGGTCACTTACCCCCGATCTTGAAGCCTGTTTGCGAGCCGGTGCTGAGGTCGCCTCCCGAGCCATTTCTCAAGTAGGCGCGCGCCCTCCCCGAAGTTGAGCTCGCTCTTGGTGAGAATGGGGCCATGAAAAACGAAATCGGCCATGTTGTTGATATTGATGTAGCGGCCGAGATGCAGGGCTCCTTCCTGGAGTACGCCTACTCCGTCATTTACTCACGCGCCCTCCCCGATGCCCGTGACGGTCTCAAGCCTGTGCAACGACGAATTCTCTATCAGATGGCCGAGATGGGCCTACGGCCTGAGAAAGGTCACGTAAAGAGCGCTCGAGTGGTCGGCGAGGTAATGGGAAAGCTCCACCCACATGGCGATGGCGCCATCTACGACGCCATGGTCCGCATGGCACAAGACTTCTCCATGAGAATGACCTTGATCGATGGGCACGGAAACTTCGGCTCCCTCGACTCCGGCCCTGCAGCCATGCGTTACACGGAAGCTCGTCTCGCCGCATCTGCGATGTCCATCGTCGCAGAGTGCGATGAAGACACCGTCGATTTTGGCTCCAACTATGACGGCCAATTAAAAGAACCCATTGTTTTGCCTGCGGCTTTTCCCAATCTCTTAGTTAATGGTGCTACTGGTATTGCCGTGGGCATGGCCACGAACATGGCACCACATAATCTTGGCGAGGTAGTGGCCGCTACGCGCCATCTCATCGCCCATCCAAAATCTACTATCGATGAACTCATGGAGTTCATGCCTGGGCCTGACTTCCCGAGCGGTGGAAAGATCATCGGACTAGATGGGATCCGCGAAGCTTATGAAACGGGGCGCGGCTCATTTCGTACGCGCGCAACTGCCCGCATTGAGAATGTCACTCCTAAGCGGCGCGGCATCGTCGTCACCGAACTTCCCTACCTTATCGGCCCCGAGAAGATCGTGGAAAAAATCGCAGACCTCGTTAAGTCAAAGAAGATACTCGGCATCTCAGATGTGATAGATCTGACCGATGGTCAAAATGGCACACAAGTCGTCATTGAAATAAAGAATGGTTTCAATGCCGAGGCCGTCCTTGAAGAGCTCTACCGCCTTACGCCGATGGAAGAGTCCTTTGCAATTAATGCAGTAGCACTTGTCAACGGTAAACCGCAGACTCTAGGTATCAAGCAACTTCTCGAGGTCTATATCGAGCACCGACTCGAAGTCATTCGCCGACGAAGCACTTACCGCCGCAACAGAGCCGCTGATCGTCTTCACCTTGTAGAAGGTTTATTGGTCGCAATTCTTGACATCGACGAAGTCATTCAAGTAATTCGTGCTAGCGACGACACCGCAGCAGCGCGCGCACGATTAATGACCGTCTTCGAGCTCTCTGAGATCCAAACTAATTACATCTTGGAAATGCCACTCCGCCGCCTCACGAAATTCTCGCGCATCGAACTTGAAGCAGAGCAAAAAGAGCTCTCAAAAACAATTGCTTCACTCCAAGAACTCCTCGACGATGAGAAAAAGCTTCGAAAGGCCGTCTCGGGAGAACTTGAAGAAGCCGCCAAGACCTTTGCTACCCCACGGCGCACCATTCTCCTTGAATCTCAAGGCGTGCGGCCTGCAGCTATGCAGATGGAGGTGAGTGATGATCCTTGCCGCATTGTGCTCTCCTCGACTGGGCTCATTGCGCGCACTCCTGATGCCGAACCGCTCTCAGATCGAATTTGGGGCGCCCAACGCTCGCGTCATGACCTGATCATCGATGAGATCGAGACGACAGCTCTGGGCGAATACGGATTAATCACGTCACATGGGCGACTTCATCGATTGAAATCTATCGACCTGCCTACGATTCCATCCCGCTCAACGTCACTCGCTGGTGGCGCGCCTCTTGCTGAGATTATTCGCCTCGAAAAGGGCGAACGCGTGTTGGCCTTAACTACGCTCTCTGAAGAAGGCGAAGGAATTGCACTCGCTACCGCCCAAGGCGTCATTAAGCGCGTGCAACCAGAACTTCTCACCAATAAAGACGCGTGGGAGATTATCTCGCTCAAAGACGGGGATGAAGTTGTGGGTGCTCGCCAACTTGTCACGGGCAAAGAAGAGTTCTTCTTCGTGACAACGGGTGCTCAACTCTTACACTTCCCGGCTTCTCTTGTTCGCCCACAAGGAAGAAATGCCGGCGGCATGGCGGGCATTGCACTGAGCGGAAACGACAAGGTCTGCTACTTCGAAGCGCTCACTCCAGGGAAGAACACCATTGTGGCTACCATCGCGTCATCATCTGTGGCACTTCCTGGAACTTCTGGTTCGCTTAAACTCTCTGCCCTTTCAGAGTTCCCAGGGAAAGGTCGCGCTACTGGTGGCGTGCGTTGCCAGAAATTCCTCAAGGGCGAAGATGAGATTGCAGTTGCTTGGGTAGGCAACACACCGATGCGCGCTGGCGCAGCCAATGGCGCACCGATCGAGTGCGATCTTCCGTTGTCAAAGCGCGATGCGAGTGGGGTAGCACTCCCCGGCCCTATCGCCGGCTTTGCAGGACCTCGATAGGCAATTCTGTGATCTCAGCTACGCCTTGTTCGGCTACCGATGAGTCGCTTTCCGCGACGGCTCCCACGACCTCCTGTTGGGTGGCCATTGAGCAACCTGGCCCGTGGCAATCGAAAGCGCTCGAACCGGGCGGTTCACGGTTACCTGATGAGGTAGCTCGAGTGCTCTGCGCGTGGTCGGAGGAGTCGGACATTAAGGTATTGCAGATTCGATCGCGCCATCGTCACGCTATCCACCGCGCGGGTCAGACTCGGCGTGTGTATATCGCCCCGCTACTTTCACGGCCCGGCGCTCTCTTCCGACTCGATGTGGAAGATGTCCGAGAAGTCATCAAACTCGATCCACTCACATTAATTGCTGGCAATTTCGATGCGCCGATTCATCCAGCACGTGTTGATCTGGTCTGCACCAATGGCAAGCGTGATATCTGTTGCGCGCAACTTGGCAGACCACTACTTGAGAAATTAGAAGCCGCCGGCCGAGAAGTATGGGAGACGACACATATCGGTGGTCATCGCTTCGGGCCTGTGCATCTCACCCTGCCTGACGGACGAATATGGGGACGTGATGGAGAGCTAAGAGGCTCCACACATCTTTCCCGAATCGAGCAGGCCCTGGAATCCCACTATTTCATATCAGGCATCGACCTGCAGGGCGCCGAATATGTGCAAACGCAGATTTCCGATGACAGTTGGCAAGTATGTGCCTCGCTCAATGGGAAGGATTACTCCCAAGTCGTAGTACGAAGTGAACGAGGTCTTTCAATGGAATCTTGCAATAAAGAGGCAGTAACCGGTGACATTTTTAAGGTTAAAAACTCCTAAGCGTCGATACGCTCACGATCGATCTCGGCAGCACTTTCGATGATGAACTCTTTGCGTGGAGCAACATCGTTACCCATGAGTAATTCAAATACTTTCTCAGCAGCTTCTACATCGTTGCCTGTGATGCGACGCAGGGTTCGATGGTTCGAGTCCATGGTGGTTTCGCGAAGTTGGTCTGAGTCCATCTCGCCCAAGCCCTTGTAGCGCTGAATTGGCTCTTTCCACCGCTTATTTTTCTTATCGAGATCAGCGAGAGTCTTTCGCATCTCGGCTTCGGAGTACGTATAGATGTACTCACCTTTCTTGCCACCCATCACCTCAATGCGATGCAGCGGAGGAACTGCAGCAAATACTCGTCCATCATCGAGCAAGGGACGCATGTAACGATGGATCAACGTCAACAGTAGGCATCGAATATGCGCCCCGTCGACGTCTGCGTCAGACATTAAAATGATACGGCCATATCGCACAGCATCGAGGTCAAACGATCGCCCGGAGCCGGCACCAATCACTTGAATGATCGAGGCGCACTCCGAATTCTTCAACATATCGCCAAGCGAGGCTTTCTGGACGTTCAAAATCTTTCCCCTAATGGGCAGAATAGCTTGCACTTCGGAGTTACGCGCCTGCTTTGCGGTGCCAAGTGCACTATCGCCCTCAACGATAAAGAGTTCAGTGCGTAGCACGTCGTCACTACGACAATCGGAGAGCTTCGCTGGAAGGCTGGAACTCTCAAGTGCTGTTTTACGACGTTGCAACTCTTTATGAGCCCGGGCCGCTACGCGCGTGCGGGCAGCATTGGCCACCTTTTCCAGGATCATGCGAGCCGCAGCTTTTTCATTGCGCTTACTACTATTAAAGAAGTGTTTTAACTGACTTGAAACTACATGCGAGACAATTCGAGTTACTGCATTCGTTCCTAAAACTTCCTTAGTCTGGCCTTCGAATTGTGGCTCCGCCAGGCGTACTGTAATAACGCCCGTGAGGCCTTCGAGCACATCGTCTTTGATGACGTCTGGCTCGCTGGTCTTGAGCAATTTTGCAGCTCGTAACGCTTCGTTGAAGGATTTGG
>CAIMVH010000032.1 GCA_903844855.1 uncultured Actinomycetes bacterium | reverse complement strand
AGCATCTAATTCCCAAGACAACGCGTCTCCAGCGCTGTGCTTCATGCAGGGACAGGGCCCAGAAAGCCCTGGAGTTATCACCTGTTGCTCACCGCTCAGTTGATGCAAGTGGAAGTTATGCTTCGCGCAAAGCGCTCGGAGGCTGTCCCGGAGGAATAGTCATGGCTATGGGCTGGCTACCTCCGCGGAGGATGCGCTCCAGCCGCGCTAAACACTTTTTTAACTCTTGCGCAAGTTCCACTCAAAACCCAGGCGATCAAGCCGTGCTCGGGTCTTATCGTCAATCCTTGCTGGCTTGGATCGAATGTTGGCGACCCAGGTGCCAAGCCTCACCCCATTCTCAACCCATGACTGCGGAACTCTTGCGTGACCCTCGCGCTGCACAAAGACTTCGAGAAGTGAGATGTTTGACTCCAGCGCGGCTTCAAATGGTCTCCAGATAAAGCCGATGGCGTTAAGCCGACTAAGCTGCTCTTGCGTTAACCGAATCTCCCCCTGCCGAAGCGTGGCTACCCAACCGCCCAGTCGGACGTCACCCTCTTTCCATTTCTGCGGCACTTTCACATGGCCCTCACGAGCAGCAAAAGCCTGTAGCAGGAGAAAGTTGCGCTCAAAATCTGCGGCGGCAGGGTCCCAAACAAAATTGAGCGAATCCAAGGCGGCAATCCGAGCTGGTGGTAGACGGCCTTGCTTAGCCCGCAGGCCGCTGACCCACGAGCCCAACGCCTTGCCATCTTCCTCCCAGCCATATGGCACCTGAGCGTGGCCCTCTCTCTTTAAGTACTTTGCAAGAAGCTCAAGCCAGGAATCAAATGGGTCGAAGGTGGCATCCCAAACAAAGCCTAATTCATTAAGCTCATTGCGCCAGGCGGGCATAAGCACTACACCCCCAGCTCGCACACTCCGGACCCACCCCCCGAGATTTTCGCCATTCTCTCTCCATGTTTGGGGAACGCGAGCATGTCCTTCGCGCGCTACAAAGCTTCGGAGAAGTGCGATCCACTTTCTATAGTCAAACTCTCTCAAATCCCACACAAAACCTAATTGATCGAGCAT
Source organism: uncultured Actinomycetes bacterium (assembly GCA_903844855.1). Lineage (GTDB taxonomy): Bacteria > Actinomycetota > Actinomycetes > Nanopelagicales > Nanopelagicaceae. The sequence continues at coordinate 1,007 of CAIMVH010000032.1, read as the reverse complement.
TGCAGTTTTCTCTTGCCCCAGGCTGGTCCGCCTGCCACGAATCGTTCCAACCCATGATCCCAAGTTGACTTGGCCCATTTTGAATCCCTTTGGCACTCTTGCGTGCCCATGCGTCCGAGCAAAATCAACAAGCAATGAGTAGTTCCTGTTGAACAGGTGGTCTACATACGGGGTCCAATCAAATCCCACACTGCTCAAGAGTGCAATTTTCTCGGGATCTAGTTCGCTCTTGCTTGCACGAAGATTGATAGCCCATCCGCCAAGATCTACCGATCCAACGCGATGCCCACGAGGAGGGTAGGAGTGGCCCTCCTTGGCGATAAATGCACGAAGGTGGGTAAGGTTCTCGACAAATTGCTCTACGTGAGGATCCCACTTCATGCCGAGTTGATCTAACTGCTCTACCTGCATGGTGGTCAGGTAACCTTCTTCTCTTCTACGACGAAGGGTCCCAACCCAAATGCCGAGCTTCATGCCATCTTCAATCCAACTAAGTGGCACTTTGGCATGGCCGTTGCGGGCAACGTATTGCCCAAGCAATCTGAGTCCATTCCTGAAATCTGAATCTGCGGGATCCCACACAAAACCCAGTCTGTCGAGCCTGGCGATCACATCTGAGCTCAGTTTTTCTCGGTTTTTCCTTCGGCTAGTAATCCAATGACCAAGTTGAATTCCGTCTTCAGTCCAGTCTTGCGGTACTCGAGCGTGACCTTCGCGTTTTACAAACTTCCCCAATGCCGTGAATTTACGTTCTTCAATTGTTAATCGTGCGTCCCAGACGAATCCGAGCTGCTCCAACTGCAACTTTAGCTCCGGTCGCATGCGGACTGCGCCGCCCCGAACCATAGCAACCCATTGGCCGAGTTTGAAGCCGTCCTCAATCCAACCTTGAGGAACAATTGCGTCTCCCTCTCGTTCAATAAACTGTCGTAGTTTCTCAATACTCTGATTGATGTCTTCCATGGCGGGATCCCAAGAAAATCCAATCGCATCAAGCTGGTCTTTTT
>CAIMVH010000031.1 GCA_903844855.1 uncultured Actinomycetes bacterium | reverse complement strand
TCGTTACTTGCTCGAGTAGCCACTAGTGAACCTAAAGCTGGCCACAGTCCGCTGTGAGCTACTGCAACACAAAGAACTCCAACTACACCCCAGAGAGTCGTATGTGCAAGGGCGATGATTATCAGGCCAATCGTCGCCAATACAAAGGATGGTCTAACAGCTCTTTGTAGCCCGATACGAGTCGCCAATGGAACAACAAGAAACCTGCTGAATAGAACTGTAAAACTAAAGGTTGTCAAAACAGTGACTCCACTCGCACCTTGCAAATTCATGTGCAATACGACAAAACTTGCGATAGCCGAATATCCAACTGCGCCCAATCCAAATGTGATTCCTGGAACTAACGCAGATGTTGGTATGAATTTACGAGTTGATTTCTCAACTGAAATTATTGGAGGCTTTTCTGCCAAACCTAAAGCCGGAATTCCGATCAGCGCGGAGAGGCCTGCTAAGAGTCCAGAAAAATGTAACGAATTCATTAATCCACCAAGCAGGACTCCAATAGACGTCCCACCCCAGACTCCAGCTCCAATGACTGAAAGTGAGTATGCACGGTCTTCCGCTTTGCTTATGTCCATCATCCATGTCACGACAGCCACCGAGAGAGCACCCTGACAGAGACCTTGTAGCAAACGAACACCAAAGAGTTCGAGCGTGGTGAGAGGAAAGAGAAGTAGGAAAGCGGATGCACATGCACCAGAAAGGCCCACAGTAACGGTTCGACGCCTGCCAAAAATATCTGCAGACCAACCGCCTAAAAGACGTCCAACAAGCGCAGCAAATGGGTAAATGCCTAAGACCAAACCTAACCGCAGACCACTGGCATGAAGCACATTAAGCAAGTGGAGCGGGAGAATAGAAAGAACAGCGCCAGTTCCAAGAAAGCATGAGAAAGAAGCCAGCACGAGTGGTGCTGTTTGTTTAGAGATTCCGATCTTCATGAGTGTTACAACTGTAGATGACCATCACGTAAATCACGAGGGACAACGTCGTTCATTCCTTCGTTATCAACAATCCTTACCCCTCTAGGTGGCCTTAAAGTCCCGCTCTGCTAGCGACCAATCAGTCATTTGAATAAAAGAGAGAAGAAATAAGTAAAAGTGAATATCGTTCACACCACTAAAAAGTGGGGTCGGTAACCACGATCTGTCCATTGACTTCACTCACTGGATAAGACATGAGGGATCTTCGAGCCGGTCCTCTAAGAACTGCACCTGTGGTTCGGTTGAAGAAAGAGTTATGGCAATAGCACGCTAGTTGGTCATTATCTACTTCGACCGCACAACCTTCGTGCGTACACACATTGTCAAAAGCCACTAAACCTTGCGCGGATCGGGTGATCACAAAACCTTTACTTCGCCCCGATGAAGAGCGCATCAAAAATATCTTGCTGGTGCCATCAGCGACCTCGCTACTTGCACCCACAATCACCTTGCCAGAAGTATTCGGTGCTGATGGAGTTGCGGATGCGGTCGGTGTAGAAGTCGGCGCTGATGTGGGAATGGCTACACCTTTATTCCACACGATCTTCTTACCGGATTTGATGGCGGTGTACTTTTTTCCTCGCCACACAATCGTCTGCCCAACTTTCTTGGGCACGAGGGTGGGGCCCGTGGTGGCCAATGCCGCTCCACCTATTAAAGAGGTGAGGAGTCCGGTTACACCCGCCAATATGTGTCGCCTCGAAATCATTGGATAAAAGTACAATGTGAAGCCAATTTCGACCAATCAAATCCTCGTCTTGCTCAATATCAAGCAGGTAAATAGACTTCAGCTACAAAGTTAGAAAATTCTGAGGATGGTTTGTAATGAAAGCGCTCGTCATCGGCGCCGGAGGAGTAGGGCGAGCGATCGCCAACATTGCTTCTCGCAGGAAATTTATCACTTCCATGATCATCGCGGATAAGAATTTGGCCCGTGCAGAGTCGGCCGTCGAGCGCCTCAACGACTCACGCTTCTCAGCTGCCATGGTTAATGCCGCGGAACTGGAAGATATTCGCGAACTCATTCGAAAGTCTGCTCCCGATGTTGTCATCAACGCGGTTGATCCGCGTTTTGTGATGCCGATCTTCCTTGCGTGCGAAATCGAAAACCGGAATTACATCGACATGGCAATGTCGCTCTCTCGTCCACACCCGCACTACCCCAACACTGAGACTGGTGTGAAGTTAGGCGATGAGCAATTCGCACGTGACTGGAATTGGAGTGAGCGCGGTATCTACGCACTTGTTGGTATGGGCATTGAGCCCGGCATGAGTGATGTATTTGCACGTTATGCCAATGATTATCTATTCAGTCGTATCGATTCCATCACGATTCTCGACGGTTCTAACATTGTCGTCGAAGGCCACAACTTTGCGCCCTCGTTCTCTATCTGGACCACCATCGAAGAGTGCCTCAACCCACCCATCATTTGGGAAGATGGCCGCGGTTGGTACACCACCGAACCATTTAGCGGTATTGAGGTCTTTGATTTTCCTGAAGGTATTGGCCCAGTTGAGTGTGTGAACGTGGAACACGAAGAGGTCATTCTGATCCCACAGAAGATCGATGCCAAAAAGGTTAACTTCAAGTACGGTCTTGGCGCGCAATTCATCACCACACTCAAAACCATTCACATGCTTGGCATTGATCGCAAGGAAACCGTTGACGTACAAGGCGTAGCAGTCTCTCCACGCGATCTACTCACCGCATCTCTGCCAGACCCCGCCACTTTGGGGGAGCGGATGAAGGGTAAAACCTGCGCTGGCGCGCTTGTGAAGGGACTGAACAAAGAGGGCGAGCCCTATGCCTGCTACCTCTACAACGTGGTCGACAACGCCTGGTCGATGAAGGAGTACGGCGACCAAGCCGTGGTCTGGCAGACGGCGATCAACCCTGTTATTGCGATGGAGTTAATTCACACGAAGGTGTGGCAACCATCTGGTGTTGCGGGCCCCGAGTGGTTTGAGCCGAAGCCATTCCTTGATTTGCTTGAGTCCTATCAAACATCGTGGAACATCCGCGAGGAAGACTCCTCGGGAATCGTTAAATAACTTCGCTGAAGTCTGACCATGCTTCGCTCTGGCCCGTGGTGATCTTCTCTACCATCGCGCGGCCAAGGAGTGCTCCCACCACATTTCCGGTGCCGCAGTATGCCCCGATTGCATAAACACCCGGCATCACCTCGCGTGCGATAGGGAGTCCCGATTTTGTGTAGCTCACCGTCGCCGCCCACCGGTGTTCTACGGGAGCAGTGATCCCTAAGCCTTTGATTCTTTCCTCTAAGAAGTTTTGCACCTTGTTCGTGATGCGCACCTCGTTTGTATCTTCTTCCACACCACCGATATCTCTACCGCCGCCGATGCAAATCCTTCCGTCGGTAAGTTGTTGCCAGTAGTCGTATGCCGAACGCGTGTAGACCGGAAGTGGAAAGTGCACTCCGTGATCAGGCGATGTTGAAAGCATTTGTAAACGCACCGGGTAAACATCACCGCTCAGTTGTGGCAAGAGTACTGAGATATTTCCATCGATTGCTACCAAAATATTCTTGGCCTCGATGTTTCCATGCGGAGTGCGAACTAAATGACTCTCCACACTCAGCGCCTTCGTGTGTGCAAAGAGTTCCGCCCCACCTAATACCGCTCGTTGCACAAGCGATATTGCGCGATTGAGTGGATGGAAGACTCCGTCTGTAGCAATGAGAATGCCTTGACCCTCTGGTCCGTCGTACATTTCCACCGGAAAGCCATCGAGCCTCAGTGCATCAAAATGTCTGCGGCAATCAACTAATTCTTCGTCGTCGAAAGCGACGCGTAACCCGCCGATGCGTCGAATGCTCGCAGGTGCAGCTCGCTCCATGAGCGCCATCTCGTCAAGAGTGTGCTGATACAGCGCGCTGGCCTTCTCGCGCCCAAAGTTTGCGACCGCGTCGTGATGGAACTCTGCGATACCAGCGAGAAGAAATCCACCATTACGCCCTGCGGCTTCACCCGCGATTTCACCAGCATCAACGCCAATGACTTTTAATCCGCGATCGGTCGCTTCGTGTATCGCAGTAAGCCCAGACCCGCCCAACCCGATGACACAGAGATCAACAGTGCGGTCCTCTTTGAGTGGTGCAAAGTGCGGACGCTGGGCACCGATATCCCAGACAGTCTTCATGAGAGTGAGAGGAGATTAATCCTTGCTCTTTTTCTCTTGCTTCTTAATGCGCTTCTCTTTGAGAGTGAGCTTTGCTTCCTTCTTCTTATTTGCATTTCCTTGTTGTTCTTTGTTCGCCATAACTACTCCTGTGTTTGTTGATCTACGTGATAAACCGATCTTACTGTTAAATCAGGGCGTGAATGTCTGCAATGAGCGAGAGCAAGTCCTTGTTTTCGTCTCCATCGAAGAGCTCGGGATTGGCGAAGGCATAGCGCCAAATCGCCCGCATTGTTGTGTAGGTAAGTTTCTCGTTAACCACGAGAGTCGCCATCATCATGGCCTCGTAGCGGTATTCAGACTTGGGTGCCCCGCGCGCAATTAGATCGAATGGGTCCCAATCGGCCAACATGCTGGTGATCGGGTGACTGAGCTCGAGGATGCCATTGGAGTGGTTGAGTCCCTTGAGAGCCTTCTTCAGGATTCCAGTGGGGTCACCTACGTCGGTGATCCGGCCTTTCGGCACGTCTTCCACCGAGAAGGCGATGTGTGGGGTTACGAGTATTCCCTCACCTTTTACGTCCATGTCGCACCTCTCCGATCGATCGGAAGCGATGTTCCTGAGAGGAAGTTTACTTCCCAAAGCTCCTCTAGAGGAGGGTTATAGAGAGAAAGTTCAGGGTCTCGCTCGTGGCCTAGACCGGGCGTTTCAGGACTCCAAGATAGTTTGGGTCAGAACTAGTTTCTTTTGATCTGCTCATCGGCTAGATTCCATCAGTCACCTCTCGTCGAACAAAGGAAGTACCGTGACCGATTTCGGCCTCATAGTTGAGCCATCAGCGACGTACACCGCGCCACTGGCAAAGCGTATAGAAGCGATGGGTTTCGGTTACTTCTTAGCCCCTGATACACAGAACCTCTGCGCCGATCCTTACGGCCAACTCAATCTCGCGGCCGTCGCTACCACCACCCTTCGTATCGGCACTGGCGTCACTAATCCGATCACGCGCGACTCGGCAGTGACTGCCGGCGCACTTGCCACCATGCAAGTGGAATCTGGCGGGCGCGTCATTTGTGGAATTGGTCGCGGGGATTCTTCCGCTGCACACATTGGTAAGAAGCAAGCTAGTGGAAAGCAGATGGAAGAGTATGTACACGCAATTCGTACCTACATTGCCGGTGGTGTTGTTGATCGCAATGGCACTCCTTCTGCAATCCGATGGATTAAGCCAGGAGATATTCCACCAGTCATCATTGATATGGCGTGCACTGGACCCAAGACGATTCAATTAGCCGCAGATATCGCAGACCGCGTTTCCTTTGCTGTGGGTAGTAATCCTGAGCGCATTCAATGGGCGATGGATGTATTCAACGCGCGAATGGCAGAGAACGGACGCGATCGTGATTCTGTTTCTGTAGGCGCGTATGTAAACCTGGTCTGTGACAACGACAAAGCACGTGCGATCAGTCTTGCCCGCACGTGTGCTGGCCTGGTGGCCCACTTCTCTGGAATGGAGCACTCACCCACCGAACATCTCCCTGGCGAGATTAAGGAATATGCCAACACTTTGAAATCGCAGTACGACATGGCACACCACGGTCAAGAAGAAGGCACCCACCTTCAACTTATTGACGAAGATTTCATTCAATGGATCGCGATCGTCGGCGGGCCCAATGAGTGCATCGA
>CAIMVH010000030.1 GCA_903844855.1 uncultured Actinomycetes bacterium | reverse complement strand
CCTTGTTGCTGGCATCAACGACGGGCTTAGCAAGAACGGGATTTCCTTTTGCATCGACGATGGGTTTGCCGTTCGGGTCATACATCGGAGGTGCGTAGAGAATTGCGCCGTTAGACGCGGTGATGGGTTTATCCTTGCCGTTTAACAGTGGCTTAGCGATCACGCCCTTACCGTTGGCATCAATAAGTGGTTCCTCTTCACTGGTCACCATGAGTTTGGTGTAGAGCGGGTTTCCATCAACACCGATAATCGGTTGACCTTTGGAGTTAAGTATTGGTGAGAGCAGAATGGCGTTGCCATCGGGATCTACTTGTGCAAAACCATCACTGGTCATGGCAGCCTTGGTACTCAGGGGTTTTCCATCAGGCCCGAGGATGAGCTTGTCGTCGGCGCTGAGCACGTTGAAGATGAGCACAGGCGCCGATGCTGATTTCTTTGTTGTCTTAGTAAGCAGCGTCTTGCCAGCATCATCTTTAGCAAGTTCGGAATAAATAGCATTACCGTTTGCATCAGTGACGGGAACTCCCGTGCTCGTGATGATGATTGTGCGGTAAATGATCTGACCTTCTCGATTCGTCAATTCATTTCCGTATACATCTGTGACGCTTTTTGGCTCGAGCACAATGCCGTTTTTGTCGAGATATTTCTTAATGCTATCTGCGACACTCACTTTGCCCTCTGTGGGCACCTGCACCACGTCACCATCGATCTTCAACGCAGCATCTTTACAACCCTCTTGAAAAGCGTTCACAGCGCACGCGGCATCACCGGTAATAGCGGTGGTTCCAGAGACGGTACAACTCGCATCGGTGGGATTCTTGTAACAGAACGATCCTGGTGAGCGATCAATGATGACCGCACCCTTACACGATTCATTACTGCTAGCCCCAGATCCACTACATGGGTCTGCGACCACTACTGCAGCGGTTTTCGAAGCGGTAGCTTGAGTGCAGATATTAAGTGTGGGATCAGCCGCGCACTTCACGATCAATTCGACGAACGGCATAAAAGCTGCACACCCGACGGAGTTTGGAAAGTCAAAGCACACATCCATCGCGTCGAAAACATCCCCTAGGTCGGGGACGTCTGTTCCGGTGAGTGGAATGGTGACTACAGGCGTGGGATCAGCAGCTGAGGCCGGACTCATTTGCATGCTGACAGTGCCGGCAACTGCCATTGAGATACTGATCAGGGCGAGATAGATGCGACGCATGGGGACTCCCGAGGTTATGGCGTGCGAATGGGCCCAGATTACTCCTGAATAGGCTTGTTTCATCGAGCACTCTTTGCCAGGCTTGCTTAGTATTCACTCGGGCTTGGAAATTCCCCTGACCAGGTGAATCACCGGACATCTATGGAGGAAACATGACAGCAATGCCCCCCACACCCAAGAAGACCAACGGAATGGCCGTCACCGGCTTCGTCCTGAGCTTCTTCTGCGGTGTTCTCGGAATCGTCTTCAGTGCGATTGGAATGTCACAAACGAGCAAGGATCCCAACCAAGGTGGACGCGGTCTTGCGATCGCCGGTTTGATCATTTCAATTGTCAGCTTGGTGATCACCTTTATGTTCTGGGGATCATTCGCTGACGCCATGAACAACGCTTAAAGTTCTAGTTATCAAGTTTCAGGCATGAAGACGGGGGCGGGTTCTCAAGTGAGAACCCGCCCCCTCTCATATTGGCCAGCGCTCTTTCGCGAAATCCCAGTTGCCCGTTATGCACTTGTACTTTTCGTAACAGCACTTACGTGGGTGGGTGCAAGGCGGACCGAGGGATACACCTCTGGGCCAATCCTCTGTCCGTTTCGTTTGATCACCGGACACCAATGTCCCTTCTGCGGAACGACACGTTCATTCGGAGCGCTGGTGCAGGGCGATATCTCCGGAAGCATTGCCTATAACCCCAGCGGAATTTTGCTCTCCATCGTCATTCTTTTCTGGATGATTTCTCCAGTGAAGTTTCGTGCCGTGCGCACTCGCATTGCAGAGTTCTGGTGGCGTATTTCAGAACTCGCACGTTGGATGTTGCTCGCACTGATGATTGCTCTCGTGTGGGGATACACCCTCGCCCGTTGGTAAGCGTTATTTAATATTAAGAATGGCCATCTTGCCGCAGCGGCTGTTCAGCAACGTGATACGGAAGCCACCCTTCTTCAAAGGTGAAAAGATCGCCGTGACATCCTTGCCGCGGTAAGTACCGTTATCGACAGCGGCTACATACTTGGCAAGTCCGTTCGACTTAATGCATGCTGCCGTTCCTGATGAGAGATCTCCAAGACCGCCCACAGCCGACTCCGGTCCGATGTAATCCACGATCTCTGAAAGTGATCCGTCGTAAGGAAGACTCGAGAAGAGTTCCACGATGGGAACTGTCTTACCTGTTGAGCCTCTACTCAAGAGCTCACCAGTGTCAGTGGCCCCTTGATCAGCGAGTGATCCGTCAGTAGAAGGTTTCGTAGTGGGCTTCTTTGAAGGCGCCTTGGTAGGTGTAGCTGTCGCAGTGGGTTCAGCTGATGGTTCCTCGGTAGGTGTATCACTTGCGAGCGGAACCAAGCTGGAAGAATTTGATGAGAAGAGATTGCCGTTTGTAACACCGATACCGACACCAGCAACGAGTACTAACGCAGCAGCGATGGAGACTGGAGCAATCCACTTGGCACGTGGCTTAAAGGCAATAATTTGCGCGCCGTCATCTTCTTTAATGAGATCGGAAGGGTCAAATGGGTTCGCAGCTCGCGCGGCGTCGGCGGCAGCAGCCTTTTCAGCAGCTATTGCGGCAGCGGCATGTACGGCAGCCACTTGTTGCGCCTTCTCCTGCTGAGCGACCTCGATGGCGAGCATCGCGGTGAAGCGATCGGCCACCGGACCAGGAGGCGGAGTAATAAATTGCGCGTTGCTGAGCAAGGCATCGATAGCTGCTTCGCTGGTGGCATCCAGGATCGGATCACTGCCATTGCTGGCGTTGAAATCGACGCCGCTCTGCTCGTTCTCGTTCATTACTGACCTCCTTCCTTCTTCTCTACTTCGAGGTTCTCAGTACCTAAGACGCTGGGGGCGGCGGTTTGGTTCCCGCCACCGGAAGTCTTTCCGCCGGGGCTGCCTTGGCTGAGCCGGGGATCGAGCTCGCTCAAGATAGCGGCTAGCGCGGCTTTCCCTCGAGAGCAGCGGCTCTTGATGGTGCCGGCGGGGACTCCCAAGGTTTCCGAGGCCTCTTCGACCGAGAGCCCCTCCATGATCACGAGTACGAGCGCGGCCCGCTGATCCGGATCGATCTCCATCAGCGCCTTCATCACGGTTTGGCGTGAGGTGATCTCTTCGCTCTGATCTTCTACGCTGAAAGTCTCGGTGTACTGATCGACATCGACGTTGACATCGCCCTTGCGGTACTTACGCGCTACATCCATCGCGCAGTTATGCACAATCTGATACATCCAGGTAGTGAACTTGGAATCGCCTTTGAATTGATGTGCACGTTTGAAGAGTGCAATTGATGCCTCCTGCATCGCTTCTTCAGCGAGGGTGGCATTTCCTAAAAATTTCAGTGAGAGCGACCAGATGAAATCCCGGCGACGAATCAAGAGCGCCTCAAGGGCGCGTGGATGTCCACTCACATAAGCCGCGAGTAACTCTTCGTCACTCGCATGCTCAAAACTGAGCTCCAGCACACCGCCTCCAGGGGACTTAACTTCCCTAAGAGTACTTGGTGTGCTGGAGCTCTGTTTACTTCTACGCCCGCTTGGCAGGCTATTTATGCTGGTGGATCAGGCTTACATCATCCCGTCTTCGCTGGGGACGAAGGTGACGGTGAAGGGATTACTTACTACCTGACGTTGCATTCCGGACTTCAAAACCTTGAGGCGGTAGGTGACATCGTGGCCACACCATTCGGTGGAGTTGCCGTAGTCGTTTTCACAGAATGGATTGACGCGAATGAGTGCAACACCGGCAGTATCAGTACGAGTCTGTACCTCGGTGCTCCATGATCGATCGAAAGGATCTTGTACTTCAAGTATCACGCGACGGCCAGGGCCAGGCATTCCAACAGTAACTTTGAGAGCTGGGATCTGTAGTGCGTCGTCGTAATCATCTTCGGAGAAGTCGCGGAACTTCTTAGAAACGCCATCTTCCCAACCCCAGGCAACTACCTGTTGCTTGTTCACGGTGACGATCGGATTATCGAGTGCTTGGGCGGGAGTTGCGGTGAGCATGCCTGCTGAAAGGACGAGGGCAGCGAGGCTACCGGCGAGGGTCTTGATTGAGTGCTTCATGGTTTCTCCTTCGTTGTAGTGGTCTTCGTTCGATACCCCTTTGACTCCCGGACCCCAGAGTTCGGTTCCCGAGATCTTTGGAATATTTCTTGTGAGAATTCGGGGAACCGGGAGGGCTCTCTATCCGTCTCAGCCATAGTGGAGGAGTATCTGGGTGGGTAGAGGGAGAGGCTTTCTCGCCTACCATTGGACTTAGGTAAATCTGCAGATCAGCGGTCTATCAAGGAGAATTGAGCGTATGCGAGCGGTGAAGGCAGTGAAGCGAACGGCGGGGGCGGTGGCCCTTATTGCCGCGGTCGCCATCGTCGCGCTCGCCGCCTTTGCAGACCGCTCTGATGCGGTGGTCTTTGGCAGTGAAGTAGCTGACGCCGGAATCAGTGCCCCCTGGGTTGCCTCCATCTGGTACTCAGATGATGCACGCGGGACCCCGGAGTTTGTGTGTACTGGTTCGTTGATTGCCAGCGACATTATTCTTACCGCCGCCCACTGCACATACGACAAAGGTTTTTACTGGGTGCGACTTAAGTCAGACACCCTCGAATCAGATGAACCACTTCGTAAAGTCTCTGGTGTCTGGCGCCATGCGCGATACAGCACGAAGACGGGGCAGAACGATTTAGGTCTCCTCCGGTTGCGCACACCTGTTGAAGATGTGAAGCCCATGGTGCTTCCGACCTCTGCTGAAATTAAAAAGGTAACGGCAGCGAAGACTTTCCGCATTCTTGGATGGGGCGAAGATCAAGATGCCAAGGTGGCGAAATTCTTGCGCGCAGCGACTCTCGACAATCAAGATCTCGCAGCTTCCAAGGTGTACGGACGACTCTTTAATAAGGCGACCATGCTTGCCAGTGGTAAGTACATCAAGAGCGAGCGCCTCTACGCCGGTGGCTGTCATGGTGATTCCGGTGGTCCGCTCACTACCAAGCTCGGCGGTAAGACAGTGCTGGCTGGGCTCACTAGTTGGGGTTCGGCATCGGGTTGCGATCGCGGCAAGCCCACCATCTTTACTCGCGTGAGCTATTACCTTGCTGATATTAAAGCTGGCACTGCACTTGTACGCCGAAGCGTTTACGGACGATTGATTCCTGAAGCTGTGCAATCCCCTGTTATTCAAGGCGATGCTCGCGTCGGTGCCACTCTTGTATGCGACAAGGGCCAATGGTCAGAAGAAACTGACTCCACTTCCCTTCAGTGGACCTCTCCCTCACGCATCTCTGGACTGAGCACCCCGAACATGGTGGTAACTCAAGCTGATGCTGGCCAATTCTTTGAGTGTGAAGTAACAGGAATTAATAAGAATGGTGAGGAGAGAGCGCGCGCCACGAAGTTGATTCCACGAGCGCCACTGATCGCTGCTAAACCGACCATCTCTGGCATTACATCAGGTGACACCCCCAAGCTGGGCCAAGCGATCTCTTGTGCTGGTGCCAAGTGGACAGATGCCGTTGAGGCTGAGAAGAAGTCTTGGTTTGTGGCAGACATTAATTACGACGGCACCCCTCGTAATGAAGTTGCTATCAAGGATGAACTTGACGCCGCCGCAACAGGAACCTTGATCACGTTAGATAAAGAGACAATTCTCGCGGCGCAATCCAAGGGAATCTTCTGCCGTGCCCAAGCGCTCAACGCCGGTGGCATCACATCAGTCTGGGTTTATGTATCAGTACCACGCATCAGTATGCCCTCGCCTTATGTGACGCTCGTGGGCTACGACGGTTCGATCGCCCCTTCGGTTGGCACCACTCTTACGTGCAAACTCGATCGCCCCGAGCAGTACACAAATGTGAAGTATGAGTGGAGCATCCGCCAGGATCGTTCAAACACTGCCTCTGCGGGCTTGGGCTCTACTCCTACTCTTACCTTCACTCGTGAACTTGTACTCGCTGCGAAAGAGAAGTACCTCGCATGTGATGTCTCTGCGGAGAACATCGTGGGAACTGGCGCCACCACAAACTTCGTTTATGTTCGCGCACCTATCAAGCCCACGTCGATCTCACCAGATATTGCAGGCGTTGACGCCAGCGGTAATGCCACAACTTTTACTGCCAAAACTCCTCTGGCCAAGTGCACCTTCCGTGATCTCGTTAAAGATGAGACCGCGATGGTCACTTGGTACTCCGGCAAGGCAGGCAATCTCTCAACGATTAACACCATGCTCGGAGTAGGCCCAGTTCTGCAAATGACACCCAGCATCATCGATGAGATTGTGGGCGGATCGATTATCTGCAAGGCCGTCGTATCGAATATTGCTGGTGATGTTCAAGGTACTGATTACGTGGGTATCGATATGCCAGAAGTTGTTTACTTCTCGCAGACGGGTCACTATTACAAGTTCGTCAGCTCTCGTATCTCGTGGCTCGATGCCCGCACCGCTGCTCTGGCGACCGAGTACAACGGCTTGAAGGGCTACCTCGCAACTGCCACCACGAAGTCCGAAGAGAACTTGATCAAGCGCAAAGCTGGCGGAAACCAAATCTGGTTAGGTGCAAGCGATGCCGAGAGTGAAGGTTGCTGGAAGTGGACCGACGGTCCAGAGGCAAACCAGAACTTCTTCGCAGCTTCGACCGCAGTGAATTGCGCCGTCAATGCTTCCGTCGGAAATTCTAATTGGGGTGCGAGCGAACCCAATAACACCAATGGCTATGAAAACGTGGCACAGATCAATTCGGATGGCACGTGGAATGATGTGGCTGGAAATAATTCATTCGCTTACGTCATTGAGTACGGCGGGGTAGTCACTCCGCTTACTTATTCACCAGATGCTAATGCGAGCGCAAAGATTTCAATCGTTACACCAGTAGACACTCCTACGGTGCGCGGTACATACACCTTCACGGGCGTGGCAACCGCGGAACGATTCGGTAATTCCTCGATCGCCAAGGTTGGTGTTCGTATTACAAGCACTCTTGGCTTCAGCGCAGGCTCCTATGCACGTGTCTGCCCGACGGGTGGATATAACTGTTACTACAGCGGTTATGGAACGAGCGAACTTACCTTTGGAACCTTAGGCGCTGCCGACTACGTGTGGACCCCACCTAGCGGAAACTTCTCCTTCGCCATCGACACCACAACGTGGGCCAATGACACCTACACGGTGACGCTCTTCACCAGAGATTCGAGCGGCCGGATGGCTATCTCGGAATCTAAATTGTTCGTCACTGACAATGTCGGCCCCACCACATCGATCACAACTCCGGCTACTAGCACCACCCAGAGTGGCATCGTTAACGTCACGGGTACCACGCGGGCAGCTGCCACCGGCAGCGCCACCATCAACAAGGTGGGTGTGAAGGTCACTGGCGGCACTGGTTTCAGCGCAGGCTCTTACGCACGTGTCTGTCCGTCGGGCGCATACAACTGTTACTACAACGGCTACGGAACCAGTGAGCTCACTTTTGGGACTGTGGGCGTTGCTGACTATGTGTGGACTCCACCATCGGCGGCAGTTTCGTTTGCTATCGACACCACGGCGTGGGCAAACGGCACGTACACCATCACTTTCTTCACACGTGATAGCAGTGGTCGCGTGGCAGCTTCCACACCAAACACTTTCACCACTTCTAATGGCGCTCCCACTGCGGCCGTTACTTCACCGGCGAGTGGTGGAGTAGTAAAGGGCATTGGAACATTCACTGGTACGGCTCGTGCTGACTCTTCCGGAACTGCCACCATTAATAAGGTGGGTGTGCGCATTACCGGCGGCACGGGATTCGGCGCTGGTTCATATTCACGGGTCTGCCCCTCCGGTGCATATAACTGTTACTACAACGGTTATGGAACTTCAGAACTCACCTTCGATGT
>CAIMVH010000029.1 GCA_903844855.1 uncultured Actinomycetes bacterium | reverse complement strand
CGCAAAGGCCCGGGAGCCACAAATCATTTTGAAGGTGGTGGCTTTGCGCGTAGTAACGAAGATGTGGCATACCCCAACCTCATGTTCCACTTCCTTCCATTAGCAATTCGCTACGACGGTACGGCGCCCTCCGGAGGGCACGGATATCAAGTACATATTGGGCCGATGTATTCGGACGCTCGCGGGAGTGTGCAGGTTAAGAGCGCTGATCCGTTAGAAAAGCCGGCTCTTCGATTTAACTATCTTTCAACCGACGAAGATCGCCGGGAATGGGTTGAGGCGATTCACGTTGCACGAAAGATCTTGAGTCAACACGCGATGGATGAATATAACGGCGGCGAAACCTCTCCCGGACCTGCGGTTTCAACTGATGAGGAGATTTTGGATTGGGTGCGCAAAGATGGTGAAACTGCGCTCCATCCCTCTTGCACGGCGCGCATGGGAACTGATGCAATGTCAGTCACAGATCCAAGAAATCTTCGCATTCATGGTGTGGACGGTTTGCGCGTCGTCGATGCATCGGTCTTTCCGTACGTAACTAATGGAAACATTTACGCACCAGTGATGATGGTTGCGGAAAAGGCAGCGGATCTCATCCTCGGAAATCCTCCGCTAGCCCCTGAATCGATTCCTTTCTATCGCCATACCAAGGTTTAACATGACTGAAGAGAGTTCTTCGGTACCCAGTTCTATCGCTCGCGTATCTGCAATTCGAAGTGACCGAGGTAAGACTCTCGAGAGCGTAATTGTGGAGGAGCCGCTAGAAATTCGCGTCGCGCAAGGTGAAGAAGAATCACGAATAGCAATAACTATGAGAACTCCCGGTAATGATTTAGAACTCGCTGTCGGCTTTCTACTCAGTGAGGGCCTCATCTCCGGTAAGAATGATGTAATCAAGGCGCGGATTTGTGGGGATCGTTCGCTCACTCCTAGGCAGCGATCAAATGTGGTGATCGTGGAGGTCTCTCCTGATCTCCCGCCACCTGCGCGCGTGCTTGACCGTCGGTTTACTATTTCTTCTGCCTGCGGGGTCTGCGGAAGTACGTCTCTCAGTGATTTACACGAACGTGGAGTTGTGCGGGTCGCCGTGCCACCTCGCACCTTCGAGGAAGAAGTCGCCCTCATCGAATCCCTCAAGCCGCATCAAAGGCTCTTTGCAAAAACTGGTGCACTCCATGGAGTTGCTCTGGTGGATGAGAGGGCTGTGCTGAGATTCGTTCGAGAAGATGTTGGGCGCCATAACGCGGTCGATAAGGCGATTGGTGCTGCGCTCCTAGAAGGAATTGATCCGGCTGGCTGGAGCCTCTTACTCTCTGGCCGTGTGGGTTTTGAGATCGTGGCGAAGGCGGTGGTCGCGGGTATTTCCACGATTGTCGCGGTTTCGGCTCCTACTTCGCTAGCCATTGAGTTGGCTAGTGAGTTTGGAGTGCGGGTTATCGGTTTTGCGCGGGAGGGGCGTGGCACTCAGTATTGCTAGCGTGAACAGGTGAGATAAAAAAATTATGTCGTCACACGTCAGATAAATCACTAAACAGTAACCGGCGCTCTGGGATCGTAATAAGAGTATGGTCAAGATCAGGAGCGTGAAACAATGAATTACGAAACACCTGGTGCGACTCGAGAGGCCATTCTCGCCGCAGCCACCCAAATGATGAATGAGGTAGGTCCGGGTGGCTTGCGCGTGGCTGAAGTTGCGCGTGCGGCCGGCATGACGACTGGTGCAATTTATGCACACTTTGTGGATCGGCAAGATTTGATTTCAGCTGTGCGTGCCGCACAGGTGCGTGCAAGTCATGCTGAGATGAAAGACCACTCGAGCGATCGACTTCAGCGGATGAGTGAATTGCTCACCTCAGCGGAGCCACTTTCTTCTTCCAAGGGTTATCGAGAGTTCTTGATGCGCACCATTATTGGTGAAGATAAGGCTCCGGCTTGGAATTGGGTGAAGAACGCAGTTGCCGCCGAATTTGACGAAACGCTTGCTCATCTCATGAGAGATATTTGGCGCGATCGTGCGGAAGAAATTAGCATGATGTTAGAGAGTGCAAAAACTTCAGGGAAACTTCGTGGTGATACCGATGTCTTCGCGATGAAGGAGATCGCACTTGCCTTCTACTATGGGATGGCCGTGATAACCCACACGCGAGATATCGACGAAGCAGCAGCCGAACGCATCGTTGCTAGATGGCAAGAGATGTGGGGTACTTTCGAGAGCAAGAATTAACTATTTTAATGCTCTGGAATGGACGCTGCTTTATCCATCACCAATCGTTTGTCAGCAATGTAATCCATGATCGCAAAGATCAAACCAGAAACCACAAATGTGAGGTGGATGGCGATTCGATAACGAATCTCTTGTGGTTGGAGATCATGTGCAGCTTCCACAAAGTCCTTGAGAAGTTCGATGACTGAAATGGCAACGAGAGAACCGATTAGCTTCATCTTGAGGCCGGAGTAGTCAACTTTGCCCATCCACGAGGGACGATCTTCGGCGTTCTTAGCGATGGCGATCTTAGAAACAAAGTTCTCGTACCCGGCAAAGATCATCAGCACGATCAGGTTTCCAAGGAGAGTGGTGTCCAGGAGCCCCAGAACCCCCAGCGCGACATCTTGCGAATCGGCACTCCAAATAATGCTTGCAAGGCCGATGAAATCGTGTACGAAGCGGACCAGCAAGACTCCCAGGCTGAGAAGCAAGCCTAGATACATGGGCGCCATCAGCCATCGGCCTCCAAAGAGGACGCGTTCGAGGAAATTCTCCATGGGCGCGAAACGGTTCTTGGCAGGCGTTGAATTCAT
>CAIMVH010000028.1 GCA_903844855.1 uncultured Actinomycetes bacterium | reverse complement strand
GATCGTTGCGCACTTACCTTCTTACTCGATGCGTACGCAGAAGATGAGGCGCCAAACTCGAAGGGTGGCGTCGACAAGCGTGTTGTTTTGCGCCTTGATCACCGCCTCGCTCCAGTAAAGGTCGCAGTACTCCCACTCAGTCGTAACGCAGATCTCTCACCCAAGGCGCGCGATCTTGCTACTGCGCTTCGCAAGAATTGGAATGTGGAATTTGACGATGCTGGTGCCATCGGACGTCGATATCGTCGACAAGATGAGATTGGTACTCCGTTTTGTATCACCATCGACTTTGAAACGTTGGATGATCAAGCGGTCACCATTCGCGAACGCGACACGATGGCGCAAGAACGTATCTCGCTCGATCAGGTGGAGCAATGGTTAGCCCCCAAACTTCTCGGCTGCTAATCGGGCAGACCGAGATTTCGCCGCCAGTGGTTTTGGCGCCGATGGCGGGCATCACCAACGCTGCATTTCGCACGCTCTGTCGTGAGCAAGGTGCAGGCCTATTTGTTTCAGAAATGGTGACGGCTCGCGCGCTTGTAGAGCGCCATCCAGAGACGCTGCGCATGATTAAACCAGCACCGGGGGAGACTCCTCGAAGTGTGCAGCTTTATGCAGTCGCTCCAGAGCCGTTGCGCGATGCCGTTCTCATGCTCTGCAGTGAAGGGTTAGTTGACCATATCGACCTGAATTTTGGTTGCCCAGTGCCTAAGGTGACTCGCAAAGGTGGTGGATCGGCTCTTCCTTATAAGCGTCGACTCTTCAGTGCAATTGTGAGCGCAGCTGTTGATGCAGCTAAACCATTTGATATTCCCGTCACCGTCAAAATGCGCAAAGGCATAGACGATGATCACCTCACTTTTTTGGAAGCTGGGCGTATCGCGGCCGATGCGGGCGTGCATTGGGTGGCATTACATGGCCGTACTGCGGCGCAAATGTATGGCGGCAAGGCGGATTGGAACGCCATCGCGGCGCTCGTGGCTGAATTGCAACCCTACGGGACGCCCGTGTTGGGCAACGGTGATATTTGGAGCGCCCCGGATGCGCTGCGCATGATGAAGGAGACCGGATGCGCTGGAGTTGTTGTCGGTCGTGGATGCTTAGGTAGGCCATGGCTCTTCGCCGAACTCGCGGCTGCATTTGCCGGGCGCCCCATTCCGGAAGCGCCGAAATTAGCAGAGGTTGGTGGGGTGATGTTGCGCCATGCCCACCTCCTGGCTTCTTACTTTGAAGATGAATTACGTGGATGCCGTGATTTTCGCAAGCATGTGGCGTGGTACCTCAAAGGTTTCTCGGTGAAGAATCATTTGCGCGTGGGTCTGGCAGAAGTCTCGACCTTGGCGGAAATGGCCACCATGATCGATGAATTGGAAGGTGATCAAGATTTCCCCACTGCAATAGCGACGGGTCCACGTGGACGTACCACCACCACACGTGCAGTGAGCCTTCCGGAGAATTGGCTACTCGATCGCGATGCCATGCCGTTTATCTCGGCAGATGAGGCGATCTCCGGTGGTTAGCACTAATTATTTTGGTGAATACCTCAGCGCTGATACCGAACGCTATCTAGCAGAACCAGCAAAACGACCAGGCCGAAGTGAATTTGCCCGCGACCGTGCGCGCATTTTGCACTCAGCTGCGCTTCGCCGATTAGCAGCGAAGACGCAAGTAGAAGTTCCCTGGGAGAGTGACTTCGCGCGCACTCGACTCTCACATTCACTCGAATGCGGACAGGTAGGCCGTGAATTAGGAGCCGCACTCGGCGCAGACCCAGATCTTGTGGAGAGCGCCTGCCTGGCGCACGATCTTGGACACCCACCTTTTGGTCATAACGGTGAAGTCGCTCTTGAAGAGGCTGCGCTTGATTGTGGCGGATTTGAAGGCAACGCACAGAGTTTTAGAATTCTTACGCGTCTTGAAGCTAAGAGTGTAGATAGAAGTGGAGCCTCCATCGGACTTAATCTTTCGAGGGCCACACTTGATGGTGCATCGAAGTACCCATGGACGCGTGAGACTAACTCTAAGAAGTTTGGCGTCTATGATGACGATCGCCCAATTTTCGACTGGATGCGTGCTGGAAGAAGTGGCACTGAAAGTTCGATAGAAGCGCAAATCATGGATTGGTCAGATGATGTTGCATATTCTGTACACGATTTGGAAGATGCTCTCGTAGCCGAACGATTTCCACTAGCTGCACTTTCCGATAAGAGTGAGCAACAAGCGGTTGCGAAGGTC
>CAIMVH010000027.1 GCA_903844855.1 uncultured Actinomycetes bacterium | reverse complement strand
TATGGTACTTATCGCGCACTTCTCCATAGTTCGTAGGGTAAACCCAGGACATTATTAGGGCATAAGTTCGGTAGACAGATCCAGGTACTCCTCAGATTGCCCGTCACTCAGCGGCTTGTCATATTTCAATGCAATTCTCGTGAAGACCATGCGACCGTCGGATGTCTCAATGGGCTCAGACAACAACACGCTTGCCGTGCGAATATCGTAATTTCCGCTCGCGCAATCCGGATTACACGTGTTCTTTGTGGAAGTTGCCAAACCAAATGTTGATTCCGCAGACCACGAAACCCACATAATCTTCGAAAGCTGGTGGCCTCCATCGGCGCAGTACAACTGCAATTCCTTCGGAGCCTCTACATACTCCATACAATCAACAACAAAAATCCTAGGAGCAGTCGCATCCGGAGCTGGGTCAGCGCTTACCGAAGCGGAAGCGGAGGGGCTGGCTTCTTCCCGAGGCATCCCTGCAGTCGAACAACCCATGATCGAAAGCGATGACAGCGCCAGCGCCGACCAAATGCGGAGAGATCCCAAAGAACTAATCCTTGGCCAATGCACGAAACTTTAACGAGTCACGGCCATGATCGTTGGTACGCTCGTGGATTTTTCGAATCTGTTGCTCCACTTCAGCGACTGCTAAATCAAACGCAGCCAGATCGTTGAAGGCCGCACTCTCAGCGCGCAGAAGCGGACCAGCACCACGCGAAGTGAGAATCACGCGGTGAGACTCCTTCCCTTGCCTGGGATTCTGTTCGTGGAGAACTTCTACTTCAATTCGCTCAATGGCCACGTTGAAGCGATCCATGGTTTTTAGCTTGGATTTAACAGTCTCACTAAAATCTTCTGCGAGGCCTGCGTGGCGGGCGTGAATGGTAATTTCCATAATTGCCTCCTCGGTGTATCTAGTAATGACTATACCCGTGAGGACTCCGCGGCGCAGGAGGTTCATCTACAACTTCTTTTACCCCTCCGCGACTATCTCTTCTTGGTATACCCCACCGGACACTTGGGGCTCACTCCGACAACCGATTTCACGGTCTTTCCGCGCATACATTTGATCGTAATTTTCTTCACGACTGGCTTTACCAGTGTGGGAGCTACAGCAATAGCTGGTTCATTTTTAGCCTGCGCCAACGTAACTCGGATCGTGGGGCTCGAGAACGTAAAGCCAGAAGCCGAGAGCGAGAGCCAGCCACCTTTTTCCGCAAGAGATTGCGTTTGCACACTCGCTGTTCCACTTTCGGAGAGTACGGAGACCGTTGCGCTTATCGGGGCGGCGCTAAACCCATAAAGACAACGGGCCACATCTGAGCGAAGGAGGAGATTGTAATTTCCCTGAAAGACATCGCCCTTAGGGGTTAAGTGCGGTGCCGCAACCTTGTAATCCAGGGACTGAGTCCCAAGATTAAAGGAAGGGGGTCCATCGAGATACTGAGTGGCGTTTGTGGTGACCAAGCCAACAAGATTCGGCGCCGACTTAATGCAAGGAGAGTTAACGGTCGGAGAATTGTTTGTCATCGTTCGTACAGTCCACGCTGTAGGCAATGCGGATGCTTGATTTGAAGAGAGCCCGAGCCAAGCGAGAAACTCAGTCATCTCGTCATCTCCAAACCCAGCGTTTCCATCATGCAAAAGTGCAATCTCAGACATTGGCGCGCCAATAGAGCCGTAGTATGTCGACCCAAATCGAGATTTGGCGGCATAAAATGCATTAAGTGCATCGGTGAGTTCGCTGTTCTTCTTCCACACTGCGAGCACCGGAACTTTTACGGAGTAGCCAGAGACGTTCAGTAATGAATTCCCATTTGTCTCAGTGGATAGAGTCACATCAGGTCGGTCAAGTCGAGCATGCAACCAACCCGTCACCTTCTTTTCGAACCGGAGTTGCACACCAAAGTTAATGTTGCTGGGAAGTGGATATGGTTCAGCACATTGAGTCTCGGAGTGGCCCACGCAGCCAGGTATGTCATCGCCACCCACTTCAGCCCCAAGGAATGCGTAATCTGAAGCATTTGTGGACATTCCAAAACTTCGGGTGAGTTGAACATCACGTAATTTCACCGCAAAAATCCCAGCCTGAAAGCGCTCGGTCTGAAAATTAAGCTCTGGAAGGTTTAAAGCGGTGCGGTTACCAATCATTTCGGCTTTGATTAAATAGAGATCCCCGCCATCGTGCGGAGCTCCCGGAATGTTAACGAGAGTCGAAGTTGCTCCAGTCGGCAAATTCACTCCCGGATTACCTGCAAAGCTCTGAATTCCTTTCGTAGGGAAGTAACTCGCACCGGAGATAGTTAAATCTTTACCATCAGAGTTCTTGGCTGTGATTCCCACGATGCAGTTGGTATCTGCATCAGAGGAACAGCGCGGCAACGTGGCACGGTATTTTTGCATTCGCGTGAAAGTGCAATTTGGATCGGAAGCAGAAGTGCAAGCCACTACAGCAGTGACAGTGTCTTTCATCGCCAACATCGTTGCACTGTCTGCAGGAGCAGTCGTGAAATTTAAGAGCGAAGAAGACATCCGGACCACTTCGTCAGAATCCTGCGCCAAGAAACCCTGCATATCGACCGTTGCTGGAAAGGGCGCCACATATTGCTCGTCTGGGATCACTCGCGAGTCAAGAACTATGGTGCCTTTACCGGCCACCACTTTGCAGATGAGGTGGAGTGGTGGAATCCAAAAGGTATTCTCCGATTGGTCCGTCGAACATCCCTGGCCCACTTGAGGGGCGCTCGTCCAGGCTCCGGCAGCAAGCGCGCTCGGTTGGAGTGCAAGGGTCAGCGAAAAACTCACGACAATTACCCAGAGGCGCTTCACTTCGGCAAGGTACCGCATGTAGCGAAATATCGGGATAGGGCGTGCCCGGGAATCTCCCACCCAACCCTCCAGATGGCCGCCCGAAAGAAGATTATTTAGGGCTGGTGGGACCTCTAAAGAGTCCGGTGGATGATGAACTGAAAGCGGCCCTCCACAAAGTAAGTATCACTGGCCATTACTGGCACTCCATCTCGCAAGAAGTGCAGCTGCTTCAAAAGTAAATAGAGCCCTGACTTGGGACGACCCTTCCCCCACCCGATATCCATAGAGCTGATTGCATGAATTTCCGCGAGCGCGCGCACCGGGAAGATTCCCAGCTTGGCAAAGGCACCGAAGACGCTGCCTTTACCCATTTCGCCAATGCTCTTCTCAGGTGTGTCGCGAATCGCCACCGCGTCATATGAGTAGGCGACCACTTCGTCATCAGCAAGAATGGCGCGCTCCATATAGAGGACGGGCTCACCCTCGGCGATCTGCAACCGAAGCGCCTCATCGGCAGTGGCGCCACGTCGCTTCACTACACGGTGCGTCATCCCAGGCTCAAAACCCATCTCCCGGATGGTGTCGGTGATCGAGCGGAGCTCTTGGAGGCCAGCGCGAATGGCGGCGCCGAAGTTTGCCACGTAGGCACCTGAACCATGCCTGATATCGAGCAACCCTTGGGCTTCGAGCGCCTTCAGCGCAGTCCGGATAGTGACCCGGGAGACCTGGTACTGACCGGCGAGGTCGAACTCGCTAGGGATTTTCTTTCCCTCATTCCACTCATGGGTCAATATTCGAGTCCTCAACTGGTCCCTCACCTGGGTCGCCAGTGAACCCCGTCCGCCCTTGGTGGTTGCCAGCGAGGGCAGCGCCGGGGACTTTGCAATTGCCATGAGCCGGAGTAACCTTTCGATCAAGTTGTAGGACAACTATTGACTTGAGGGGTAGAGATGTCAAGCATGCCAAGAACGATCGAATGGCGTAACAGTGCCGTGGTGCTGCTCGATCAGACGTTGCTACCGACTGAGGTGAAGAGCATCGAAATCACCACGGTGTCGGTCTTAGTCGATGCCATTCAACGACTCGCAGTACGTGGCGCCCCCGCTCTCGGAGTGGCCGGCGCACTCGGCGTTGTCTTAGCGATGGATCAAGGCATCCGCGAAAGTTGGAGCCCTACTCAACTCGATGAGGCAATTAACTCAATTCGAAATGCCCGACCCACCGCAGTGAACCTTGCATGGGCCGTCGATAAAGTACGCCCGCTCGTGCCAGAAGGACGCGATGTGGTCTTTGCTGCTGCACAACAGATCGCCGCAGAAGATGAAGCCGCTAATCACGCCATGGGCAAGCTTGGTGCGGATTGGTGGCTCAATAAAGTGGGAGACCGCCCGCTGCGCCTCCTCACCCATTGCAACACTGGCTCACTTGCTACCACTGCCTGGGGGACCGCGCTCGGAGTGATTCGCGAACTAGCTTCTCGAGGTCGCATTGAAGTGGTTTTTGCCGACGAGACCCGCCCACTCCTACAAGGTGCGCGACTTACCGCATGGGAATTAGACCAAGAGGGCATTCCCTACAAAGTGCTCCCCGACGGCGCTGCTGCCATGGCGATCATGACTGGCGAGATCGATGGCGCACTCATTGGTGCAGATCGCATTGTGGCTAATGGCGATAGTGCAAATAAAATTGGCTCACTCGGTGTGGCCCTTGCGTGCAACGCCGCGGGCATTCCATTCATGGTTGTCGCTCCTGAGTCAACCGTTGACCGCTCGATGAAGACGGGAAAAGAAATTCATATCGAGTTTCGTAATGATGCGGAAGTGTGCAACTTCGCTGGGGTGCGCACCACTCCCCTGGGCGCCACTTCGTACAACCCGGCGTTCGACGTGACTCCTGCGCGCTATATCGCTGCGGTTGTTACCGAGAGGCGAGTTTATGAAATTGCCCAAGGTGAGGACCTCAACACTGGGAGTGCCTCATGAGTATTCCCATTCCGCTACAGGATCTTGTTACTCGTTCACAAGCCATCGGTGCCGACCAATCATTAGTCGTTTTCGGTGGTGGCAATACCTCCAGTAAAGGTGACCTCACCGATCATCTTGGTCGCATGCGCGACGTTCTCTGGGTTAAGGGGTCCGGCGCTGACATGCAATTTGCCGTAGCGCGCGATTATCCAGCGCTTTACCTGGAAGAACTTTTGGCTCTCCGTCAGTTCGAAGGTCTAGACGACGAGACCATGACCGACTACGTCACGCGTGCCCTCGTTGATCCGACTTCACGTCGCCCCTCCATCGAAACGCTGCTCCACGCGTTCCTGCCCGCGAAGCACATCGACCATGTGCACTCCGATGCGATCTGCGCACTCACTAATCACCCCGATGGCCCACGCGCTGTCCGTGAAGCATTGGGCGATGGATTTGCGTATGTCGATTGGATGCGTCCTAGTTTTTCACTCTCCAAGATTGTGGGTGAGCTAGGCGACGCCGAAGGTGTCATCTTGGCTAATCACGGACTTGTAGTCTGGGATGAATCAAGCGACGTCTGCTTGAAGAAGACGCACGATGCCGTGGCACGTGCAGACAAGTACTTAGACTCACTCACTACTCGACCCGAGTCGAACTTCAATCATGCAGATATGCCCCTCGCGGAGTACACCAATCTCCTACTGTCACTTCGCGGAGCTCTGGGCAAGAAACAAATCTTGCGCACCGATGCACGACTGAAAGAAGTGGCCTCACGTCCAGATGCGACTGCTGTGGTCGCAGCTGGTGTATCTAGCGCTGATCATATGCTCCGCATACGCCCCAAATCTGCCCTCGTTGACGTCAAAGAGCCCGCAAAAACTATTGAGAATTACCGCACTGAGTACGCGGCTTACTTCGAGCGCAATAAGTCACACCTTCCGGATGGCTATGTCAGTCACGGTAACGATCCAAAAGTGTTGCTCGTTCCGGGAGTGGGCGCGATCACCGCGGGTGCGACTCGCACTGAAGGCTCCATGCTCGCCGATATCGCTTTCCACACACATAGCGTGGCATCGCGTGTGATCGATGCCTTTGGAAGCGCTTCCACAATCGCCGAGTCAGAGATTTTTCGTTTCGATTATTGGCCGATGGAACTTTACAAATTGCAATCAAAGCCAGCTCCCACAAAATTCGCTGGAAGTATCTTCATTGTCACCGGCGCCGGCAGCGGCATCGGTCGCGGTATCGCTCTTGAATTAGGAAGACTCGGCGCGAGCGTCACCCTGGCAGATGTCGATCGCAAGGGTCTGGATGACGTTGTTGCAGAATTTGCAGCGCAGAAATCTCCAGAACCACTCACGCTGCTGGGTGATCAATCTGATGAAACCACCGTGCAACGTACTGTCGGAGAAACCATTGCGCACTTTGGTGGACTCGATGGCGTGGTTATCAATGCGGGAATTGGCGTCTCTGATTCGCTTGAAGATCTGACGGCCGACAAATGGCGTCGTGGTTTAGAAATCAACCTCACCAGCGCATTCCTGCTGACCAAAGAAGCCCTCGGCGCCCTACGGACCCAAGGGATGGGCGGCTCCCTTGTATACATTGCGAGCAAGAACGCTTTCGCCCCAGGCGCTGGCTTCGGTGGCTACTCGGTCACCAAAGCAGGAATGTTGCAACTGATGCGCATCACCGCGCTGGAAGCTGGCAGCGCAGGGATCCGCGCAAATGCAATCAATCCAGATGCGGTCTTTGATCACAGCAAGCTCTGGGAAGGTGGGGTGCGTGAACAACGCGCTGCCGCTCATGGCGTTGCACCGGAGAAGCTAGAAGATTTCTATGCCTCACGTAATTTGCTCAAAGCACGAGTTCGAAGCGTGGACGTAGCCCAGACTGTCTCCTTTTTACTTTCAGATGATTCGTCACGAACCACCGGTACCGTGATTGCTGTAGATGGTGGCGTTGCCGCCGCCTTCCCGCGATAACAAGACCCCCGATAGAAGGAAGAGCATGACTGCAACTGCCGAAAGAGAGATTGCGCGCATCGCGGCCGGAATAAGGCGACGAGTGCTGGCGCATACCCTCTCGCAAAATGGTGGATATATGAGCCAAGCCTGCTCGGCAGCCGAACTACTCTCCTGCCTTTATGGCGGGATGCTCGATCTCGCACCGCTCTACTCCCCCATCGCACCACCGATGTTCTCTGGTGTGCCTCGCGTGGGAAGCGATGATTACCTCACTGGTGCAGAATTTCACGGGCGTCGAGATCCCAAGCGCGATCGCTTGATCATCAGCCCCGCTCACTATGCACTCGTTGTTTACGCAGCACTCATCGAAACGGGTCGCCTGAGAGAAGACGCACTCGATCATTTCAACAAAGACGGATCTACCGTGGAAATGATTGGCGCAGAACACTCCCCCGGATTTGAAACCACCACAGGATCTCTCGCACAAGCAATTTCACAAGCCGGTGGCATCGCTCTCGCACGTAAGATCCGCAAAGAGAGTGGAATAGTCTGGGTATTCATGAGCGATGGCGAGTTTCAAGAAGGTCAAACATGGGAGGCGCTGCAAGCAGCAAGTTTCCATAAGCTCTCAAACTTGCGCATCATCGTCGACGTCAATCGCGCCCAATGCGATGGGCCGATGGATTCCGTCATGACCATCGAACCACTTGCGCAACGGGTGACATCCTTTGGCTGGAAGACCACTGTGGTGCAAGGCCACGACACCACTGCCATTTTGGAGGCTGGGCGCAAAAACACGCGCTCTCCACACGCGATCCTCTGTTACACCGATCCGACTCGGGGGTTGCCCATCTTGGCCGACCGCGCACCCGTGCTCCACTACTTGCGTTTCACTAGCGCCGGCGAGAAAGCACGTTACGAAGAGGCTTACCAGGAGATGGTCCGATGACATACGAAATTGTGGCCAGGCCCCACCAAGAGAACTTCATTAAATGGGCGAAAGATAAGCCAAATGTTCTCGTACTTTCGGCCGATCTCACAAACTCATGCGAAGTAGGTAAGTGGCGCGATACGTATCCTGATCGTTTCTTCTCAATGGGTATGGCTGAGCAAAATATGCTCGGTTACGCGGCTGGTCTTGCCCGTGAGGGTTTCGAACCGTGGCTGCACACTTTCTCGGTATTTCTTTATCGCAGGCCACTGGATCAACTGCAGATGTCGATCGCCTATCCTGCGTTGAAGGTGCGTCTCGTTGGCTTCTTACCAGGCATCATGACTCCAGGCGGAGTGACCCACCAAGCGATCGAAGATATCGCCATCCTGCGTGCGATCCCCAACATGACCATTTTCGAAACGGGAGATGCCACCGAAGTGGAATCAATTCTCGATGTGGCACACGCAGTCAATGGGCCGGTCTACATTCGAATGCTGCGCGGCGAAGTCTCGCGCATCTTCCCAAAGAACGAGCCATTCAAATTTAACACCGCACGTATTCTCTCTAGCGGCGATGAGATCACACTGCTCACTTCTGGAGTCATGACGGAAGAAGCGCTACGAGCCACCACGCTCCTCCAAGAGAAGGGGGTGTCCATCACGCACCTGCACATCTCCACTTTGAAACCCTTTACCGACCCAGCAGTAATTAAGGCATTGAAGAAGGCCAAACACGGCGTCATCACGATGGAGAATCACACCATCATCGGTGGGCTTGGTAGCGCGGTCGCCGAAGTAATGGCGGAGAATGCGATTGGCGTTCCACTCCGGCGTATCGGGCTCAAAGATACCTACGCGCATGGCGCTTCTCAGAAGTACCTCATGTCAGAGTATGGGATCGATGCGAAGTCACTTGTCACCACCGTCGAAGAGCTGCTCGGAAAGAGTTTTGAGATCGCCGAAGAAGACTTGCAAGAGCAACGTTCGGTGAGCGTACATAGCAGCGCAAAGGTTGAAGCACTCTGATGACGGATCGCATCAACGCCACCTACCGCATCACCGGAAATGAACCGGCTGCGGTTGCAGAAGCCATCCGCGTTGAGCAAACGATCGAGTTTCCGCACGACTTAGCTCCCGAGTGGATCCAACGCGAGGTAGTTGGTCGCGTGGAGGAAATCTCCGGAGACCAGGTCACAATCTCGTATGACCCTCGGGTTGCAGGCAGCGAGCTCACCCAACTCCTCAATGTGCTTTGGGGAAATGTTTCACTCTTTCCTGGAGTGCGTATCGTTGATCTCGCGCTTCCCGAGAGCATCACTGCACTCTTTGATGGCCCGCGATATGGCATTGAAGGTTTGCGTGCACACTTTGGCGCCGCCACTCGCCCGCTGATCACCACCGCGCTGAAGCCCATGGGCACTTCGTCGGCAGACTTCGCTGAAACCGCGCGCACGTTGGCACTCGCCGGCTTCGACATCATCAAGGATGACCACAGTTTGGCGAATCAACCTTGGTCAACTTGGCGAGAACGAGTAACACTTGTTTCCAAAGCAGTCGCAGAAGCCAACGCCACAACGGGCGGAAAGAGCGCCTATGCCCCGAGCCTTAACTTGCCCGCAGATCAGGTGTTAGACGCTGCCCGGAGTGCGCAGGAACTTGGTGCTGGCGCTTTACTCATCCTCCCGGGTATCACCGGTTTTGACAGCATGCGCGTCATCGCGAAAAACATTGAGCTTCCGATCATGGCGCACCCTTCCATGCTCGGTTCTTACACCATTTCCCCCAATGAAGGCATTGCGCACGGAATTCTCTTCTCGACACTCATGCGCCTTGCTGGTGGGGATATCACCATCTTCCCGAACTTTGGTGGTCGTTTCTCTTTCTCAGAAAGAGAATGCCTGGAGATTCGTGATGCCGCGATCGCTCCGCTCGGATCAATCGCACCGATTTGGATCTCTCCTGGCGGTGGAATGAGCCTTGAACGCATTCCTGAAATGATCGATTTCTACGGCAAAGACACATCGCTTCTTATCGGCGGCGCATTGCATCGAGGATCGCTTCGCGAGAATGCAGATCGCATGGCTCACTTGGTAAAAGCTTATTAATTAAAGCCAGCCTGACTTCTTAAACTTTCTCACCAAAAATATTGTAAGAAGTCCAACACACGCTAAGACGGTGGGATATGAGTACGCCCATCCCAGTTCTGGCATGTGATCAAAGTTCATTCCATAAATGCCTGCAACCATCGTGGGCGCCACACCTAAGGCAACCCAAGCGGTAATTTTTCGCATATCTTCATTCTGTCTGACCTGGACCTGGGAGAGATCAGCGTTGAGCACGCTACTGAGAAGCGCATCAAGACCGGAAGCAAGATCAGCAGCCCTGGCTAGATGGTCGCTGGTGTCACGGAAGAATGGACGAATAACCTCCGGAATTTGCAGAGTGAAATCCGTTGAGAGGCGATCCAGAGGTAGCGCTAACGGATCTACCGAATGCCGAAACTCGATTACCTCCCTTTTAAGGAGATAGATCTCTTGGGACCAAGACTTTCGATCGGTACCAAACACTTCCCTTTCAAGAACTCCAACATCATCTGCAAGAAGCGTGCCTATCTCCACGTATGAATCGATCACACGATCGATGACTGCGTGCAGTACAGCAAACGGTCCCTCTGCAAGATGCGTTGGTCGTTGCTCTAGATCACGTCGGACCGACGCGAGTGGTGAGCCTTCTCCGTGACGAACGATCACCACAAAAGAATCACCAATAAAGCACATAAGTTCACCCGTAGAGATTTGGCTAGTTGACTCCTCGTATGAAACCGTCCTCAACACCACAAAAGTGATGGAGCCATAGTTTTCAATCTTCGGTCGTTGGTGCGCATGTACCGCATCTTCTACCGCGAGCGGGTGGAGATTAAACTCAGTTGCGACATCAGCAAACTCAATTTCATTGGGGGCCGAAAAACCCGCCCATACAAAGCCACCCTGATCGCGAGCCAAATCCACCAGATCAGAAAAATCAGAAGGTCCCACTTGGCGCACGCCGTCGCGATACCACGCGCAATCTACAATCATTGACGCTCCTTACCGAAAGGATTGGTTAGGAGTAACCTACGCCTACTTCTTCTTAAAACCGGCAGGGCATACAGGCTTTGCGCCAGTGACCTTCTTAGAGGTCTTACCCTTCACGCAAGTAATGGTGATGGCCTTTGCTGCACTTGCCTTAGCCGGTGCAGCTGGAGCCGCCGCTGCGGCAGCAGGTGCTGGCGTTGGTGCTGGGGTGGTGATCGACTCCTTCGCCCTTAACTTAATCGAGAGCTTTGCTTGGCTGAAGGTGAAGCCCTGCGCAGTGAATCTGAAGTATTGATCATCAAGTGACATCTCGGCACTAATAATCTTCTTCTCACCGGCTTTCTCGATAGTCACAGTGACCGCATCCTTGGCGGGAATCTCGCCAGTTTTAAGGTCCCAGACACAGCGAGCATAATCAGTAGCCACTAAAAGGTCATAGCGACCCAAGAATTCTGTTTTTCCATCTGGCTTGAAATGTGGGCTCGAGATGGAGTAATCAAGCGTCCCGGTGGACTTATCGTAATTTGGCAGCGCACTCTTGTAGACCATCGCGTTAGACGACACAAAGCCTTGGAAGTTACTGGAATCGCAACTTACGCCATCAGCACGTCCCTTAGGCTGCAAATCCACCCGCCAGAGCGACTTCAACGAATCTGCAATGTCGAACGTGGGCTCTGTCGTTGCAGAGGCACTCTTCTCTGCCGAAACAATGGAATTAAAAATTGAAATACTCGTCTTATCTGGAGGGAGCGGATAGGTTGCATCCCCCGCGGTGCTCCACGGTGCACGCGAATCACCAAATGCGGTGGCGACCGTATCCCACTTCGACTTCTCTGCAGGTTTCGCTGAAGAGTAGGTGCGGTCAATCGTCTGTACATCCATCGAAGTGCCTTCAAGGGTGACAACGGTGCGCTTTTCGGTATCGGTAGGAGCGGTGAAAGTGATTGACGGATCAACAACTCGACCGGTCATCCAACCCTGTGGACGGGAAAGAAGTTTGAGAGAGACTTTGAGACGAGCAGCTTCTGCTAGATCACCGATCTTGTAACAGACCGAATCAACATCCGCGCCGTTTGCCGTGATGCACTCAGCATCGTCGGCAGGATCTAAACCTGCTACCTGATAGACCGGCAGGATGACAAGTGAAATGTCGGGATCGGCAGCTACGCCAGCGGTGATCCTCGTGCTGACGTGTGCAGTCACCGCAAAATCAGAGCCCTTGGAGTGCGTAAGGCCCGCAAAGGTAAAAACCTGAGGAAGCGTCGGCTTATTTACACGGAGAGCTTCGTTACGAGCAAAAGCATAATCTGCCCACTCGCTACCGCGAATCTTCGAATACTTACCTGCCACGAGAGTGCCATCTGACTTCTTCCAAGAAACGGTATCAATGCAATCAAGAGTCTTTTCAGAGTCGCAGAGCGGTAAGTAATTATTGACCAAGAGAGTAGCGCTCTTCGGATCGCACAGTGGATCAGCAAAACCAAGCACGCACGCACTCGCTTGCTCAGCAGCTCCGACAGTCTTCAGAGAGTAAATGACCGTGCCGGGGAGTGCATCTTTATCTGCACGCCAATTTACGCCGCGCGTTTGAGTATCGGCTGCGCTCGCACTCGGCAAGATGGGAAGCACAAGCGAAGAGCCCAATGCGAGGGCGATGATTACGGTCAGATTCTTACGCCGCATCAAGTGCTCCTGTCTGATAGGCCAACGGTGTGCTCTTGGCCGCGATTACACCCGTCTTAGAAACAGTGATTGCCTTGCCCGATGGATCCTTAAAAGTCTTCGTCTTAGGATCAATAAAAATGGGCTTATTACCTGCAGCCAAGACAGGATTGCCCGCGGTATCTACCAGCTGACCGTTGAGCCCCACGGTAACCGTCTTACCATCTGCACTTTTAATGACATTCTTTCCAGACTTAAGAACAGTGGCCACTTCGGAAGCGCCCAACTTGATCTGCTTACTATCTGCTCCAAGGATCGGTCGACCTGAAGAGTCAGTGACGCCGCCGTTAGCAGTGACTCGGATCGGCTTGCCTTTCTGATCAAGTAGAACAGCACCATTTGCCGAGATCGGCACACCGGAGGCGCTAAGGATCACCACACGTCCGTCGGGTCCGAGAACGGCATTGCCACCCTCGTCTGCGAGTGCGCCGCTATTGCAGAAAGTAATAGTTTGACCAAACGCGGTTAGAATACTTTCATTCTTAGCAGTGAGCGCTTGTGATCCGGCTCCACCTACATAAATAAGTTGCCCATTCTTCAGGATCGCCTTGCCGCCTTCGGCAACCATGGGCTGCACCACGACTGGCTCACCAGTTGGCCCTACGGCAATGCCGCCCGTCGCATCAGAGAGCGGCTGGGCAAGGACGGGCGAACCGTACGAGTTCAAAAGGATGTTTCCCTTTGCATCGAGCACGGGCGGTGCATAGACAACTCGTCCATTCGAAGCTTGCAGGGCTTTACCAGCACCGTTGAGAAGCGGAGTGGCAGTCACCGCTCGCCCAGACGAATCTGTGACCGCTTCTTGACCGGCAAAAGTCATGAGGCGCGTGTACAACACGGAGCCATCGGGCCCAGTCACTGGCCGGCCACTCGGATCTAATGTGGGCGCTGTAATGACGGGGCTTCCACTCTTATCGACGAATACCGTGTTACCTGATTTGACCGCTGGCTTGGTGGTGAGTTCTTTACCGTTTGAATCGGTGAGGGCTTTATTGTCTGAGCCCAACACATTGAAGATCAGTACTGGCGCAGGCGCCTTTCCATTCTTTGCTGGAGGCGCTGCGAATTGCGACGAAGTGGTGCCTCCCCCGCCGCCGCCTGCAGAACTTTGCTGACCTGGCGCCGGGGCTGGCGGGCCGTAGCGCGCAGTCTGCGCCTGCACAACAGTGCTCTCGGAAACCTTTACCGCTCCACTTGCAATACAAGATGGCGGAACTGGAGTAACGCGGCATGGGTCAATTGATGTGGAGATTGGTCCGGTGTTCTTGCTTGCAGGAATGTTCGCGCCGTTGTCAAAGCCCTTTGGCATACAAATACCGGTACTGGCGGCGATATACCCGTCGAGACAACTACCACCGAGCGAAGCTCCTGCGGCAGTCCCAGCCAAGCATGAAGTGCCGGTCCAGGTAAAGCCGTAATCTGCACACTTCTGCTTCAGTTCAGCAGGTGTACCCGTCGGCGGAGTAATACCTGGCGATGAAGATCCAGCCGCCGCTCCAGTTGTCGGAGCGCACGATGTGCCGTTCCAGAAAGTGGCAGGCCCACAACTCGTAGCCGAGTTATTGCCAGCAAGAGATGCAATTGGCACACAAAAACCCGTTGAATTAGGTGCGTAACCATTAGCGCACGTACTGCCAGTAGATGCGGCAATGGCAGAACCAACTGCTCCACCAAAAGTAGAACACTCAAGTGCGGTTACTTTAAAAGTTCCATCCGCGCAGGCAATCGTGGCGCTCTGCTTAGTCGCAGATTTACATCCTTGTATTCCTTGGTCAAAGAAACTTCCGGACGGACATAAGGAAATTGAGGCAAGTTTGGCCGCTTCACATTTAGCGCGATCAGGGCTCAATAAGCACGGGTCAACCCCTTGTTGCCAGTTCGGCTGGCTTCCCGAACTTCCAGAAGTGTTGCCAGTGGAACCTTGAGTGCTACCACCCATGGTGGCCGCGCACTCTTTTCCGTTCCACATCGTTAACGCAGGACAACCTACTCCTCCTGCCTTAGCCGCTTCAGCCGCAGCGCCCACTGTGGGAGCGCAAAAGGTTCCATTCCACGCAGTATTCGGACCACAAGATGAGGCTCCAGGTTGAGACCCAGAATTGTCCACCACTGGCGCGATACAAGCGGTTTGAGAGGGATTAGCGACCCAGCCATTAGAACACTGAAGACCAGAACCAGAACCAGAACCAGAACCAGAACTACTGCCACCGCTGTTCGTGGATGATGCCGATGAGGTCTTACAAGAGTTACTGGACGCCTCGTAGACGGCGGGTGCATTACATACCGGAACCGATGGCCCCATCATGGTCGTTGGCGGAGTCTTACAAGAGTTACTCGACGCCTCATAGACAGCGGGTGCGTTACATACCGGAGCCACTGGAGCAACTGGGACTGTAGCCGTCGGGACTGAAGGAGCGCACGAAGTCCCATTCCAGGCAGTCGCCGGTCCGCAGTTAGGAGGGGTAGTTGGCGCCGGCGGCGTCACGCAATAAGTTTGTGCTGGATCAGGAACCTGCCCCCCGAAACATTCAAGTGCTGAGGCGGGGGCGGCCGTGATGACTGCGGGCACGGCAACTAGCGCGGATAGCCCAAAGATTATCGCGGCTATACCTGCGATACGGCGCATGGCTGACCTGCCTTAATGAGCGATTTGTCCAATCTATCTGAAGTAATATAGCCCCGGTACTAGAATCCGTCACCACGCGCATCGCCGAAAACTGCCTTCCGCAGGAAATTCACCAGGAAATTCACCGGGAGATGCCCTAGAAAAGTGGGCTGAGTAAGGCCCTAAACTCCCGTTTTGGGGAGGAATTGCGCCGTATCTGGCGGCAACGTTAAACCTAAGACTTTGCCATTGGAGAGGATCCGCCACCTAAAAGTTTTTTCGCCCACGGATTTGACTGGATATTTAG
This sequence comes from uncultured Actinomycetes bacterium, assembly GCA_903844855.1. Classification (GTDB taxonomy): domain Bacteria; phylum Actinomycetota; class Actinomycetes; order Nanopelagicales; family Nanopelagicaceae. The sequence continues at coordinate 1,819 of CAIMVH010000027.1, read as the reverse complement.
CTACATAGGAGTAAGGGTACTTTGGGTTTGTGCATTTGCTTTTGAGTGCATTCGTCTGAGCAACTTTTACCCAACTCTTTCCGCGCAACTCTTCGAGTATCCCCGTGCTAGAAGTTTGCCAGCACCTTGATTCTGGGCCGCCCCATGTGCTCCCAACAAAACAAGTCGTGGTATCACAGGAGTTAAGCACGCGAATTATTTGATAAGTACATTTACCCACTCCACTTGCGTTGATGGGTTCAATACAAACGAAGTAAAACGCATCTTTAAAAGTAGAAATATCAATAGACTTTTGCGCAGTCGGTAAGGTGCGATCATAAATAACCGTCTTTGTAGTGCATTTGTTCTCCGGGCAATCCCATATCCGCACCCGCTGAGAGGTGAGTGAATAGTCGCTTACTGCACTGCCGAGCGACCACTGCAGCGCTCTGCGCACGGGGAACTTCTGCTCAGGAATGCCGCTGGCGATACCTTCCACTGGCGCTGGCTCCACGCCAAAACTCCAACCTATATCTGGCACTCCGCCCTGCTTTATTTTTACCTTATAAGTTCCTCTCACAAGAGGATCCCTTGGAATGATGATGACCAAGTTCTCGCCCGTAAATGATTTAGCACCTGCGGGACCCATCACCGCATCAGTTGATTTGAATGTGTACTGCGTTTGCACACAGAGATCGTCCTCCGGGATCAATTCACCCTTCACGCCAGTGAGCTCTACCGAGACATCTTTCGTTGGATCTTTGAGCAACGATGCGAATATCGGCAGCCCTGTGAAATTTTTATAATCCCCAGGGCAACCTTCTCGTGGTTCAGGAGACTCACCTGCGAAACGAGAGAGGCGCACAGTAGAGTCATCTCCGGGAAAGAAAATGTTCTTAGTACGTGTCGCACCTGGTGTTAAACCAGCAACAACGTTGAGACCCCAAAAGGTACGTCCCGTGTCGGCCTTAGCTGTCGCCAACGCGCTGCTCTTTAGTCCCTCACGTAATATTCCAATTGCATGAAAAGGTGCGGTCATCCACGCGTCCATCGCGCCGGCCTCACTCTCCTCGGCCCGTGCATCGGAAATAATATTGCTCGCTTTCCCGGCGCCTTCACCTTCCTTTGTGTAGTGAGGGCTGGCGGGATTTTGCGTGTGTGGACTTGAGAACCCACCCACTCGAAGCACCTTGTCGGTGTTAATCAAGTAATCAAGATGGGCGTCGAGCGCCTTGGAGAGGGAGACATCCTTGGTTATCGGCTTCACGCCAGAAGCGGTCCGGTACCAGTTCATGGTTTCAAACCAGCCCGCTTCGAGCCCAGGAAGTGGGCTCTCGGCTTTAACCGCAGCATTACTTCCGGTGAGCGAAACGAGGCTACCCAGCATGGCTAGCAGGAGAGCCCCTGGGAGGGTGCGATTTCGCATTCCCTTACTTTAGGCGGAGAGTTCAGCATCCGCTCGCACAAATTAAACGCGCCCTTGCTCCCTCGGCGAGCACGCCCGAATTCGATGCGCCTATCGCCAGAAATTACCGCTTAGGCAGCTCCGACGATCAAGGTCTCAGAGTCGAACTCCCTGGCCACCAAAGCGTCATACTCAGAAATCTCTCGATCAGATTTAGCGCTCTCCCAACCCAGGATCGGGGCCATCACCTGAGCCACGACGCGGGCTGCAGCCACACCGCGATCACTCACTTCAAGTGCAATGCGAGTGCGCCGCATCAATACGTCGCTTATGTGTAGTGCTTTTTCGTGTGTCACCGCATAACTAATCTCGGCTCGAAGATAGGGCAGGTTCGGATCAATTTTTTCGAGAAGAGTTGCATCGAGTTTTGCTGGC
>CAIMVH010000026.1 GCA_903844855.1 uncultured Actinomycetes bacterium | reverse complement strand
CCTGACCAAACGCGACGCTCTGCGGACACAAGCTCTACCCGGATGCTCATGATTAGGCCTTAGCCAACTCAGCAGCTCTGCGCTCAACATCGTCAAGGCCACCGCACATGAAGAATGCTTGCTCTGGCACGTGATCGTAATCGCCATCGGCAAGCGCCTTGAATGCAGCGACTGTCTCTGTGAGCGGAACGAAAGATCCATCGAGACCAGTGAAGACCTTGGCCACGAAGGTGTTCTGCGAGAGGAAGCGCTGGATACGGCGAGCGCGGCCGACGAGGATGCGATCCTCTTCGGAGAGTTCGTCGATACCAAGAATTGCGATGATGTCTTGGAGATCCTTGTAGCGCTGCAAGATCTGCTTCGTACGGTTAGCAACACGGAAGTGCTCTTCACCGATGTAGCGAGGATCAAGGATGCGTGAAGTGGAGTCGAGTGGATCCACGGCTGGGTAAATACCAAGCTCGGAGATCGGACGCGAAAGCACTGTGGTGGCATCAAGGTGGGCGAAGGTGGTGTGTGGAGCTGGGTCGGTGATGTCATCAGCAGGAACATAAATGGCCTGCATCGATGTAATCGAGTGACCACGCGTTGAAGTAATGCGCTCCTGAAGCACACCCATTTCGTCAGCGAGGGTTGGCTGGTAACCCACAGCAGAAGGCATGCGGCCGAGGAGAGTAGATACCTCGGAACCTGCCTGCGTAAAGCGGAAGATGTTGTCGATGAAGAGAAGTACGTCTTGCTTCTGAACATCGCGGAAGTACTCAGCCATGGTGAGCGCCGAGAGTGCAACGCGAAGACGCGTCCCCGGTGGCTCGTCCATCTGACCGAAGACCAGAGCCGTCTTATTGATAACGCCCGTCTCCGTCATTTCAAGGAAAAGGTCGTTACCTTCACGGGTACGCTCTCCGACACCAGCGAACACGGAGACACCACCAAAGTTTTCGGCAACGCGGTAAATCATTTCCTGAATAAGAACGGTCTTGCCTACACCGGCGCCGCCGAAGAGCCCGATCTTTCCACCCTTTACATAAGGGGTGAGAAGGTCGACGACCTTGATGCCAGTCTCGAACATCTCGGTCTTTGACTCGAGTTGATCGAAGGCAGGAGCGTTGCGGTGGATTGGCCAACGCTCTTTGATCTCCAGCGAAGAAGTGGGCACGTCGAGTGATTCGCCGAGGGTGTTGAATACGTGACCCTTGGTGACATCACCTACTGGCACGCTGATGGCAGAGCCCGTGTCGCGCACTTCGGCGCCACGCACGAGACCATCAGTAGGTTGCATAGAGATCGCACGCACGAGGTTGTCACCAATGTGTTGGGCCACCTCAAGCGTAAGCATGCGGTCGACACCACCCATCGTCACATCTACCTGAAGCGCGTTGTAGATTCCCGGCATTGCATCGGCGGGGAATTCCACGTCGACGACTGGTCCGATTACGCGGGCGACTCGGCCGGCTTTGGTTTTGATATCCATGGTCATCTCTCTCACTCGCCCCCGGAAGTTGCTGATGCAAGTGCATCAGCACCACCGACGATCTCGCTGATTTCTTGGGTGATCTCGGCCTGACGGGCCGCGTTTGCACGTCGCGTAAGCGACTTGATTAACTCTTCAGCATTATCTGTTGCAGACTTCATTGCCCGACGACGTGCAGCGTGCTCGGAAGCAGCTGATTGAAGCAGAGCATTGAAGATACGGCTTTCTACATACCGAGGAAGAAGTGCATCAAGCACATCGCCCGCGGAAGGCTCGAACTCATAGAGCGGCAGCGGCCCATCAGCCGGAGGCGCGGAGCTCTCCACTATTTCGAGTGGAAGCATGCGCTTGGCCAGTGGCCGCTGGGTGATCATCGATACAAACTCAGTAAAGATGATGTGCAATTCGTCTGCGCCGGTTTCTTGAAGGAAAGAGGCGATGACTGTATCTGCAATCTCTTTCGCATTTTCATAGGTGGGGTTATCGCTAAAACCAGTCCATGAAGCAGCAATTGGACGATTACGGAATCGGTAGTAGTTCAAGGCCTTGCGACCCACAAGATAGTGATCAACTTCTAATCCGCGGCTCTTAAGAAGCGAGGTGAGTTGATCTCCTTCCTTGATTGCATTGCTTGCGTACGCACCAGCCATACCACGATCGCTCGCGATGATAAGCACAGCAGCACGCTTGGCGTCAGTTACCGCAGCGGTCAACGGATGTTCAACATTTGAAAATGTTGCCAACGCTGAAACTGCACGCGTTAATTCAGTCGCGTAAGGAGACGAAGCCGCGACGCGTTGCTGCGCCTTGACGATACGAGAAGCGGAGATAAGTTCCATCGCTTTCGTGATCTTCTTCGTCGCCTTGACGGAACGCATCCGTCGGCGATAAATACGTAACTGGGCACCCATGAATGAGTCCTACTTCTTCGCCGCTGGTACGTGCCTGGTGATGGTCTCTTGTCCCACTTCATCGCTATCGAGCGATTCAGCGGCATGATCAGCCACGGCGCCGGAAGATGCAGCAAACTCCAACTTGAATGCCGTGACAGCAGCATCGAGTTGGGCAACTAGGTCATCGCCAAGATCCTTGGTAGATGCAATCGCATCGAAAATGCCCTTATGTTGGCGGCCGACGTAATCAAGGAATTCTGCCTCGAAACGACGGATGTCAGGAACAGGGACACTGTCGAGCTTGCCAGTGGTACCGGCCCAGATAGAAACGACTTGGCGCTCAACTGAGAAAGGTGAGTACTGACCTTGCTTGAGAAGTTCCACCATGCGAGCACCGCGCTCGAGCTGTGCCTTGGACGCAGCGTCGAGGTCAGAACCGAATGCAGCGAATGCTTCTAGTTCACGGAACTGTGCAAGGTCGAGACGCAGACGTCCGGCGATCTTCTTCATGGCCTTGATCTGAGCCGAACCACCCACGCGAGATACCGAGATACCTACGTTGATAGCGGGACGCACACCCGAGTTGAAGAGATCTGTTTCCAAGAAGCACTGTCCGTCGGTAATCGAAATAACGTTGGTAGGAATGAACGCCGAGACGTCATTACCCTTCGTTTCGATAATTGGAAGACCAGTCATGGAACCGGCACCAAGCTCATCTGAAAGCTTTGCGCAACGTTCGAGAAGACGTGAGTGTAAGTAGAAGACGTCGCCAGGGTAAGCCTCGCGACCTGGTGGACGACGAAGCAAGAGCGAGACTGCACGGTAAGCCTCTGCTTGCTTTGAAAGATCATCGAAAATGATGAGAACGGACTCACCCTTGTACATCCAGTGCTGACCAATCGCAGAACCGGTGTAAGGAGCGAGGTACTTGAAACCTGCAGGGTCAGAAGCAGGGGCAGCCACGATGGTGGTGTAATCCATAGCGCCGGCTTCTTCGAGTGCGCCACGAACAGCTGCGATCGTGGAACCTTTCTGGCCGATAGCCACGTAAATACACTTGACCTGCTTCTTAGGATCTCCGGTCAACCAGTTTTCGCGTTGGTTGATGATGGTGTCGATCGCAACAGCGGTCTTACCAGTCTGACGATCACCAATGATGAGCTGACGTTGTCCACGGCCAATAGCGGTCATGGCGTCGATTGCCTTGATGCCAGTCTGCATGGGCTCTTTCACTGGTTGGCGTTGCACTACTGAGGGTGCCTGAACTTCAAGTGCACGGCGTGACTCAGCAACGATTTCACCCTTGCCGTCGATCGGACGACCCAGTGGATCGACGACGCGACCCAAGAAGCCATCACCGACTGGCACAGAGAGAACTTCACCGGTGCGGCGCACAGCCATACCTTCGACGATGCCAGAGAAGCCGCCGAGGATAACGACACCGATCTCACGAACGTCAAGGTTGAGAGCGATACCAAGGGTGCCGTCCTCAAACTTCAGCAGCTCGTTCGTCATCGTCGAAGGTAGACCTTCAACGCGCGCGATACCGTCGCCTGCTTCGGTGACCGTGCCGATCTCGTCGCGAGCCGCAGTGCCGGGATCGTATGACTGGACAAACTTCGCCAGTGCATCACGAATGTCCTCGGGTCGGATCGTGAGTTCCGCCATCATGTTCTCCTTCAATAGCCGCCCTCACGCTTTGTAAGGGCAAAGTACTTAACCTGCGAGTCGTCGACTCGCTTCTGCCAAACGACTGACGGTGGTGCCGTCAATCAACTCATCAGCGAAGCGAATGGAGAGACCACCCACCACACTCTTATCTACTTCAACGTTCACACGCATTGGACGGCCAAGTTCAGCCGTAAGGGCCGTACTCAGACGCTCTTGTTGTGCGGACGTCAATTCAATGGCGCTTTTCACATGCGCAATCATGCGGTTACGTCGATCGGCTGCTGCCTGTGCAAATTCACTCAAGCCACCTTCGATATGACGACCACGCGGATGCATCACCAATTGAAGAATGAGTCGAAGCGAAGAGGGCACGACCTTGCCCGAAAGAAGTGAACGAACGAGTTCGCCCTTTTGATCGCTGGTGCCTGCTTTGCGCGCAGCGAACGCCGCCCGCAAATCGGGGTTTGCAGCGACGACTCGACCAAATTGGAAGAGTTCTTCTTCGAGAGCATCGAGAGTACCGTCAGCATTTGCTGCAGCAGCCTCGGCCTCGACGGCCAATTGCTCAGCAGCATTTGAGAGATCACTTGAACGCGACCAACGCGTCTTCACCAATTCTTCGAGGAGCTTGGCCGCGCCGGCACCAATCTGCGCTCCGAAGAGAGATTGTGCGACACCTGCCTTGCCCTGAGCTTCTCGAGATGGATCAGTGAGCGCACGAAGAAGAGACTTCGAGGAATCAAGGGTACGTGTAACGAGGAAGAGGTCAGCCGAAAGGGCAGACGCTTGCTCTCCATTCATGGAGGCCAGCGTGCTTTCCATCAGCGCACGACTCATCGCCAAGGATTGGCGACTTGTTCCCTTCATTACGAGTGCCATGGTTACTTAGAGCCCTCCAAGTCGGCCAAGAAACGATCAACCACGCGAGATTGACGAACTTGATCGTCAAGAGCCTCGCCCACAATCTTGGATGCAAGGTTGGTAGCAATAGTGCCGACCTCTTGCATCAAAGAAGTGACTGCTTGTTGACGCTCGGCCTCGATTGAGGCGCGCGCAGCAGCAGTGATTCGGTTCGCTTCTTCTTGCGCCTTGGTGCGCATCTCTTCAATGATCGCAGCTCCCTGTGCGCGTGCTTCCTCGCGAAGCTTTTGGGCTTCACCGCGTGCATCGGAGAGTTGATCTTGATAAGACTTGAGTGCAGCTGCCGCCTCTTGCTGGGCTTGCTCGGCACGCTCCATGCCACCTTGAATGGCATCGGTGCGATCGGCAAACGCCTTCTCGAAGCGCGGTACTACCTTGCTCTTCATCACTATGAAGAGCAGCGAGAACGCGATTAAACCAACGATGACTTCAGTCAACGTAGGAATGATCGGTAGACCGGCCTCCTCAGAAGCTAGCAACAAAATCTGCGTACTCATCTGCAACCTCGTTCTCTAAGTCGTAGTCTCTGAAAATCTCTGCGATTGATCTTTACTTGAGGACGAACGCGAGTACGAGACCCAAGAGCGCGAGCGCTTCGGCAAGTGCGAAACCGAGGAACGCGAGCGGTTGGAGAATGCCGCGTGCCTCAGGCTGGCGGGCGACGCCATTGATGTAAGCAGCGAAGACGAGACCAGTTGCAATACCGGGTCCAATCGTCGAAAGGCCGAAGCCTACGATAGCCATTGTGCCTGTCATGTCATTTCCCTTTCAGGTAATTGATCAGAAGGGCATCTGATCAAATCTAGTTGTTAGTGCTCGTCGGCAATTGCTCCGGCGATGTACAGCGCAGTCAGCAGGGTGAAGATGTACGCCTGCAGACATTCAATAAAGAATTCGAAGAAGGTCAGACCGATTCCGAATCCGAAAGAGAGCGGGCTCATAATTTTGAGCACCATGCTGTTGTGCAGCATGTAGTCGCCACCCATGATGAAGACGAGCAACAAAAGGTGCCCAGCGAACATGTTGGCAAAAAGACGAATGGCGAGCGTGAACGGGCGAATAATGAAGTAGGTGGCAATCTCAAGTGGAGTGAGGATCACGTAGATCCACTTTGGCACGCCTGGAACAAATGCAATGTCCTTGAGGTACTTACCGAGACCATGCTTGCGAATACCTACGTAGTGGTAGATCACGTAGGTAAAAATCATGAGTGCTACCGGGAATCCAAAACGTGACATCGTCGGGAATTGCATGAACGGCACAATTCCGAAGATGTTATTCACAATAATGAAGGTGAAGAGCGAGAAGAGAAAAGGCACAAACTTCATAAACTCATGACCAATGATGTCTTCGCCAAGGTCTTTCTTTACGAATGAGTAGACGCTCTCACCAAAGAACTGTGTGCGAGATGGAACAACTGCGGCTTTTCTCGATGAGATAAGAAAGAAGACAGCAACCAGAATGGCCGCCAAAATTGCTTGAAAAACTGGCTTTGTAAAAAGGATGTTGTTGCCAAAAAGTGGTTTGAATACGAAGTCATGGCTTCCGGGAGAAACGAATCCTCCAGAGGCGAGCAATGTCGACGCGTTCAACGCAGGGCTCCTCGAATGGGTTGGCGAACGCCCTAAACATAGAGGGAGAAGGGGTAGGGAGGCAAAACCTTCAGCCACGCCCTGCCGTGTGCTATGTCTCACCTCCGAAGAGGGTCGTTAGCGTTGCTCGAGCTACTGCCGAATGAAGCGAAGGTAAATAAGGTACATAGCGCTCACAAGCCCCACCAGAAATCCGATAACAACCAGAAAATGGAGCCCAAGGAGATGGTCCAGGAACATCCCAACGCCACCCCACAGGAGGAGGCCGGCGAGCAAATAGGCGATGATGGTAAACATCGCCCCCTCGTCCTTAGATGACATGGGCTCCCCCACCTTCAGATTGCACAATCGATGAATTCTCTGCTTCCACGACCAGGGTCGGAATACGCATTCGAAGGAATGCCGTTACCTCCCCGACCAGCCAGAGGAGTACCGCTGTGATGGCAGTCACTCCAAAGTAGGCGTGATCAACACCGTCCAGTGAGCGCATTCCGAGCAACAGGGCTCCCAGCAAGATGAGTTTGGCGAAGTAGGAGGCCATGGCCCACGCCATCGTGCCGGAGGGAGAACTCTTTCGAGTCAGCCGGCCCAGAAGTAGCGAGATTCCAAAGAAGAGTGCAACAACTCCCCCGGCGAGCAGAGCTGCCTTGACTTGGTCGCTCCGCTGGACCACTTCGGCATAGAGCACCGCCAGGAGAACAGCCCCCCCGGAGAGGGAACCAGCCCAACGCAGCGTCGCACCTTCAAAGTTATTTCTCCTCATACGACGCAACTCGTCGTGTTCTTTAGCTGGCAAGGATCGCGTAAAGACCGCAGCCAGCACCAGCGCCACAACCATGATGAACAACGCCGATCTCATCGGGATGAAAGCAATAGCACTGACTGGAAAAGCGATAGCGGCCGTCCACACGTAGAGCACCGACGTTGCTCCTCGAGGTGAGTGACCAATGCGCAATAGACGATGATGAAGATGGTGCTTATCTGGCGTAAATGGCGATTTACCAGCAGCGGTGCGTCGAATGACTGCCCACCCAAGATCCAAGAGCGGAATAGCAAGAATGGCTAACGGCAAGACGAGTGGCAAGAGTGCAGGCGCCAGATTCTCAGCCGAAAGAGCATTCGCATCGAGTTGGCCAGTGATACTGATGGTGCATGCGGCCAATAAGTAGCCGAGCAACATGGACCCGGAATCACCCATAAAGATCTTTGCAGGGTAAACGTTATGCGGCAGGAATCCTAAGCAGATTCCCACCAACAGTGCAGTGAAAAGTGTGGCTGTACCCGCTCGGCTAAATCCGTTAATCACAGCTAAGAGATACGAGAACGAGAAGAAGGCAATTCCACCTATAGCCACAATCCCGGCCGCCAAACCATCGAGTCCGTCAACAAAGTTCACGGCATTAATTGCCACTAAGACAACGAGAACGGTAGCAACAACGCCAAGAGTGGGCGGCAGGGCAGTGACACCATTGATGGGTAGCCATAAGAGTTGCACTCCTTGAATCGCCATCACACCAGCGGCAAGAGCTTGCCCTGCCAACTTAGTGAGGGCATCAAGCTCCCAAAGATCATCCGCGGCCCCAAGGAGCACGATTACTAAGGCGCCACTAGCAATAGCGATCGGGTCATGTGAATTTTCAAAAGCTTTATGAAGTAATGGCAAGTGGTATGCCACCACTAATCCCACTGCGAGCCCGACCAACATAGCTAGCCCACCCCAACGCGGAGTAGGGACTAAATGCACGTCACGAGCCCTAATGGGCGCCATGGCTCCGAGACGAATTGCTAGCGATTTAAAAAATGGCGTCGCTAAATATGTCACCGCCGAAGCGATGAGGGCAGCAAAGAGGTACTCGCGCACCTATCGAGGATACGCCGGAAATGCGTGAGTTAACTCGGTTACCTGAGCACGAATTTCCGCAGGGTCGCCCGTGCCGCGTACTGCCCTGGAAATAAACTCCGCAATTTTGGCCATTTCCGGAATACCCATTCCCTGCGTGGTGGCAGCCGGTGTACCCACTCGAATTCCGGAGGTCACCGAAGGCGCCTCGGGGTCGAATGGAATGGAATTCTTGTTCAGGGTAATTCCAGCGGCATCGCATCGCTTTTCGGCATCTGCGCCGTTTACACCGAGCGCCTGCAAATCAATCAAAGCAAGATGCGTGTCAGTGCCTCCTGAAACGGAGCGCATGCCGTGCTCAGCCAGACTTGAAGAGAGCGCCTGCGCATTTGCAATCACGCTCTTTGCGTAACTCTGATAGGCAGGCGTTGACGCTTCTTTCAGCGCCACGGCCTTGGCCGCCACCGCGTGCATGAGTGGACCACCCTGCATGCCTGGGAAAATAGCTTTATCAATGGCTGCCGCGTGAGCCGACTTGGAAAGAATCATTCCTCCACGAGGACCGCGCAACACCTTATGGGTAGTAAACGATACGACGTCGGCATACGGAACGGGTGAAGGAATGGCTTTTCCGGCTACTAATCCGATGAAGTGCGCAGCATCAACCCACATAATTGCACCTGACTCGTCACAAATCTCACGGACTTTTTCGAAATCCACAAGACGCGGATATGCAGTTGCGCCAGAGCAAATCATTTTTGGGCGATGCTTCATTGCTAAGTCACGAAGCTCGTCGTAATCAATGAGTTCGGTATCTTGGCGGACTCCGTAAGAGACGATATCGAACCACTTACCTGAGAAATTTACTTTGGACCCATGAGTGAGATGTCCCCCATGCGGCAACGACATTGCAAGAACCGTATCTCCTGGCTTCGTGAAGGCGGCATACACTGCAATATTTGCACTTGCACCAGAGTGCGGTTGCAAATTTGCGTGCTCAGCGCCGAAAAGGGCCTTTGCACGTTCAATGCCAAGTATCTCGGCGCGATCAACATCAGCACATCCACCGTAATAACGCTTTCCTGGATATCCCTCTGCGTACTTATTTGAAAGGGTTGAACCAAGCGCTGCAAGAACTGCAGGCGAAGTAAAGTTCTCGCTGGCGATAAGTTGTAGTCCGTCACGCTGCCGCTCTAATTCATCAAGGATGATGGTGGCAATCTCTGGATCCTGAGATTTCAACGCATCGAAATCGGGACCCCAGAACTCTGAACTCATATCGCTTCCTTTCGTCGTGTGCTCACTCTACGACCAAGGTAGGCGCCACCTTGGCGAGGTCAAAGAACGAGATGCTCCCGCGACGCACTAAACGAGGGGGCTTCACTGTGAGATCTATAACTGAAGACGTTCCTGCAACATTTTGTTGCCCGCCGTCAACGATCAGGTCACATTCATCAGCGACCGCGATCTCTCCCACTTCGGTGGCAAGTGGCTCCCCCGCGCGCGAGGCGAGCCCACATGCGAGTGGACCGGTGAGGCGGAGTAATTCGCGTAGCCGAGGGGAACGAGGTTGACGAACGAGGAAAGCCCCCATCTCGCGACGATCCCCCAAATCCCATGCGAGACCACCTTGGGCGAGCACGAGCAGCGTTAGCGGCCCCGGCCAGAAGGCCTCGACAAGTGCCGAACCCTCGTCATCTATCTCGCGAGCGATCCCATGCAAAGTGGGTTGATCTGCAATGAGGACTTGAAGAGTTGCCCCTGACTCCATCATTCGCAGTTCTCGAATGCGTGCAGTGGCCGTGAGGTGAAAGGCGTCTGCAAGTAAGAGATAAGCGTGCTCATCAGGGAATGCGACCACCCCGCCCCGACGGATTATTTCGCCAGCTTGAGTGACAGATTCATCATCGAGCAAAAGTGTGTGAGCCATTGCTACCTCCGCACCGCTGATGTCCAACGAGGTCGATCATTGAAATCGGTATGCAGTGTGACCTCTATGAAGTCTGGCGATAAGAGGGCTGCAATGGCCAGCCCTTGATCTTCGCCGTGTTCGCAGATAAATGTGCCGCCTTGTTTCAGGAGTCGCGATGCTGCTCTGGCGAAGAGGCCAGGGATTTCTATTCCCGCATCTCCCCCACCTAAGAGAGCCTCGGCTGGTTCAAAGTTACTCACTTCGAAGGGCATTTCTGAGTGCGAGTTCACGTACGGAGGATTTGCTACTGCAATATCAACTTTGCCATTGAGATCTTGGAGCGCGTCAGCCACATCTCCTTGCTTACATTCAATCGATGGAGCCAAGTTAGCGACATTTCGCTTTAACCAGACGAATGCCGAAGATTCGCGTTCAACAGCAATTACGCGCGAGCGTGGTGCCTCGGTGGCAATCGAAAGTGCGATCGCACCACTTCCAGATCCAAGATCTACCACGATCGGAGTTCCGGGCATTGACTTAGCAGTATCAATCGCATGCTGAGCAACGAGTTCAGTTTCTGGGCGAGGGATAAGGACACCGGGGCCAACCTCTACCTCGAGGTATCTAAATGGTGCCAGGCCGATGATGTACTGCACTGGTACATGACTACAACGCGTATCTACATAGGACCGGAACGAATTCGCTTGCGCCGATGAGAAATTCTCGTAAGTAAAGATTCGTCCGCGCTCTGTGTCTAGGACATGGGCAGCGATCAATTCGGCATCTACACGAGGAGAGGCCACGCCAGCATCGCTGAGTTCACGAGTTGCCTCGGCTATTAACTCGCGCACGTTCTCAGCCACTGTTACGACCTACGAGTCTGATCCGTAGCACCCACAGCAGAAAGTTTCGCTGCAGTATCTGCATCAACCAAAGATTGAATGACTGCTTCGAGATCACCGTCAAGCACTGCACTCAGATTGTAAGACTTGAAGTTGGTGCGGTGGTCACTGATGCGATTTTCCGGAAAGTTATATGTACGAATTCGCTCGCTGCGATCAACAGTCCGAACTTGTGAACGCCTGGCATCAGATGCCGCTGCATCTTGTGCTTCTTTGGCTGCAGAGAGCAGGCGCGCGCGCATAATGCGAAGCGCAGATTCCTTATTCTGAAGTTGGCTCTTCTCGTTCTGGCACGAGACCACGATGCCGGTAGGAATATGCGTAAGTCGCACAGCGGAGTCAGTGGTGTTCACGCTCTGCCCACCAGGACCACTCGAGCGATAAACGTCGACCCGAAGATCGTTGAGATCAAGCGTCACATCAACTTCTTCCGCTTCGGGCATCACCAGCACGCCAGCGGCCGAAGTGTGAATGCGGCCTTGTGATTCGGTTTCCGGAACGCGTTGAACCCGATGGACGCCACCTTCGTACTTGAGTCGAGCCCACGGAGCCATTCCTGGTTGAGGTGTTCCCTTGCTCTTCAACGCAATAGAAACATCCTTGTATCCACCCAGATCACTTTCGGTGACATCGATGACTTCGACCTTCCAACCGACCCGCTCGGCAAAGCGCATATACATACGAAGTAAGTCCCCAGCGAAAAGTGCGGATTCATCTCCGCCTTCGCCAGCTTTGATTTCAACAATGACGTCACGATCATCATCTGGATCGCGAGGTAAGAGCAGTTCTTGAAGCGTGGCCGCTCTGCTTTCCAATAATTCTTGCAGCGCAGGCAATTCGGCCTTGAAGGATTCATCCTCTGCAGAAAGTTCGCGAGCAGTATCTAATTCTTCTTCGGCGCTCTTCCATGAGTTATATCCAGCGACGACTGGTCCGAGCTGGGCGTAGCGGCGACCAAGTTGGCGAGCGCGCGCTGGGTCACCGTGTACCGCGGGATCAGCTAGCTCGCCTTCAATCTGCGCATACTCGCGAAGTAGTTCGAGGGCTGATCCAAAATCGTCGGACATTGGTGACTCCTCTAGTGCGTCTTTTTATCTGATAAATAGCAAACGCCGTGTACCCCGCAACTGCGGAGCACACGGCGTCTAGAAAGCTACTTCTTGCCGAAGCGTTGTTCGAACTTAGCCACACGTCCACCAGTATCAAGAATTTTCTGCTTACCGGTGTAGAAGGGGTGACAGGCTGAACATACGTCTGAATGAATCGCGCCACTCTTTGAGGTGGAACGCGTAACGAAAGTTTCGCCGCAGGAGCAGGTCACTTGAGTGCTCACATATTCAGGATGGATCTCTGGCTTCACGAATCTCTCCTACTGTCGGGCGACAAAGTGTCGCGGTGCGCCGGGTCGAAGCAAAGTAGCCACGTGAACCGGAGCGGGTCCAATTCTAACCTGAGCCATTGGCAGGCAGGTAATCGGGCGTTTTACGCTCAATTACGCTCCCCCAAGCGGAGTTGTTACGCCTCGCCGCCAGGTCCCACGGTGGTCTTCTGAATTTGCATCAGGAATTCCACGTTGTTCTTCGTGCCCTTCATCTTCTCCAGGAGCAACTCGAGCGCCTGTTGTGAGTCCAGGGCATGAAGTACGCGGCGAAGTTTCCAGACGATCGCCAACTCCTCGGCGCCCATCAAGATCTCTTCCTTACGCGTGCCCGAGCCATCAATGTTCACGGCAGGGAAAATGCGCTTATCTGCAAAGCGTCGATCGAGGACGAGCTCGAGGTTTCCGGTGCCCTTGAACTCTTCGAAAATAACTTCGTCCATTCGGGAGCCAGTATCGACCAGGGCGGTTGCCAGAATGGTGAGTGAGCCACCATCTTCAATATTGCGCGCTGCACCAAAGAACTTCTTGGGCGGGTAAAGCGCTGCTGAATCAACACCACCGGAGAGGATGCGACCACTTGCGGGAGCCGAGAGGTTGTATGCACGCCCGAGACGAGTGATGGAGTCGAGCAATATGACTACATCGTGTCCAAGCTCCACCAAGCGCTTTGCTCGTTCAATGGCAAGCTCAGCGACGGTGGTGTGATCTTCGGCAGGACGATCAAAAGTCGAAGCGATTACTTCGCCCTTTACGGAGCGTTGCATATCGGTCACTTCTTCAGGGCGCTCATCTACAAGTACCACCATCAAGTGACACTCAGGGTTGTTGGTAGTGATGGCATTAGCAATCGCTTGC
Source organism: uncultured Actinomycetes bacterium (assembly GCA_903844855.1). Classification (GTDB taxonomy): domain Bacteria; phylum Actinomycetota; class Actinomycetes; order Nanopelagicales; family Nanopelagicaceae. The sequence goes on along the minus strand of CAIMVH010000026.1, from coordinate 10,530 downwards.
AACACCATGGTTTTACCAGCCTTAGGTGGCGAAACAATAAGACCACGTTGTCCCTTACCAATAGGTGAGATCAAATCGATCACTCGAGTGGTAAGAATTGACCCCTCTGTTTCTAGGCGAAGACGTTGTTGTGGGTAGAGCGGTACGAGCTTAGAGAAATCAACCCGATTACGAGATTGCTCGGGATCAACACCGTTAATGGTGTCGAGGCGCACTAGTGCGTTGAACTTCTCGCGACGCTCTCCCTCGCTCGGTTGACGGATTGCGCCCGTTACTACATCTCCCTTACGAAGACCGTATCGACGTACTTGCTGTAGTGATACATAAACATCGTTGGGACCAGGAAGGTATCCGCCGGTTCGCACGAATGCGTAACTATCGAGCACATCAAGGATGCCAGCTACCGGCAAAAGCACATCATCTTCAGTAATGACTGGCTCTTCATTGCGATTGCGCATGCGATCATTACGGTCGCCGCGATCGTTGCGGTCGCCGCGATCGCCTCGATCCCCACGGTCGCCTCGATCCCCACGGTCGCCTCGATCCCCACGATTGCGATTTCGGCCGCGACGGTTTCCACGATCTTCGTAATTTCGATTGCCGCCGCGATCATCGCGATCAGAATTTCCTGAATTATCAGAATTATTGTTTGAAGCTTCGGAATCCGAATTCTCTTCGCGCGCTGCTTCCTTGCGCGCCGGCTTCTCGGCCTTGGGTGGCTTTGCGGCTGCCGCCCGATTCTCAGCTTGCTTAGCCTCAATCGCAGCTACCAAATCGCCCTTACGGAGCTTGGGTGCACCATCGATCTCAAGTCTGGCTGCTACGGACTGAAGCTCAGGTAGCAGCATGGTGGCGAGCGTGTCGCCCTTCTTCTTTGCGCGAGTGGAATCGCTCACGGGTCCTCATTCATTTTCTATAGATTGGTTTGAGTTTGCTTTGGTGAAGAGAAAAGAAACTCAGAATGTGGCTAATTAGAGCCAGACAAGGAGAGCGTAGCACTCCGGCCCTGCGGGTCAAATCTGCCGGTCACATTAGTTGTCGAAAACCTGTGGTCCGGCGTGTGAGATAGCCACGTCACGGCTCTCAAAGGTGGTCCCCCCGAAGGCTGCCCAATCGGCACCTTTCTCGGTGGTAAGCAGCAAGACGGTAGGGCCTGCCCCTGAGATGAAAGCTGCATGTCCGGCATCGCGCAATTTCTTCATCAGAGCTAGTGAACGTGGCATTGCTTCTCGGCGATACTCCTGATGTAGAAGATCTTGCGTGGCATCAAAGAGAAACTCTGGGTGATGGGTAAGCGCCTCTACTAGAAGGGCTGCTCGTCCCGCCGAAATAGCAGCATCACGATGTGGAATGGACTCCGGAAGCAGACGTCTAGCCTTTGAAGTGGAGAGTGCACTTTGTGGAATAAATGCCACCGCAGAAATTGCAGCGTGCGGTGTGAGGCGCGTGCTCTTTGCACGTTCGCCGTCCATCCAAGCGATGGTGGCGCCACCATAAAGCGCGGCCGCCACATTATCCGGATGTCCCTCTTGTTTGGTGGCTAGATTCAATAATTCTGCATCTGGCAAACGTTCGTTCCCACTCAGCACGAGTGCGCGGGCAAGCACCAGGCCGCCCACGATGGCCGCCGCAGAAGAACCCAATCCGCGTGAGTGCGGGATTGCATTTGCACACCGAATGGCTAGCCCGCGAGGACGACCACCCATGGCATCAAAGGCTTCATACATCGACTTCACCACGAGGTGCTTAGCATCTCTACGCAATTCTTCAGCGCCTTCGCCAGCTACTTCAACATCTAATCCTTTTTCATCGAGTACTTGAGCGGCGATGACATCGCGAATATCAAGTGCTAAACCCAGAGCATCAAATCCGGGCCCGAGATTTGCACTCGTTGCTGGAATTGAGATGGTGACTGGTTTTGCCTTGAATACAGGCTTAACACTCATCAGAGATTCAATTCTTTGGCAGCTGCTTCAACATCAACTGGAATAATCACCGGGGTGGCTGCTGCATTTCCCTCAAGTGCCCATTGCACATCTTTAAGTCCGTGGCCAGTGACCGTAATGACGATTCGCTTGTTCGTCGGCAACTCGCCAGCATTCTTCTTCTTGATCAATCCAGCTAACCCGGCTGCACTTGCTGGCTCAACAAAGACACCTTCGCGAGATGAAAGAATCCGGTAAGCGCTCAGAATTTCATCGTCAGTGATCATGTCTATTAGACCGCCAGAACTCTTGATGGCATCTACCGCCAAATCCCATGAAGCTGGGTTACCAATTCGAATAGCCGTGGCTATGGTTTCTGGATTCGGGACCACATGCCCGCGTACGAGTGGTGCAGCTCCTTCGGCTTGAAAGCCCCACATTGCTGGCCTGGAGTTTGCCTTACCTGCAACCTCATACTCTTTATAGCCCATCCAATAAGCCGAAATGTTTCCGGCATTTCCCACGGGGAGAGCGTGAATGTCTGGAGCAAAACCTAACGCGTCGACAACTTCAAAGGCGCCCGTCTTTTGACCTTGCAAGCGGAACGGATTGACGGAGTTAACCAGGGCAATTGGATAGTTCTCAGCCAAGCCGCGCGCCAAGTCAAGGCATTGATCAAAATTGCCATCCACTTGAAGAATGCGCGCACCGTGGGCAACGGCTTGAGCCAACTTGCCCATCGCAATCTTGCCTTCCGGGACGAGCACAGCGGATGTCATGCCTGCTTTGGTGGCATATGCCGCTGCGCTTGCACTCGTGTTACCCGTCGAAGCACACACAACTGCCTTTGCGCCATCTTCCGCGGCTTTACTGATTGCCATCGTCATGCCGCGATCCTTGAAAGAACCTGTGGGGTTGCTGCCCTCTACTTTGAGCCATACCTGGTTACCGAGCATCTCGGAGAGCACACACGCATACACAAGTGGAGTGCCACCCTCGAGCAGTGAGACCACTGGAGTCTTATCGGAGACCGGCAACCATTCCCGATACTCCTCGATAACACCACGCCACTGATGCGTCATGCTGCTCCACCAATCACCCGAAGGACACTTGCCACATCACGAACAACTTCCATATCGCGCAAATCAGCCACCGTAGCGGCCAGGTCTGCCTCGCTCGCTAAGTGGCTCACGATTACTAATTCAGCATCATCACCACGACCACTCTGGCGAACCGTTTGAATAGAAACTGCATGCTTCGCAAAAATCTGCGCAACAGCTGCAAGCACACCGGATCGATCAGAGACCTCTAGACGAACGTGGTAACGGGTCGAAGTATCACTGAGCGGTGCTACCAAACGTTCGGCGTAAGCACTCTCTTGCGAGCCGGTGGTATTTGCAGCGCGATTACGAACTACCGCAACAAGATCGCCTAGGACCGCGCTTGCTGTAGGTAAACCACCAGCACCGCGGCCGTAGAACATGACCTCTCCGGCGGCGCTTGCCTCAACAAAGACTGCATTAAACGCATCGCGTACTGCAGCAAGTGGGTGTGACCGTGGAATCAAAGTTGGATGTACGCGGACCGCGAGTCGGTTATCAGGTAGGAGCTCGGCAATTGCTAAGAGTTTGATGACGTGATTCATCGCATGAGCAGATGCGATGTCACCAGCGCTTATCTGGGTAATGCCCTCGCGTGAAACATCGTCAACGGTAACTCGAGAGTGAAATGCCAAGCTCGCTAAAATTGCTGCTTTTGCTGCCGCATCAAAGGCTTCGATATCGGCAGTGGGATCTGCTTCGGCGTATCCAAGAGCCTGTGCCTCTGCTAATACCGTTTCAAAAGATGAACCTTCTTCGTCCATTTTGGTGAGGATGAAGTTGGTAGTGCCGTTAACAATTCCCATGACTCGTGTGATTTGATCCCCGGCGAGGGATTCGCGGATGGGGCGAAGAAGCGGAATGGCACCAGCGACAGAGGCTTCGTAGTAAATATCTACACCATTGTCACGTGCAACTTTAAAAAGTGTCGGCCCATCTTCGGCAAGAAGGGCCTTATTCGCGGTGATGACAGACTTGCCTGACTTGAGTGCGCTCAAGATGAGTGATCGAGCCGGCTCAATTCCGCCAATCAATTCGATGACGATATCGATCGAAGGATCGTCAACAATGCTTTGCGCATCAGTAGTGAGAACTTCAGCAGGAATATCGCGCGCCTTATCAAGAGATCGCACCGCAACTCGAGTGACCGCTAATTTCACTCCCGTACGTGCCGCAAGGTCTGCCGCTTGCGAATTGGCAAGCCGATAAACGCTGGCACCCACGACACCACCGCCGAGAAGCCCAACGTTCATAGTGAGATGTGAGGAAGGCATATCCCTAGCCTTCCATATTCTCGAGGCGAAGGAGATCTTCGTGAGTTTCGCGGCGAACGATAATCCGAGCCTTGCCATCCGACACGGCAACGACCGGGGGGCGTGAAATATGGTTGTAATTGCTCGCCATGCTTCGACCGTACGCCCCGGTAACAGGAGTAGCCAAGAGGTCACCGGGCGCGATATCGCTCGGTAAGTCGACATTCTTAATGATGATGTCGCCACTCTCGCAATGCTTGCCCACAACCCGAGATGGTTGCAAAGCAGCAGTGGACCTACGGTTGGCCAGGACAACGGTGTACTCGGCGTCATAAATCGCTGGGCGAATGTTGTCACTCATCCCTCCGTCAACAGCGATATAGGCGCGCGAACCGCCATTTTCGAGAGTGACCGACTTTGTGGTGCCGACTTCATAAAGCGTTGCCATCGACGGTCCTACGATCGCGCGTCCTGGTTCAATAGAAATATGCGGCACCTTGAGTCCGTGCGCTTCACATGCCGATGAAATGACGGCGCACATCTTCTTCGCGACTGTGGCTGGGTCCAGTGCCGATTCTCCAGCGAGATATGCAATACCAAACCCACCACCCAAATCTAGGAGAGGAAGTTCTAAATTGCTCTCGTCGCGAATAGTGGCAAGCAACTCGATAATCCGCTTTGCGGCCAACTCATAGCCATCGGTATCAAAGATCTGCGAACCAATATGTGCATGAAGTCCTTGTAGATCTAAGTGTGTGGACCCGCGGACTTGACGAGCAGCTTCGAGCGCCGCGCCAGAGGCGATGCTGAATCCAAACTTCACATCTTCGTGCGCAGTGGCAATGAATTCATGAGTATGAGCTTCGATTCCTGGAGTGGTACGAATGATAACTTTCTGAATCATTCCGCGGGTAGCTGCTGCTTTTTCGACGCGACTAATTTCAACGAATGAATCGATGGCAATGTACTCCACGCCATAGTCCAGTGCCTCTTCTATTTCCGCAACGCTTTTATTATTTCCGTGAAACTCAATCCGAGAAGGTGGGAATTTAGCTAGCTTGGCAACAGCTAACTCACCACCCGTGCAGACGTCTAAGTTGAGGCCATCTTCTTCCAACCACTTGATAACACTGGCTGAAAGAAAAGCTTTTCCTGCGTAATAAACCGATACTTTTCCGGCTCCAAACGCCTCTTCGAACGCATCTATAAATCTCCGGGCATTGGAACGAAAATCATCTTCGTCTAACACAAAGAGTGGTGTACCAAACTCAGATGCTAACGTCGTTGCTGAGATTCCGGCAATGAAAAGCTCGCCATCAGCAGCCCATGAAGCATTCTTTGACCACATGCTCATCACATCCGCTCCGGTGCCGAGACACCCAACATAGAAAGTCCGTTAGCAAAGACCTGTTGAGCCGCGGCTGAAAGTACGACACGCGCTTTATGTATTGAACTGATTTCTTCATCGCCAAGAGGAAGCACACGGCAGGCGTCGTAGAAACGGTGATACGTACCTGCGAGCTCTTCTAAATAGCGCGCAACCCGATGAGGCTCACGCAACTCTGCAGAGAATTGCACCACTCGTGGGAATTCACCAAGTACACCCAGGAGGTCGTTCTCACGTTCATGAGTAAGCGCTGCAGTGTCAAAACCAGCAATATCCATGGGAATACCTACCTCCGCAGCATTTCGAAGCACGCCGCAGATTCGTGCATGCGCATATTGCACGTAGTAGACCGGGTTCTCGTTGGTCCGGCTCTTAAGAATGTCTACATCCATCGTCATCGGGGTATCGGTGGGGTATCGAATCAAGGTGTATCGAGTTGCATCGACGCCAACCATCTCGACGATATCTTCAAGAGTGATAATGGTTCCAGCTCGCTTTGAGAGCTTGACCTCTTGACCACCTTCGACGATTTTCACCATTTGACCAATCAATATTTGAATATTGAATTCCGGATCATCACCGGCGCAGGCAGCAATAGCTTTGAGGCGACCCACATATCCATGATGATCTGCGCCGAGCATATAAATACAAATATCGAATCCACGAGAACGCTTGTCGACGTAATAGGCCGTGTCTGATGCAAAGTAAGTGAGCTCGCCATCAGCCTTCACGAGAACACGATCTTTGTCGTCTCCGAAATCTGTAGTGCGTAACCAGACGGCACCTTCGAATTCAAAGACATGACCTTGCTCTCGGAGTTTGGAAAATGCTCGTGCTACTGCATCAGATGAGTGCAAGCCTCGCTCAGAGAACCACACGTCAAAGTGAGTATCAAAGGTATCCAATACCCCTTGCTGTTGAGCAAGTTGCAACTCATAGCCCGCCTCACGAAAGGCCACAAGTTGATCGCTCTGCGGTAGCCCCATGATCTCTGGTTTCTTTGAAAGAATCTCAATAGCTAATTCTTGAATATACGCACCGTGATAACCATCTGCTGGAGTTGGCTCACCGTGCGCGGTGGCCATAAGGGACGCGCCAAAGCGATCCATCTGCACTCCGCGATCATTAATGTAGAACTCTCGTTTTACATCGGCACCAGCGGCTGTGAGCACTCGACCAAGTGCATCGCCTACCGCTGCCCACCGTGTATGTCCCAGGTGCAAAGGCCCTGTGGGATTTGCGCTAATGAATTCTAGATTAACGCGCACGCCGGTGAGCGCATTGCCATATCCATAAACATTTCCAGCATTCAAGATAGTGCGAGCTAGCTCGCCTTGAGATGCTGCAGAAAAAGTAATGTTAAGAAAACCAGGTCCGGCTACATCGACGGAAGCAATGTCTGCGTGGTCTATGAGTTTGTGGGCGAGCGCTTCGGCAATCTCCCTCGGGGGCTTGCCTACGGCTTTCGTGAGCACCATCGCGATATTGGTGGCGTAATCACCATGCTCGCGATTCTTCGGTCGCTCAACTGAGACGGTCTCAGGTAGGTGCTCAGCGGGTGAGATTTCAGGGCTCTCCCGGAGCACTTGGAGGATCAGCGCCTCGAGCGCGGCCGGATTCATGCCCTAAGGCTACCGAGGTGGCTGATACCCTCGCTCCCAGATGCCCCCGTAGCTCAGGGGATAGAGCACCGCCCTCCGGAGGCGGGGGCGCAGGTTCGAATCCTGCCGGGGGCACTACAGAGGGAGTGGGGAGAGACCCAGCGACGAATTTTATGTGGGGGGTAGGGCCACAAATCCTCCCCCTCCAGTTCGCAAAGAGGGGTCTGGCGCCACTAATCTAACGACGTCAAGATATTTAATTGGCGTGCCCAGGGGAGAGATCGTGACTACAGAACCACAGCACCCGCTCGCGCAATTTGGTCCAAATGAGTGGCTCGTTGAAGAGATGTATGAGCGCTACCGCCAAGACCCCAACTCCGTAGATAAAGCTTGGTGGGATTTTTTCGCGGACTTCACCCCCGGAACTCCTTCGACCCGAGCGCTGCCTACTACTCCAAAAACCGCTGGCGCTCCTGTGACGCCACAATTTCCCAGCAGCAATCCTGTGTCAGGTCGAGTGAGCCCACCGGCGCCCGTTGCTGCGGCTCCGATCAGCGCCACCTCACCTGAACCTACTGCTGCGCCAACTATTCCTCTCCCGGCGATGTCTACTCCAGTTATTCCAAGTGCAGCGAGCATTGAAACTCTTCGCGGTGTTGCTGCGCGCGTTGTCACCAACATGGAAGGTTCACTCACTGTTCCGGTAGCAACCAGCGTACGCGCCATCCCCGCAAAACTTCTGATCGATAACAGAGTAGTTATCAATAACCACTTAGCTCGTAGTCGTGGTGGAAAGGTTTCCTTCACCCACATCATTGCTTTCGCAATGCTACGCGCGCTCAAGCAGATGCCCGAGATGAATTCGTTCTACGCACTCGTTGACGGAAAGCCGGCACTAGGACACCCCGACCACGTCAACATGGGCATCGCCATTGATCTTGCAAAGCCAGATGGCACCCGCCAACTTCTCGTGCCAAACATCAAGGGTTGCGAAGCACTCGACTTCGCGCAATTCTGGAGCGCGTACGAAGACGTGGTGCGCAAAGCTCGTCAAGGAAAACTTACGGTCGAAGATTACGCCGACACCACAATTTCACTCACGAATCCTGGAACTATCGGAACAGTGCACTCCGTGCCTCGCCTGATGGCGGGACAAGGAGCCATCATCGGCGTCGGCGCCCTTGAATACCCAGCAGAGTTTCAGGGCGCAAGTGAAGACACGCTTGCAGAGGTAGGCATTAGCAAGACTTTCACACTCACAAGCACTTATGACCATCGCATCATTCAGGGCGCACAATCAGGAGACTTCCTGCGTCGCATACATGACGCGATGCTGAGCGATGAACTCTTTGATGAAATATTCCAATCACTTCGTGTTCCCTACGAGCCTGTTCGTTGGATGCTCGATAAGCGCAGTGTCAAGGGCGACGTCATCGACAAAACGGCACGAGTTCAAGAGCTCATCCACTCCTACCGCGTTCGCGGACATCTCATGGCCGATACCGATCCACTCGAATTCAAGCAACGCTCACACCCAGATCTCGACATAGTCTCACACGGACTTACCCTTTGGGATCTTGACCGAGAAGTAGCTACTGGCGGATTTGGCAGTTTGCCGTACATGAAGTTGCGCCACATTCTTGGATTACTTCGTGATTCTTACTGCCGCACAGTCGGAATCGAGTACATGCACATTCAAGATCCAGTCGAACGCAAGTGGATCCAGAACCGTATTGAAGTTGGCTTAACCAAAACCCCACGCGAGGAGCAATTGCGTATCCTCCGCAAACTTAATGCAGCAGAAGTTTTTGAAACTTTCTTACAAACTAAGTACGTCGGGCAAAAGCGCTTTTCACTAGAAGGCGGAGAGAGTGTTATCCCACTGCTAGACGCGATCCTCTCCAGTGCAGCGAACGTCGACATAGAAGAAGTGTGCATTGGTATGCCCCACCGTGGTCGCCTTAATGTGCTCGCAAACATCGCCGGCAAGTCTTACGGACAAATTTTCCGCGAGTTTGAAGGTAACTACGACCCAGTCTCCGTGCAGGGATCAGGAGATGTGAAGTACCACTTAGGTACCCGCGGCACCTTTACTTCCGATGCTGGTGAGACCACCGAGGTATACCTCGCAGCAAACCCATCGCACCTTGAAGCCGTTAACCCCGTTGTGGAAGGCGTAGTGCGCGCCAAGCAAGACCGTCTCAATAAAGGTCAAGATGGCTTTACCGTCCTTCCGATTCTCGTCCACGGTGATGCGGCATTCGCCGGGCAGGGCGTCGTTGCCGAGACTCTCAACCTCTCGCAATTACGTGGTTACCGCACGGGCGGCACCATTCACGTCATCATCAACAATCAAGTGGGCTTCACTACTGCCCCCGCCTCTTCGCGTTCATCGGTTTACTGCACCGATGTAGCACGCATGGTGCAAGCTCCAATCTTCCATGTGAATGGTGATGATCCAGAAGCCTGTGTACGCATAGCTCACTTGGCTTTCGAGTATCGCCAAAAGTTCCGCAAAGATGTTGTCATTGACATGGTGTGCTACCGACGACGCGGCCACAACGAAGCAGATGAACCGAGCTTCACACAACCACTCATGTACGCAATCATCGATGCAAAGCGGAGCACTCGAAAGCTTTACGCCGAGGCACTCGTGGGCCGTGGCGATATCACTCTCGAAGAAGCAGAGAGCGCCTTGCGCGATTACCAACAACTTCTTGAGACCGTCTTCGCTGAAACACACGAAGATCATGCTCCGGAGAAAGTCTTGCCGGCCGAGCCAGTAGTTCCACACCCAACACAGGTCCACACTTCTATTTCTGAAGAGCTTGCCCGCGAAATCGGTAAGGCACTGGTCGCAGTGCCTGAAGGTTTCAACGTGCACCCCAAGTTGCTTCCACAGATTCAACGTCGACTGACCGCACTTGACGATGCCACCATCGATTGGGCCGTAGGTGAAGCGCTAGCCTTTGGTTCCCTATTAAGCGTTGGACAGAACATTCGTCTCGCCGGGCAAGATTCAAGGCGAGGCACTTTCGGACAACGCCACTGCGTCGTGATCGACAAAGAAGACGGCGGTGAGTGGACTCCACTGGCTGGCATGGAAAAGAACAGCAAGTTCTTCGCCATCGACTCACTTCTGAGCGAATATGCCGCCCTAGGTTTTGAATATGGCTACAGCGTCGAGCAGAGTGAAGCTCTCGTACTGTGGGAGGCGCAATTTGGCGACTTCGCCAATGGCGCTCAGACCATGATCGACCAGTT
>CAIMVH010000025.1 GCA_903844855.1 uncultured Actinomycetes bacterium | reverse complement strand
GTGGTGGTGTCAGCACCATTAGCCGGGATAGCTAGGGCAACAACTCCTGCCACTGCAGAGACGGTGATAATGGATGCGATTGTGCGAAAGGGGTTTAGTTTCATGTATCTATTATCGCTCATTTGAACAGAATTGGCTTAATCTTTCTTTTTAATTACCTGTGAATATAGCTTTTCATGCGCATCAATCATCCCCTGTAATGAAAATAGCGCTTCAGCCCTTTCTTTGCCCGCTCGGCCAAATCTTGCCAATTTTTCCGGGTCAGAGAGCAATTCATCTATGGCGTGAATGAGGCCATTTGAGTTCACCTCAGTCAAAATACCAGTCTCGCCATCTACAACTATGTCTCTTACAGAACCGACATTCGTTGAAACGATTGGTAAACCTGCTTGTGATGCCTGTATTAGTGTGAGGGGAATACCTTCGTTGTCACTACACAGAACGGCAATATCAGCGGCCGATAAAATCCGCCCGATGTCATTTCGCCAGCCAAGGAAGACCACGGGCAGCGATTCTTTTTTTGCTATCTCTTGAATCTCTGCAGATTTCTCTCCAGCCCCACCTATCAGTAATTCCACCAGTGGATGCTTAACTTTCAAGTGACGGGCTATCTCGATCAACCGATCAGGCCTTTTTATCTGAGTAAGTCTCCCCACAAAGACTATGTAGGTCTTATTGTGTTCAAGTACTAATTCATCTTTTGCACTCGATTTGCTCTGACTACCTAGCTTATCTAATCCTGGGAAAATAACAGTGTACTTTTTGACCTTACCAATTCTCACAGCCAATAAGTCTTCCTGTACTTGGTTTCCAATTGCAATCAAAGCCGCACTAAAAGTTGCTAGTAGTTTTTCTATGACAATAACAATCTGTGTCTTCCATGCAGTAAAATATCCATGAAGCAAATGACCATGGTAGGTATGAACTCTCATTGCGCTTGGATAAGCAATCAATCCAGCAACCCTGCCAAGCACTCCCGCTTTTGCGGTGTGTGTATGGATTATGTCGGGCTTGTATTCTCGAATCAGTCGAACTAAAGTAAAAAATGACTTGATATCCTCAATTGCAGACACTGATCGGCCTAGGCCATTTATGCGCGTGACCGGGATATCTCGGGCAACTTCATCTAAATAGTCAGCCTCATCACCTGCACAGAAGCCAGTCATGAGAACTACTTGGAATTTGGCAGGATTAAGCCCTCTCATTAGTTCTGCAACTATTACTGCAGGGCCACCCACGTTCATACGGGCAATTACCTGTATGATTTTGATTGGCCGCGCTTGATTCATGGGCTCATCCTCTCGCAAAATCAGTCATAATTGTCCTAATTATGGTGAAGTCACAGTTTCTCTCCACATGCTCCGTAGACACCATTCAAAAAGCTGCGGAGCAATTGAAGGCTGGACATTTAGTTGCCTTCCCAACAGAGACTGTTTACGGCCTAGGCGCTGATGCATCGAATGAAGAGGCTGTAAAAAGGATTTATGAAGTTAAAGGAAGACCAACGAACCACCCACTGATAATTCATGTCTCTTCGATAAACGGGCTGGAGGTTTGGGCACAGAATATTCCAGACTATGCAGTAATTCTTGCCCGCGCATATTGGCCTGGACCAATGACATTAATTCTCAATAGAAAAGACATTGCGAAAGATTTCATCACTGGGTCTCAAGATTCGGTAGGTATTCGTGTACCAAGGGACCCAATCGCGCTAGAACTGCTTTCACGATTTGAATCACTTGGGGGGCTAGGCATTGCGGCACCTAGTGCAAATCGATTCGGACAAGTCTCCCCTACTTCATCAAAAGATGTCCAAGATGAAATCGGCAGATACCTATCTGATAATGATTTAATTCTTGAAGGCGGACAATCTGAGATTGGAATTGAGTCGACTATCATTGACTGCAGAATCGAAAATCCGATTATTTTGCGCCCAGGGGCAATTACTGTACCTATGATTGATTCAGTTATTGAAGTTGATTTAATTCATCCCGAAACTCTTGAAATACACGTGAGTGGAAATCTTGAAAAACACTATGCGCCTAATGCTAAAGTCAAAATCAATCAGACACCCACGGCTGGGCAGGCATACATTGCCTTATCTCGTTATATGACCCCAGATAAGGTTTATCGCATTTCTTCCCCGGCGACTGTCGCTGAATTTGCCAAGAATTTATATGCTTCAATGCGCGAAGCAGATGAACTTGGGTTCGCAGAATTAGTCATTGAAGTCCCAGAGGGGCAGGGGATAGAGATTGCGCTACAAGATCGACTTAGAAAGGCGTCAAATGGGCGCTGAGCGCTGAGGATTTAGCCGAAGAGGTGAATTCCTATATCATCAGCAACGCATTGTAACTTTTCTGGTGCAAAGTGGGGCCTATAGCTCAGTCGGTAGAGCAACGGACTTTTAATCCGTGGGTCGACGGTTCGAGCCCGTCTGGGCCCACAGTAGTGGATTAAGGGAACTGAATTAT
>CAIMVH010000024.1 GCA_903844855.1 uncultured Actinomycetes bacterium | reverse complement strand
GCATAGCTTTGAGCGAAAAATTCTGCTGCCAAAGCATGCTGTGCAGCGCGTGCTAGAGATCCAGAGTGACCTTGTTGACCCGCTAGATTCACTTGGAATCAACATCATTGGAGAGTTAAATTTATTGCGAGGAGTTGACAACGTTATGCAAACTGATGACCAGTCTAGTGAGGCTTCAACAGTTCCAGTGGATCTAGTTGGATGGGTTGCAACCGGAATTATTCATGAATCTGGGCTTTCGCAAGGTTGGGTACCACCTAAAAGCGACCCACAAACGCCCATCACTCTTCCAGAAGTTTGGCTGCGGCGCGCTACAGGCCGTCAGTTGTTTCGCGAGCTCTGGCGTCGAGTCGGTGCTCGTTTTCGAATCTCAATGAAAATGCGAGATTGAGCTGATGTTGCGCACGTTTAAGGGGCTCACATGACAGGAAAAGTCCTAATCCACATTGGCCCACCGAAAACCGGAACGAGTGCGATCCAGGGTGCATGTCATGCCGCTCGGCATGAGATGTTAGCTCAAGGTGTCCGCTATGCGGGGCGCACCCAGCAAGTGGGTAGGGCAGCGTATTCAGTTCTAGGGCGTGTTCATCCGACACTTGGTGCAGCCCCATCAAGACATCACTGGAGAAGGCTCGTCAGTGAAGTTCGTAGGGCAAAAGAGCCACGGATCTTTATTTCAAGCGAGTTTTTTGCTAGTGCTAACGATGCACAAGCTGAGCTTATTGTGCAGGAGTTAGGCGGCGATCAAGTTGATGTTGTGCTCACGCTTCGTCCTGTGTCACGGATACTTGCTTCGCGTTGGCAGCAAAATGTACAAGAGGGTGCGCGCTACTCTTTTGACCAGTGGCTTCACTGGGTCTTCGACCAGCCTGAAGAAGGTAAGGGTGCTGTTTTCTGGTCACGACAGCGCCACGATTTACTCACCGCGCGTTGGGCGAGAATTGTTGGGCCCGAGCGACTAACAATCGTGATGGCTGATGAGCAGAACAGGTCATCCCTCTTTGAAGCCTTTGAAGCGCTACTCGGTCTCGCAAGTGGGACACTTAAGCCGCAAGTTGACACTGCTAATCGGTCTATGACGGCGGAGGAGATTGAGCTGATCCGATCGTTAAATGAACGCTTTTTTGAAGAAAAGATTAAGCGCCCCCTACTTTACAAGATGATCACACGAGGAACTGCGTTGTACATGAAAGGGCGAACGATCGGTGCGAATGAGCCGAAGCAACAGACGCCAAATTGGGCAGTAAATCGTGCGGATGCGATTGGATGGAAGAGCGCAGCGGCGATCCGCGCCCTTGGCGTAAACGTGGTTGGGAATCTTGACGTGCTTGGTGGCACCACGCCATACGAAGAGGCCATAGCGCCAATTCCACCACTTGGATACGCAGCAGCAAGCGCTGTTGACCCGACCTCACATCATGTCTCGAAAGAGGTGGCGACGCACGCAGTGATGGGAATGCTCTTTGCGAGTGGTGCAGTACGTGATGATGGAACAGGCCAATCTGGCGTTGATGTTCGCGTTGAGCCACAAGGGCTGCGCCGTGTTCATACGCTTGACCTACTTCGGATCGTTGCCCAGCGAATTTTTTGGTCGCTTACCTCTCGATTGCGCAAGGCCACGCGCCGTTAGGCTCAGCCAATAATTTGGCTAAGCTGATCCTTCACGGCGGCTGCAGCGTCATAGACGCTAACCTTGGAAGCATCGAAGGTAAGGTCTGCGTCTAAGGGAACTTCATAGGGTGATGAGATTCCAGTAAAGTGTTCAATCTCGCCTGTGCGCGCTCTCGCATAAAGCCCCTTCCTATCGCGCGTCTCGCAGATCTCAAGTGGCGTGCTGATGTGTACCAAGAGGAAGGGTAGCCCCGACGCAGCTTGCCGAGCCATCTCTCTCCCTTCTGAAAATGGCGCAATCGGAGCTACGATTGCGATGCCACCAGTTTGGGCAATTTTAGCTGCGGCTATCCCGAGGCGCTTTACATTCTCGTTACGCGAAGCTCGGTCAAAGCCGAGTCCGGCGGAGATACTTCGTCGCATTGCATCACCATCAAGAAGCATAACCCCGTGAGTTCCATCGTCCCGAAGTAGGTCATAAAGTGCCGATGCGATTGTAGATTTACCGGATCCAGAAAGCCCAGTGAAAAAAACAATTGCACCTTGGCGCGGCGATCTTCCACGAGCTCGCATAATTTCTTTTGCTGACTCCGGAGGGTATCCTCGCGGTGCGTCGTTGGCAAGCGACTGCTCTCCCATTACATAAGTAGTTGCGCCATAAGCCCGTACGAGGGCCTCTGGCTGAGTGGACCCTTCCACCCATGGGATCGCGAGGAGAGTTACTTTTTGTTGATGCAATTCTGCCGTTAGTTTGTTTGCAGCCGCCATCAGTGAGCGAATGAGTCCAGATGCGGTAATCGCTCCATCAGGAACTGGTGTACGTGAAACGAGGGCGCAAAGGAGCAATGAGCTAAAGCCCATCTCCTTCACCTTGGTAGCGGTTGTTTTGATTTCAATGTCAGATGGCGGAAGGTAAG
>CAIMVH010000023.1 GCA_903844855.1 uncultured Actinomycetes bacterium | reverse complement strand
TTCTAGTTTCGCGCGACCGCCCTCAGGTAAGTGGCCAATAATCATGCGGACCTTGAGGTCCCGAGCTGGATCTAAACCTTGTTCGCGCACCACTTCGGCTAGGCGAAGTAGGTAATCTGAAAAACCCACAAGAACAGTGGCGCCAAATCGTTTAATCAGCTCAACTTGGCGTTCTGATCGCGTCTCGGCTCCGGTACCCGCAGAGATGTATGTGGCATCTGTGTAACGCACAACGGATTCCCTGATGTAATGCCCACCATTAATGAGGCCGTGCCCATAAACGCCGTGAACAACATCTGAGGCATTGACGCCGAGCCATCGATAAGTGCGTCCAAGAAGAAGATTCTGTACTTCA
The DNA here is from genome assembly GCA_903844855.1 of uncultured Actinomycetes bacterium. Taxonomy (GTDB): domain Bacteria; phylum Actinomycetota; class Actinomycetes; order Nanopelagicales; family Nanopelagicaceae. The sequence goes on along the minus strand of CAIMVH010000023.1, from coordinate 20,534 downwards.
CGGCCCCATGGACCCCAAACCACGGGTTGTGGCGACCCGGTAGTGCCGCTAGTCGTTTGGATTACTCGTGCCCCCGATTGGCCCGACGCCGGGATTGCTAATGAACCAAATGGTGGGAATTCTTCAACGTCATTCAAAATCGCGGTCTTATCCACAATCGGAAGCTGTGGTAAATCTGCAAGCGAAGTGATGTCGCCAATTCCAATACCGGCATTTTTCCAGAGGCGTTGATAAAAGGGAGTTGCCCATGCGGCGCTGAGTACCTTTTTGAATTCACTTTCTTGGATCGCTCGCAGTCCATCACGAGACATACCCTCATACTTATGAAGGAAATCAGGACCACTCGGAAAAGAACGTGAAAATTCCGATGTATCAAATGAATCAAAGTATGGAGAGTTGCTCATAGGAGCTCTATCAATCGAGAAATATCTTCCACATTTTCCAAATTGTCCAGCAGGTCCTTGAGTTGATCGTGCACTTGACTCTTCCCCGCCGCATCTAGATTTCGCGCGAACTTCTCCTCCAGTTCCTGCTGACTCATCGGTGTACTCGGAGAGCCCAACGAGGCGGGCAGAGTGATGGAATGTTGCTCTCCACTCTTAAGTTTCACCACGATAGTTTGCGGATCGAAGGCGTTTGGATTTGGATTTGTATCTGCAATAACTTTCACTCGGTTAGCACTCTCGATGACATGGGGGTTTCTTAGCCGCTCTTCGCTGTAAGAGTGCAAAGTGACAGTTCCGTCCATGAGCGCGTTTGGAATGAGATACGCGAGGCAGAGTCTCGCAGTGCCAACCTGCATGTCAATTGTGGGTAGTCGACCGACTAATCCTTTGACCATCGGAGGTACGTGAGCTTCAACCTCTAGGACATCATCAACTGTGAATCCATAATCCCTTTGTAGTTGAAGAATTCCATCTAGGGCCGCATGCGTTGCTCGGCCGGATGGGAAAGGTTTGATGCTGGTGCGTTCTACCTCCCAGATTTTACCGAGCTGTGCTACCAAAGCATGTGGATCTCCCGCACCCTCGATCACTCCAAAGTATCCATACTTGCCATCAAAAATTTTCTTTGGTCCACGAAAACCTGCGAGCGCGAGGTCCCATGCGTTAATTGCGGCGCGTGCATTAAAACCAATCTGCAATGCGAGCACCTGGGCTCCCTCAGTATGGGGTTGCATAGTGCCGGAAATTTGCGAATACACGACCCCCATCGCTGCCTCGGCCTGTTCAATCGATGCCCTGGTCGCTGCGGTAATTGCGGCGACTGCGCCGAGCGCGCCGGCAGTTGCTGGGCGGAAGAAGCGCAATGGCGTGCTGGTAACGACACCAAGACCTGCGGCAATATCCACACCTACGGTTACCGCCCGAATCAGATCACTTCCGGAGAATTTCTGACCGGTCTTCTCGGCGCGTTCCATGAAGGCCAAGGTGACGGGAAAAACCACCGTCATAGGGTGAACTACCGAAGGCTCGTGGATGGCATCGAACTCCAGGGTGTGCATTTGATGCCCATTCACCATCGCGGCCAGGGCGGCGGGTAGGGCGACCCCGGAGGTCCAGGCGTGCGCCTCGCGGCCGCTTCCCCAAGAATCAACCGCGTGGAGAAGGATTTTGCTCTCTTCGGTGATAGCCCCTGCCAGTCCCACGCCTACGGCATCGAAAATAAGGCGCTTAGCGGCGGTTAAACCGCTCTGACCTGGGCTTTCTAAAGAGCTCTCGCGGGCATGATTTACGAAGGCACGCAGGATCGATTCATCTCCTGAGTCGTGTCCGCCCGTCATCTTTCACCCTTCTGATGGAGGTTTCGCCTGGTCATCGGCTGCCTGCACTTCCATGGCCATTCTGGGACCTCATGGGAGGGTGGTGCAACACGTTAATTATATGTCAGACAGAACCTTGCCAGGGGGCACCTGGCTAGGTAAGAATCCACTTGCCTACTTTGTTGGCTGGATTCCATAACCCGTGGGGTCCGATTTGATCGTAAATAGAAGGAGATCGTAAATGTCCTTGAAGCGCGCAATATCTGCCGCGGCCATTTTCTCGATCATCGTTCCGACAGGTCTTTTCATGTCAGCTGCAGGAAGTACCGCAGCTACATCACAAGTGACTTTCTTGTCGGAAGATGTCCCTGCTGGTCTTGACTATGACGGTCCTTCGGCCGCCATCCCAGCAAGCCAGGTCGGAATGGTTAACCTGATGGAACCACTCGTCTACTACAAGAAGTCGGGTAAGTCACCATCTGGTGTAAACCTCTTGAAATTTGGTTATAACACTTCTGATTTCCAAGGTCGCCTTGCGGAATCAGTCACCAAGAACGGTCTTGTTTGGACCTTTAAACTTCGCAAGAATGTAGTTGGCTGCAAGGACGAGAAGTTCACTGCCGATGACGTCATCTACACCTTTGCTCGTGCCAAGTCAGTGTCTGGCGCTGCTCCAATTGGATACTTCCTTTCTGCCGTTGGTGGCATCAAGGATTTCGCCACGTTCGATGGCAAGGTTCCACTCGGTGATGAAGTCAAGAAGATCGACGATTACACCGTGCAGATCACGCAGGAGAAAGAGAACAAGCTCTTCCTCCCAGCTTTGACGATCTTCGGTTTGGGAATGTTTGACAAAGAAGGAATGGAAGCCCATAAGACGGCTACAGACCCTTGGTCACATGACTATGCCAACACGGTAAATCTTCCTTCATTCGGTCCTTACTGTCTCTCAAAGTGGACCAAGGGCAGCGAATTCGTGCTCACCGCTAATCCTAAGTACTACGGTGGAAAGCCAGCAGTGTCGAAGATTGTGCTCCGAAAGGTGCCACAAGCTGCTAACCGTCTCGCAGCCCTCCGTACAGGTGCCGCACAACTCACTGAGCGCCTCACCCCGAAGCAGTTCGCTAGCCTCAAGGGTGTGAAGAATGTGTCAGTTGGTTCTGTCGTAGGTAATGAGTCGCTCTTCTTGAACATGAACTACAAGATTGCCCCATGGGACAACATCAAGGTTCGTCAAGCGGTCGCTTATGCAATCAACTATGACAAGATCATTAAGAATGCCTATTACGGCGAAGCAAAGAAGTGGAAGAGCCACGTGCCTTCTACTTACCCTGGCTACTCGGTTCCAAAGACCCAGTACACCTACGATCCAGCAAAGGCCAAAGCCCTTCTGGCAGCTTCAGGTTACGTAGATGATGGTTCTCTCAAGCTCACTTACGTGGCTGAGAAGGAATCAACTCTTGGACCAGCAGTGACACAGATCAAGGCAGACCTCAAGGCAATTGGCCTTAACGTTCAGCTTGATCCGTTGCCACAAACGCAATTCGGTGATCGTCAGCTCACAAAGCGCGATCTCCCATTCGCAGTCAACGATCAAGAGAAGCCAATCGGTGTAGACGCTGGTTATGCCACGTACCTCTTCTTCATCACGGGTGGACTCAACAACATGGATAATTACTCCAACAAGATTGTTGACGACACCTATGCTGCGATTGCGACCGAAGCAAATACTGTCAAGCGCAATGCTGGCTTAGCAGTTATTCAAGAGCAATTGGCTAAGGATGTCGCTTGGGTACCTGTTGCCGAGTTCGCCACTCAGTGGGCATTCTCGAAGAAGCTCACGGGCATCACCTGGCACCCAGATAACTGTGTACGTTTCTTCGATCTTAAGATCTAAAGAACGTTCATAACAGTTATCAATAGTTAAGGAGATCAGCGGTGCGAAGGTACGTATTACGAAGACTTGCGGTAGGTGTACTCCAGGCTCTGGGGATCACGATTGCAGTGTTCTTCGTAATACGTGCCTTGCCCGCTGATCCTGTTTCTAGAATCGTGGGAATGAATCCCACTCCTGAATCAATTGCGCAAGCAAGGCGAGCGCTGGGCCTTGATATGAGCCTCTTCCAACAGCTACTTACATTTTTAGGCTTTCACGGTAACGGTGTCTTTACCGGCTCCCTTGGAACCTCTTGGGTTTCGGGATCGACGATTCTCTCAGAAATTGCCATCACTTTGCCGACAACTATTCAACTCATTGTCACCTCGTTCATCGTCGCACTTGCTGTCGCAATTCCCATTGGAATGGCGACCGCCCGGCGTCCCGGTGGCAAATTAGATAAGGGCGTTTTCGGCTACGGACTCTTCGCAGGTGCACAGCCAGAGTTTTGGTGGGGCTTAATGTTTATCTTCGTCTTCTACTTTAAAATGGGAATTGCCCCGGCACCCCTGGGATTGCTCGACCCGGAGTTGACCGCACCTGATGCAGTGACCAATTTTATTCTCATCGATTCATTAATCGCCGGTGATTTCACCGCTTTCAAGAGCGCTCTCGGTCACCTTGTTCTTCCAGTGCTTACACTCTCATTTTTATTAGTGGGACCACTTTTGAAGATGACACAACAAAGTATGTCGAGAGTCTTGTCGAGCGAATTCATTCTCTACCAACAAGCTTCTGGATTAGAAAAAAAATCGATCGGACGTTCTACACTTCGAGCAGCATTAGCTCCCATCATCACACTGACCGGTATCCTCTTTGGATTCATGCTCAGCGGTGCAGTACTTGTTGAATCAGTCTTTTCGCTCAATGGTCTCGGACAGTATTCAGTTGCTGCCGTCCTTAATCTCGATTTCCCTGCAGTACAAGGTGTCATTCTGGTCATTTCTGTAATCTCACTCTTTGTCTATCTCGGCTTGGATCTGCTGCTCGCGAAGATCGATCCAAGAATCTTGGTTAAATAATGCAAAAGCGCAAGATTGATCCACTCCTTCTTATTGGCCTAATAATTATCGCTGGTTCGCTTTTCTTGGCGGTCTTTGGCAATTCTCTTGCACCATATGATCCACAAGAACCCGTAGGTGACTTCTCTATGCCACCCTCTGCGGACCACTGGTTTGGTACGGATGGTTCAGGGCTTGATGTATTTAGTCGAGTACTTGCTGCGCCACGAGTGGATGTGGCAATAGCAGTGACTGCTGCAATTGTTTCGGCTGTCTTGGGTACGGGGATCGGTCTGTACGCAGGCTATTTCACTGGTCGGTTCTCTGAAATTGTGATGCGAATTTCAGATATCTTGCAATCGTTCCCTGTGTTTATTCTGGCAATGGTGCTCGTTACGCTTACGGGAAGAAACGTTGTAAACCTCATCTTTGTGCTTGCCTTCCTATACACGCCGATTTTCGTGAGGCTTACTCGAAGCGAAGTTTTGACTCAACGGACTCGCACTTACGTTGAAGCAGCGCGTGCCACCGGTAATTCAGAATTCCAAATTGCGACGCGTCATGTGCTTAGAAATTCGCTCGCACCATCCCTCGTGCAGCTTTCAGTTACTGTTGGTTTTGGAATTCTCCTCACTGCAGGTTTGAGTTTCGTGGGTGCAGGTGTGCGGCCACCAACACCTGAGTGGGGGATTATGATTGCTTCCGGTGCTCCAAATATCATTCTTAATGAATGGTGGACTTCGGTTTTCCCAGGAATTGCCATTTCTATCACCGTCTTCGGCTATGCGGCCGCTGGTAATGCAATCGAACGTTGGGCTCGCAAGTAATGACTCCTACAGAAGCTCTTCTCAGTACCCGTAATCTCACCGTCAAGTACCCTTATGGTGATGTCCAGAATGTTGTCATCGACGACTTGAATCTTGATCTTTATCCCGGACAAATCGTGGGACTGCTGGGAGAGAGTGGTTCGGGGAAGTCCTCTTTAGCACTTGCTCTTATGGGTCTGGCTAGGCACCCTGGAGTTGTCAGCGGAGAAGTCAATTTTCGCGGTCAAGATTTATTGAAGATGGACGACGAAGAGTTGCGCCAAATTCGCGGTAATTCGATAGGTCTCATTACTCAGAAGCCGCGTCAGGCCCTGGATCCACTAGTTAATGTGGGCAAGCAGATTTCCCGTGTGTATCGGGCACATTCACAAGCCTCGAAGGAAGAAGGACAGATTCGTGCAGTAGAGCTCTTGAGGTCGGTCGGCATCAATGATGCGGAACGCAGAGTGAGCGCTTATCCACATGAACTCTCTGGCGGTATGGCCCAGCGTGCGCTCATTTCAATGGCTCTGAGTGTCGAGCCAGATCTCTTGATCGCAGATGAACCTACGAGTGGTCTGGATGTAACCATCCAAGCTCAATTTTTGGACCGGATGTGGGAGCGGGCCCGCGACGCAAATATAGCTGTTCTCATTGTTACCCAGGATCTTGGAATCGTAGCCAACTATTGCGATCGCATTGTGATTATGGAAGACGGAAAGATTATTGAAGATCGGACCACAGTTGAATTCTTTGCGAATCCTCACACTGATTATGGTAAGAAATTAATACTTTCCTCTGGAGCAGACGCTAAGGCTTCCAATGCGGACGTTGCGGTTATTACTTCACCAGAGATCTTGCGAGTCACTGACTTGCGTAAAACTTTCGAAGTGGATGGCGGAAAGCGTCTACAGGCGGTTTCGAATGCGAGTTTTCAAATACATAAAGGGCGCTCGCTAGGTTTAGTAGGCGAGAGTGGTTCGGGGAAGACGACTGTGGGGCGTTTAATTTTGCGATTAGCCGATCCAGACTCCGGAGAAGTGTGGTTCAAAGGTGAGCGAATCGATGCCATATCTCCGAAGGAGTTCCGCAAGTATCGTTCAAAAATTCAAGCAGTATTTCAAGACCCTTTCGATTCTCTTAATCCTCGATGGCCCATCGAGAGGGTTATTCGTGAGCCACTAGATCTGCATACGCAAATGAATAAGGAAGAGAAGTCGGCGCGTGTGAAGGAACTAGTCTCCTTAGTGGGTCTCACTGACGACATCTTGCCGCTTCGACCTGGCTCGCTCAGCGCCGGCCAGCAACAACGTGTGAGCCTTGCTCGCGCGCTGGCAACTGAACCAGAATTTCTCATTCTCGACGAACCGACATCTGCGCTGCCACCGGCAGCTCGAGCTGACATGATCCGACTCTTGAAGTCTTTGCAGGAGCGCTTAGATCTATGTTTCATATTTATCTCACACGATCTCAGTACTGTCCGCGAGCTTTGTCACGACATTGCTGTCATGTACCTTTCGGAAATCGTAGAGATGGGAACGTCTGAACAAGTCTTCAGCGCGCCCAGCCATCCATACACTCGGGCACTACTCGATTCCGTGCTCTTTCATGACCCTAATAATCGCCGAGTGGATCGCAAAATAAAGACTGAGCTTGAAGGCGAGATTCCAAGCCCGGTCGACCTTCCTAATGGTTGTTATCTTGCCGCTCGCTGCCCGATAGCAGAGCAACGCTGTCGCGACGATCATCAAGAATTGATACAGATTGGGCCATCCCGATCGGTGCGCTGCTGGAAGTCGGTAGAGGCCAGTAAGTGATGGCCGCACTTCGCGACGAAGTTAACGTGCTAGTTGTTGGGGCCGGCGCTGCTGGGGCGGCTTTCACGTGGAGATTAGCCAGCATGGGAGTCGCAGTCACCTGCCTGGAACAAGGCGAGTGGCAAAGTCCCGAAAGTTCACTCACCGCTCTGGAAAATTGGGAATCGAAGAGACTTCGAGAGCGCTCACCTAATCCAAACATCCGACGTAATGCTGCTGATTACCCGATCCTTGATGACACATCCATCATCAAACCCGCCATCTTCAATGGAGTCGGTGGAAGCACAATTCTTTGGTCGGCTCACACTCCACGATTTAGACCTTCAGATTTTCGAGTAAAAAGTTTGGATGGAGTAGGTGCGGATTGGCCAATCTCTTATTGGGATTTGGCGGAGTATTATGAAATCAACGACGAGATCATGGGAACTTCTGGTCAACATGGTGATCCCGGAAATCCACCTCGCACTCCACGCACCACGCCACCCGTACCACTTGGATTAGCGGGGTCACGAATCGCGGACGCCCTCAACGATTTAAAGTGGCATTGGTGGCCATCGGACGGAAATATTTTGACTTTGGATCGCGGGTCGAGAAAGGCTTGTAACGGTTGTGGCCCATGCGAGATGGGTTGTGCAAACGGGGCCCGAGCATCGGTAGATATTACTTACTGGCCAGAAGCTCTCGCCCTAGGAGCTGAATTGCGCACTGGAGCTACGGTTCGTCGAGTCTTAGTCGATGCAACTGGGCGGGCGACGGGGGTTGAATGGATTGATCCCACCGGTCAAGAGCACGTGACTCACGCCAATGTCGTAGTGATGGCGTGCAATGGCGTAGGAACCCCCCGAATCCTGCTCAATAGCGTTTCTAAAGAACACCCACGCGGCCTTGGTAATTCTTCAGACCAACTTGGTCGCAACCTGATGCTGCACCCCATCCCTGTAGTGACTGGTGTGTTTGACGAAGATGTGCAAAGTTGGTCAGGTAACGATGCTTTCGCGCTACTTATTCAAGAGTTTTACGAAAACGATGAAAGTCGTGACTTTAAGCGTGGCTATGAAATGCAAGTAACACGTGGACAAGGACCATTAGTGACTGCATTGGGTGGCTTCAGCCACGACATCCCATGGGGGCTTGGCCATCATGAAGCGTTCGAGAAGTTTTTTGGTCACGTCGCAACTGTTGCCGTTACTTGTGAAGACTTGCCCCATCCAAATAATAGAGTCACGATTGACCCATCTGTGACTGACCGATGTGGAGTTCCTGCGGCTCGTATGTCTTACGAATTAGAAGAGAACAGCAAGAAAATGATTAAGCACGGAGTCAAGAGTGCTACCGCTTTACTCGTGAAGGCTGGTGCTCGTGAAACTCATGCAAAACCTTTTGCACCTTCTGCAGGATTTCACCTGATGGGGACCGCCCGAATGGGAAGCAATCCGAAAGATTCATTTGTTAATCAGGCGTGCCGCTCTCACGATGTACCAAATCTGCTGGTCATTGATGGAAGCGTTTTTGCGAGTGCGGGTGCGGTGAATCCCACCCCCACTCTTCAGGCTGTGGCGTTAAGGGCAGCTGACCTTCTTAGAGAGGATGCTCTCGTATGAGCACTCTCCTTGATCGTTTTACTAATGATCTACTTCCGGGAAATGACCATTGGCCTGCTGCGTCAGAAATAGAAGTCGGCGCAGTCATGCAAGAATTAGCCTCGACAGATTCCGAACAAAAGTCATTGTTTGATCGCTTATTAGATTTCCTAGAAAATCATAAGGAGCGTCTTGCTCTTGGCGAGACTCTCGAGGCTGAGGATTCTGAACTTTTCGTTTTTGCAAAGGTGTTGGCCTTTGAGGCCTATTACATCAACCCAAAAGTTCGGGAGGTTGTCGCCCGCCGATCTATGTACGCAAACCGCCCGCCTCAACCAGCAGGTTTTCTGGTGGTCACTAGAAGAGTATCTCCGTGGAATGAAGGTGAGATTCTTTGGCGCAGCGATGGCACGGAGCGCTCGGGGGAAGTGCTGATTGAACAGAAGAAGGATCCCAAGAAAACCTGGACCGTAGAGGAGATTCGACAATGGCGACGTTAATCGTACTTTTTAATCTAAAAGAAGGTGCCAGTGCTGCAGAGTATGAAGCCTGGGCGAAGAAGAAAGATGTCCCCACAGTCAAGGGCTTATCAAGTGTCGGCGATTTCAGAGTCTTTAGATCTTCCGGAATTCTTGGTACAGATGCCGCAGCGCCCTATCAATATGTTGAGGTTATCGAAGTAAACGACATGAACCAATTTGGTATCGATGTATCTAGCGAAAAGATGCAAGCAATCGCTGCTGAATTTGGTGCCTTCGCCGATAGCCCGACATTCATTTTGGCTGAGCAGAGCGCGTAGGAGTTGTGATGAGTTCATTTCTTGGGAAAACATTGGTGATCACCGGAGCTGGCCGTCGCGCGGGCCTGGGTGAGGGAATCGCTCAGAAGTTTGCCTCACTGGGAGCCAATGTAGTGATTGGTGATATTGGAAAGACTGGCGGAGAGCAATTCCCGCAGCACGGTGTCGCTACCAAGAGTGAGATGGAATTACTCGCCCAAGATCTTGAAAAATTAGGTCCGGGGAAAATGCGGACTTTTATTTGTGACGTGCGCGTTGAAAATGAAGTAGAAGCGCTCATAGCTTTTGCAGCAAAGGAGTGTGGATCGGTCGATATTCTCATCAACAACGCTGGAATCGGATATCTCATGAGTCCCATTGTGGATACCAAAGAAGAGAATTGGGATGCAGTTCTTGATGTAAATCTAAAGGGCACATTTTTGGCAACTAAGCACGCTGCTCGTCAGATGATTTCCCAGGGACGCGGTGGCCGCATCATTAATATCGCTTCACAGGCTGCAAAGTCAGGTTTTCCACATGCGGCTGCTTACGTTTCTTCTAAGCATGCCCTCATTGGTTTTACTCGTACGGCATCAATTGAAATGGGTGTTCATGGCATCACCGTGAATGCGGTGTGTCCCAATCATGTGACTACCGGGTTGGGGGCATGGCAAAACACCTATTTTTCAGAATTACTTGGCGTGACACATGATGAATATATGTCGGCTATGGCCGCCCGTATTCCACTGGGTCGGCCAGGGAGACCAAGTGATGTAGCGAATGCGTGCGCTTTCCTAGCGAGCGATGAAGCGGAGTACATCACTGGAGAACCAATGAACGTATCTGGCGGAGAAGAAACTCATTAATCAGTGACACAAATAAATTCAGTAACACCAACGAGAGGAAGCACGCATGTCAGTCCGTACATTTGCAATCACAGATAAAGCAGGGACCAAGAACATCTCACTCGACCTTGTGCGGTGCTATAACCTTGGCTTTACGATGCGTGATGCAGAGAAGATGCAACGCCATCTTGAAGAGTGTTACAAGCTTGGAATCAAAGAATTGATTTGTGATCGTCCTCCACTCGTGATGCCTATCAGTGATTGGGCAGTGCTCACTGATACCGCAATTACCGTGCAACGACCAAAATCCAGTGGTGAAGTAGAGATCGTCACGCTGGTAGATGAGAATGACACTATTTACGTCACGGTCGGCTCAGATCACACAGATCGATCACTTGAGGGCATCGACATTCCTTGGGGCAAGCAGGTAACCCCTAACGTCGTGGCGCCTCATGCCTGGCGCTGGGATGAAGTGAAAGATCACTGGGATCAAGTAACGATGGAGTGCTGGGTCATTGATGGCGGCCATCACATGAAGTATCAAGAGGCCTTTGTGAACGAATTTTGGACACCAGCAGAAATGCTGCAAGGCGTTCGTGAAAGCGTTGTTAAGGTTCCAGGAGCAATTATTCTCTTCAGCGGAACGGTAGTTTCAATTGAAGAGAAATTACGATTTGCTGAGTCTTGGACAATAAAAATGATTGATCCAGTCCTTAATCGCACCATTGAACATACATACACCGTTGCCGTTTTAGCTGGGGAAGTTCTCAACGACGGATCTTCGACGGGCGATATCGCAAAGGGCGCTGCCCTCACTGGTTGAGCTTGATGGGGAGTGGGCTACAGGGGTCGCACTCCCCATCGATCTCGCCTGAATTCTGTACACGTAAGATTTTCCTTAGGACAGAGAAAGGTAATAAATGCAGCCAGCAACCGTTGTTAACCGCGTACCTCGTGAAGATTTGCCAGCGAACCTCAAAACCGTCTGGGATGACGCCCAAGAGCGTCATGGGGACACCACATTTGTCGAGGTAATGGGGAACAGCCCAGATCTACTCGCGTGGTACAAGGATGAGTTCTACGCAAAGATTTTCTACGGAGGTCGAGTACCTCTGCGCACTGTGGAGATGCTTCGCCTGCGTTTGGCGAATGTGCATGGCTGCGCTTTTTGCGTACGAAATGACACCACGGCAGCTCTGGCTGCAGGGATCACCCAAGAAGAGATTGATCATTTAGATGAGTACGAAACTTGTGCCTTCTCCGAGGCAGATCGAGCCGTTTTGGCCCTGGCTGACCAAATGATCCTTACGAACGCCTTTGGCTCCCTTGACCAAAATTTGTATGCCCGATTGAAGGCCAGTTTTACGGATGCGCAGATTGTGGAGCTTGGGATGATCTCAGCTGTACTCTGCGGAATGGCAAAGTTTCTCTTTGTTTATGACTTAGTCGAGCGCCTCGACTCTTGTCCTTTTACTCCTCCTGTTTCACAATTATCCTAGAGTCAATCAACTACCCGAAAGGCATCCCATGGTTCCGAATAAAGATGTGGCACTTCTTGTTATTGATATGCAGAATGGTTTCTGCAAGCCCAAAGGTTCAATGGGATCTTTAGGTTTTGATGTCTCTCGCTGTGATTCTGCTATTGGCCAAGTGCGTAGGCTCATTGACGCAGCACATAAGGCGGATGTTCCTGTTATTTACACCCGCTATGTTTACCAGGCCGATTACAAAGACGGAGGAATTCTTCCGAACGTTCTCCTTCCAGGGCTCAAGGAGATTGGTGCTCTTGCAGAAGGTTCATGGGATGCGGCCATCGTTGATGAACTGACTCCCATCGAAGGAGATCTTATTATCGACAAGTCTCGTTACAGCGCATTTTATGGAACACGGCTTGAACCGCTATTGACTAGCCTTGGAACGCGCAACCTTGTGATGTGTGGAGTGACTACAAATATGTGTGTTGAGACTTCAGCTCGTGACGCAAGTCAACGCGATTACCACACCCACGTGATTGAAGACGCATGTGCTGAAGTGGATCACCAACGCCATCTCAACGCAATCCAAACCATTTCCTTCGGATTCGGGTGGATTAACACCATTGATGACGTCCTCGCTTCTTGGAAGTAAAGCAATCCCTGGTGCGCTGCATCCCGTCGTCGCTATCTCCCGAAAAGTGGATAGTTACTTGACCCATTGAAAAATTGGTTGAGTCACATGTTTATCCATGCGCTTGCGTCTTGGAATGGTGCGAGCCCTGAGGGCCGTAAACTCAGATGGTGATCACTCTCTCAAACGTGGAATTGCCGGGTGGGCGCGTAGTGGCCTTGGCGGAGATCCCCCTTGCCTGCTGCGCTTTAGAGGCGTACGCCTTCCGGGCCACGTGTCGCGAGAGCCTTAGCTCTCCTAGTGAGGTGCTTCTGCTGGTGAGCGGCACCTTAACGACCGCCCTACGCTCGCAGATTCAAACAGCAGTCGCGCAATTCCAGGCGTATCTACCGGAGTTGCCCCACCGGATCGTGGCCGTAGGGGCTTGTGCCACCAGCGGCGGGCCTTACTGGGATTCGCCCACCGTCATCCCAGGGCTTGCTGAAATAGGTATAGAGCCGGACCTCTTTATCGCTGGCTGCCCACCATCGCCCCAAGCGATCTCGAATGCCCTCGCGGTGGTGCGCGCGTGAAGCGGGTGAACTCAGCAGTGTGGGAAAAGAGCGCCACAGAATTGAAGTCTGCCGGCTATGACTTCTTTAATCAGTTGGGAGCGCGCGCACTAGCAGATAAAGAGCAGGAGGTCTGGCTCATCGTGAGTAATTCACTCACTGGCGAGCGGGCAGAAATCTCCACTCGAACGCACGCGCCATTACCCACACTCTCGCATCTCTGGGCGGGCGCGTTCTGGTGTGAGAGGGAAGTTTCCGCACTCGCCGAACTCCCGCTCACACGACGAACCGAAAAAGAGTGGCCAGGATTTGCAGATCCTTCTGGACGTACCCGCTTCAGCCCTGTCGGAATCAAGGGAGGGCAGTGATGGAGAATCCACTACGCGCCGAACTTGCCCTCGACGCAAGTGCTTGCACTTCGTGCATGATCTGTGTGCGTGAATGTCCTACGTGGTGCATCACTGTGGATGCCCATCAGGAAGAGCGCGAAGAGGGCGGTCGGCGACCGATCAAAGTGAACATCCTCGATAAATTCGAAGTGGATTACGGTCTTTGTATGTTCTGTGGCATCTGCGTTGATGCTTGCCCACACGATGCCCTTTTCTGGGCCCCTGATGCTGAGAATGTCTTGAAGGAAGGTGCGAGTGGGAATGGAGCACGCCAGAATTTGGTTTATCAGATAGCCGGACTTGAAGGCGCCCTTCCACGCGCGGTTCGGTCAGCGAAGAAAGAGCAGAGTTGAGCCACAGTAAGTACTTCAACGGAGTAAAGAGTGCAGCCCTTTTCGAATGGCAGAACGGATCAGGAGTTTAAAAGAGATTGCTAATACTTATAAATAACGCGTGCTCAGTAAGGAGCAAGTATTAGCGGTAGTTATCGAATTGCACCGCAAAATCCCAATCGTGACCCTTGACGAGTGCAATTACTTCTTGTAAGTCATCACGGGACTTACTGGAGACGCGAAGTTCGTCGCCTTGAATCTGTGACTTGATTGATTTCGGACCATCGTCGCGAATCAGTTTGGCAACTTTTTTGGCGTTCTCCTGCGTGATGCCTTGCTTGAGTTCGGCCGAAATTTTGTAGATCTTTCCTGACTGTTGCGGCTCACCTGCATCAATTGATTTGAGGGAGACACTGCGCTTGATCAATTTCTCTTTGAATACATCGAGGGCGGCTTTGACGCGATCTTCGCTCTCGGCCTCCATGGCGATCTTTTCGCCTGACCATTCAATCTTGGCTCCGGTGTTCTTGAAGTCGAATCGAGTGGCCAGCTCGCGCTGGGTCTGGTTGAGGGCGTTATCGACCTCCATTTTGTCGACCTTGGAAACGATGTCGAATGAACTATCAGCCATGAGGGACACCCTATCTAAGCGGCGACCCTTTGAGGTGAGGTGGGCGGGCGGTGCCGGGAAATCGGGGCAGGAATGTCGGCGAAACGCGGGAGAGCGAGCCACCCTCTGGTCAGGGTAAGGTTTCCTCTGCTCAAGGCGGATTGCCCGAGCGGCCAATGGGAGCGGACTGTAAATCCGTCGACTTACGTCTACCCAGGTTCGAATCCTGGATCCGCCACCAAGGGTGGGTTCTCCGGAACCCACCCTTTATTAGTGGCAGGTGTGAGATGTTTTCGCCTAGGCGAGCCCAAATTCCTGAGCAAGTTTGAGTAGATCCACTTTTGTCTTCGCAATTTTTCCTTCTGCCCTGAATTTTGCACGAACCCGGTCGACGTATTCGCTGGCGGTACTCGTGGCAACGCCCATCCGGTTGCCGACCTCTTCCATTGTGAGTCCTGAGGTGTAAAGCACGAGTGCTGTTTTTTCGCGTTCAGAAAGTTTGAGTCGCGACTCTGGAGCATTGATTATTCCGGCCACTTGTGGCGAGAGGTATGTGCCGCCTGCCAAGACTGTTTGAAGCGCTACCAGAAGTTGGTCAAGGGCCGCTGTCTTTGTGAAGTATCCACGCGCTCCTGCCGAAAGTACACTCTTCACAACCGTAGCTTCACCAAGTGCGCTCATCACAAGAATTGGAATGTTCTTTGCGGCTAGTTGAGAAACAATATCTACTGGTGAGCGCCCATCACCTAGATCAAGATCTACCACTGCGCACATAGGCATATTCGCTTCGACAGAACGTAAGGCATCCTCGAGTGAGGCTCCGGCATATGAAATTCGTGCGCCAACAAGTTCTCGCTCAATACGGGATTTGATCGCATCCAGAACTATCGGGTGGTCTTCGAGAATGAGAATATCCACGGCAATTTTCCTGTCCTGAGAACGAAGGACTAAAGCGCTCTTCGTTACAACCGTATCAGAGTGATGTCAGATTCTGGATACTTTTATAGAGATGAAGATACGCTTGCCGTATGAGTGATCGCCTCTTTGGATTAATCCCCGTGCGAGGCGAACTCGACCGCATGGAGCGGGCTAACCAGATCTTCTTTCATGCATACACCACACTCACGTTTTTCGTTCCGTGTTGGCTGGTGACGTTTAATAGTGAACTGAATATATGGATAAAAACTTTGTGGCAATTAACTTTCATTTTACTCGTATGTACTATTCCCTTCCTAGGTAAGCGCTCGCTCCGATTATTTCTCTGGGCAATCCCAACTACTACTCTCCTCATATCAGCTTTAGCTGTCCTCATCGTTCGCCCAACCCAAGGTAATGGCGACCTCCCACTTACTCTGATAACTCTTTCCGTCGTGCTTTATACGAGCAGTACTTTTCGAGGACTGCGGGCCTATGTTTTGATAGGTTTTGCCTTACTTGCTGAATTGGTACTCCTTCAGTTTGGCAGCCAATGGTTTGCTGCGCGTGGTGGCATCGTGCACACCATCCCCGTGGCGGTTATCTTTCACGCTGCTATTGGAGTGTTAGTGAGTGCAGCCTTAAACCGCTCACGTAAACAAGCTGGCACACTAGATGAAGCGTTGGCTGAACTGGTATCGGTTAAATCCTCAATAGATGATATGTCGCAGCGGGAGAACGATCGTCGATCAAGGTTGCAGCGAATTCACGGAGACGTGCTCAACACTTTGATTGGCGTAGCGAACTGGAGTGGGGAGGTTTCTGCCCAGTTAGCCGAAAGATGCAAGAGCGCAATTTCGCTAAGTTCCGACGTAGCCCCGCCACTAGGAGGATCTCTGAGGAAATTGATAGATGAGTGTTTGAGGAAGTTGGATACTCGAGATTTCAAAATTCGGCTCTCTGCGACAGAAGATGTTGTTCTTCCGCAGGCCAGCATCTTGGCTGTGCGCTCCATCGTCGAGGAGTGCATAAGCAATTCGGTTCGCCATTCACAAGGCACATTGATTTCTATTGGCTGGCGTGTCACTCATGGAAATCAAGTTGAGATTTGGCTCGAAGATGATGGCGTAGGTATTCCCGAAATTTTCTCACCCCGCTTAGGCTGGGGCGAGGTCATTTATCCTGCTATTCAACGGCTTGGTGGCACCTCTGCCACGCAGAATCTAGCTGGTTCCGGGGTTCGGTTTTCGTTTAATTTTACCTACTCTGTGGTAACTGGAATCGAGACGAGTTCACTTGAATTACTTCGAAATACCTTTAAAGAGCAGGATACGTTCCAAGATCACGCGATGAGCTGGGCATCTCAGTGCATTGCATATATCTTGCTCATTCTCACCCCGGTGTATCTTTGGTCTGAGACGAACTGGCGTACACCTGCAATTATTGCTGGCGCGCTATTTCTTTATATGACGGTGCTTCTTCGAGTTCCAAAATTGCATACTTTCTCTACCAACTTAGGTGCCATGCTGATGGCGTGCGGCCTTCTCCTTGCCGCAGCAAAGGGCATTCCAGGTTGCTCAAGCGCCCCCAGCTTGCAGTGGTTTGCCAATATCGCAGGAACAATTTTCTTGGCCGGCGTTTACCGCTTTGGTTTTCGAGCGATCTTGGTGCAATTCCCGCTCTTTGTTCTCACCGCGCTCTACGTAGGGTCCCAACTCTCCTCGGTGTGTGTTCAAGTAATCTCTGTACCTCTCTACGGAGTGGGCATCTACGGAATAGCGGCTGCTTCGCATTCGGTTGCAAATGCGCGCCGCCGCAGGCTGGGAGAAGATGCTCTTAAGCAATTCACTGGAGTCACTACTCTTGAGGAACGTCGCCTTGAGCAACGCGTCAGAGATGAAGATAGATGGCAAGATATCCTGAAGGAAACTAATGGAATCTTTAGTAATGTTGTTGAGGGCGAGTATCTAGATTCACAACTGCGAAGAAGTGCAAGTTTGCAGGATGCCCGTCTCCGTGCACATTTGCAGATCGAAGCGATGAATCAGCCGCGAATCTTTGGTGTCACCGGCCGACTTATCGATCGAATTACTCATCAGAATCTGGTTCCAACCCTGCAAGTTGGAACATTCAGTGATGAGGAAATTGACGCCTCAGAGTTAGATTTTCTGGGCCCAGAAGAGGTGGTAGATCTTTTGACCGGCGATCTGGAGAAATTTAACGACCAAGCATCACTATATATAGAGCGTCGCCTAGGAAATGTTTTTCTCGCACGTATTTCTGGCGAAACTAGAGTCGATTTAGATAGTGAATGTATTTTGGGGGCTTGGAAATACAAATCAACTTCTCCAGCGAAAGGTTTTGGAAGTATTGAGATCACGGTTGCTCCTGGCGGGCGTAGTTAGTCTCAAGAAATTAACGCAGAATCCAATGTTCTACAGATGGCGGTTCGGCAAAGAAGGGTGAGATAGCTGCTCTCCACTGAATAAACCGATCAGATTCTCTAAAGCCCACTGTGTGCGCCTCGAGCGTTTCCCATGCGATGGCGAGCATGACCACATCCGGGCGCTCAATTCCTCTGTGTACATGGACATCAATAAAGCCGTCCGCACCGCGCACGATGTCTAGCGCGCTCTTGAGAACTTCTTCGAATTCATCAGCGCGCCCGGGGGAGATGGTGATGTAAGCAATTTCCATGATCATGGGTCGATGGTAACCCTAGACTTCTCGTATGTCAGAGTTTGCCGCCATCTTGCTCACTGGCGGAAGTGGGCGTCGCCTAGGGGGAATTAATAAGGCACATTTAGAAGTCGCCGGCAGAAGTTGCTTTACGCATGTCCTCGAAGCTTTGCATTCGGCGCAATCAGTGGTTGTGGTGGGAGAGACGATCCCTCATCAAGACCCTCGACTCATATTTATTCAGGAGGAGCCGATAGGTAGTGGGCCGGTATCCGCCATTTCGGCGGCGCTTCCCTTAGTCATCACGAAATATGTAGCCGTAGTTTCGGTCGATGTTCCGTTAGTGATGGGTGCTTTTGAAGAGTTGCTTTCAGCGTGGAGTAGTACAGATATCGCCCTTGTGGCTTCAGATGGAACCCACGAGAGCTACCTAGTGTCGCTTTTTGATACCGATGCGCTTCGAGGCGCGATCGCCAAGCTTTCCACGATAAATAACGCATCAGTGAAATCCGTTTTGGCGCACTTGTCATATCGGCCCGTAAAAGTAAGCAACCCCGATATGTTGATTGATGTAGATACCCGAGAAGATCTCAGCAGAGTGGAAGAAATCCTTAGTAGGAGGTAGCGAAGTGAGTGACGTAGAGCGTTGGAGTGAAGTGGTGGCGGCCGAGTTAGGCATCACCTCCGCAGTCGATGTAACGGCCATTTTGGAGCTCACCAAAGATGTCGCCCACGGAGTGGTTCGCCCAGCGGCCCCCATCGCCGCGTACTTGCTCGGCTTAGTGGCCGGGGCAGATCCGGCAAGGGAGGCAGAGGCCGAGGCCACTATCCGCCGCCTTGCGCAAGAGTGGGTCCCGCAGGAGCTCTAGCCGCAACGGCACGCGGGTTTCGCGCTCTTCCTACGACGTGTACCCTAGGCTGGCTTGCGCCTCTTCGGTCATCGATCGGGGGCGGCAGTAAGCCCCCTTAGCTCAGTAGGTAGAGCGTCTCCATGGTAAGGAGAAGGTCTACGGTTCGATTCCGTAAGGGGGCCCTGGTTCTTCCCTCCTCAACGGGCATTTGGCTCACTTGAGGTGTGCGGAGCTGGGGCGGGGTAGCTCAGTCTGGTAGAGCAAGCGGCTCATAATCGCTGTGTCGCCGGTTCAAGTCCGGCCTCCGCTACAAAGCAGGCCCCAGAAGTGGGCGCCTGCAGTACGACTGAGTACGACTGAGTACGACTGAGTACGACTCAGTACGACTGGGTAGGGCTGGGTAGGGCTGGGTAGGGCTGGGTAAGTCTGGCGACTTACGCAGGATTTTCCGGAAAGGTACCTCTCCAGGTAGCCTTCTCACGTTCAAGAAGCACGTTCACGGAGTTAACGGGAAGCCCACCTGGGTTTCGAGGGTTTCGAAGGTTTTGAGGGGAGTCGTCATGGCCAGCAAGAGCGCCGACATTCGGCCAAAGATCACCATGGCATGCGTAGATTGCAAAGAGCGCAACTACATCACCAAGAAGAACCGTCGTAATGATCCAGACCGCATGGAGCTGAAGAAGTTCTGCCCACGCTGCAAGTTGTCGACCGTTCACCGCGAGACTCGCTAATTACTGAGCCTCATGGCTCTCTCTCCTGAATTCCTAGGTCGCGCGTATCGCGCTCCTGAGCTCCATACTGTTACTGCCGATGAAGTGCACGCTTTTTTGCGCGCCGTCGGAGAACCCATCGGCGACATTGCCCCGCCCACCTTTGCCATCAAATTAGCGCTCGCAGAATCTGAAAGCGTGATGAAGAGCCCAGAGCTTGGTCTCGACTGGAACCGAGTGGTGCACGGAGATCAACGCTTTGAATATCGACGCGCTATTCACGTCGGTGACGTGCTCGATTGCGAAACGGTTATTGAAGCTATCAAGTCTGTGGCCGGCAACGACATCATTACGACTCGATGCGATCTTATGAGTGGGACAGAACTTGTGGTGCGTTCCTGGGCAGTGCTCTTCTTTAGAGGACCAGAGAAATGAGCCGACTTTCTTACTCTTCACTCATGGTCGGCAGCGTATTGCCGGAACGCACGTTTGAGATCACGCGCGCAGATCTCAAGCGTTATGCCGATGCCAGCGGCGATCAGAATCCGATTCACCAAGACGAGGCATTTGCCGTCAGTGTCGGCCTTCCGAACCTCATTGCGCATGGGATGTACACGATGGCACTTGCCGGCAAATTCATCACAGACTGGGCGGGCGATATCACTGCTCTTCAAGAGTTTGGTGTGCGCTTTACCAAGCCGGTTATCGTTGCGGCCGACATCCCTGCCGTGGTCATCTTCTCTGGTTCTGTAACCGAGTTGCTCTCTCATAATTCCGTGAAGGTCGAAATTCAGGCGATCAGTGCGGGAATCAAAGTACTTGGACAGGCCCGAGCCATTGTTTCCTGCGATGAGTGAGATACCGGC
>CAIMVH010000022.1 GCA_903844855.1 uncultured Actinomycetes bacterium | reverse complement strand
GGTGTAGTTCTTCACTAGATTGCGCGGCGAGAAAGCGCTCGTAAGGAACGGCGCCCTCGTGTTCGCCGTTAATAACAATGACGTGATCAACCAGTTCGCGTACTTCCTTAGCGTCATCCCAAAACTTCGCATCGAGAATAAGCACCCGAGCACCACAATCGGTGGCAATGCGGATCCAGTCCGTGGGATGGAGGCGGTAGTTAAGCGCGACGCGACAGAGTCCAGCGGTAGAGATTCCGAGATCGGTTTCGATGTAAGTATTTTGATTGCTCTGGAGATCGAGTACGCGATCTTCGGTTTCGAGCCCCAGGGCACGAAGCGCGCGCGCGAGTTGCATGATGCGCCCACCGACTTCACCGAAGGTGATGTCTCCTTCAGGTCCGGTCAGTGCGATGCGATCGCGGTACTTTCGCATCGAGCGCGCAACAAGTGTCCCTACATCCATCGTCTCTCCTATTGCTCTACCGGTGAGTGCTCTTCCTGTGTGCCGGACGCTACGTATGCAGCATCCAAGATCCAAGCCCCATCTGAGAGAACCGTAACGGGGTTAAGGTCTAATTCGCTCATCGCTGGCCAATCGCTGGTGGCGTCAGTGAGGCGAAGAACTAAGTTGACGAAAGCCTCGCGATCGGCAGCAGGTGCCCCGCGCGCTCCAGCAAAGAGTTTCGCGAGTCGTGTCTGATCGATCATCGCATTCACATCGTCGGCAGAGACCGGTAGCAAGGCCAGTGCCACATCCGAGATGATCTCGGTGAGTACCCCACCGACACCCACGGTGAGGACGCGACCTAGTGTGCTTCCTGTAATACCGACGAGCACTTCGACGCCCTTGGGTACAAAACGTTCAACAAGGACATCTCCGCCTAGTTTCTTCAATTGATGAAAGGCATCTTCGCCACCGTCGGCGCCGATATCGAGGAGAACGCCACCGGCATCGCTCTTGTGTAGCAATCCGGGTACTACAGCTTTGAAAACGGCGCGACCGCCCACGCGTGCCACACCAGCGAGGGCTTCATCGAGAGTGGTCGCAAGGAGTGATTCTGGAATCGGTAGCCCGGCCGATGCCAAGGCACTCTTTAATTCAATTTCGTTTGCGCCAACTGTGGGAGTGGCAAGTGGCGCGCAGAGCGGTGGGCGCACTGCGATGGTTCTCTTCGGTTGTGAGACTGCGTGCAGAATCGAAAGTGCGCGAACAGCGCGCTCGGGAGTAGGAAATGCTGGAATCTGCGCGGCGTTTAAGAGCATGGCACCTTGTGGGGCTAGGGCCGCGGCGCCAGTTCGCGCCACCACGATAGGTAGGTCGCGCACATTACGTGTTTCTACTAATGCGTGTGCAATTTTCTCTACGTCATTTCCGGTGAGTACACAAAAGCAGGCGATGATGGCATCGACATGGGGATCGGCCGCAACCAGCGCTAGGCATTTTTCAAAGAGACCCGGTTCACTCATGACAGCTGCGGTCACGTCTACGGGATTGGTGGCATTTCCATAAGCTGGAATTACTTCCTCGAGTGCAGCGATGGTTTTTGGATCAAGGGATGCAAGTTCAAGCCCTTCGGCTTCCAGTGCATCCACCGCCAGAATTCCGCTCCCTCCAGAAGTCGTCACGATGGCAACGCGCTTTCCTGCGAGAGTTCGCTCGGACGCAAACGCGGCTCCGGCGTCGAGTAGGTGTTCTACATCGTTTACGCGAATGGCCCCCGCGGCCTTGATAGCGGCATCCACTACTCGATCTTCGCTGGCAAGTGCGCCAGTGTGGGAGGCAGCCGCCGCCGCTCCTGCCGTTGAGCGCCCAGCTTTAAGTATTGCTGTGGGTTTTCTGCTGGCAATTCCGCGTAGTGCGTCAATGCTTTCTAAACCTTCAAGATAAAGAAGCACACCTGATACTGAATCGTCGTTTGAAATCTCGGCGGCTACTTCAAGTGCCGTGACGTCGGCTTCATTGCCCGTAGTGACTGCGATGCCCATAGGGAGACCGCGTTCTTGAGCGAGTGAATAAGTGCCATAGCCGAGTGCACCTGATTGACTGATAAGAGCAAGTGATCCGGCTTCAACGCGCGTTGAATCGGAGCCGAAAACTGGGCTAAAAGTTGCGAGCACTTTCTTTTTGCCACCCACTGAACCGATGCAGTTAGGGCCGACTAAGCGCATCCCACTGGTTTTCGCAATCAATACCAAATCTGCTTGCGCAAGTGCACCTGCATCACCAGCTTCGGCAAAACCTGAAGACATCACTACTGCGACACCGACACCGGCATTCGCACAATCTGTGACCGCCTGCGCTACTGATGCGGCGGGCACCATGATGAGGGCAAGTTCGACTCTCTCTGGCACCTCAGCCATTGACGAAAAGGCATCAAGACCAAGGATGGTTCCGCCTTTGGGGTTTACGGGATAAATCTTTCCTTGGTATCCGAAACGTTGTAAGTAATCGAGGGGGAGTCTGCCCATTGCGCCGGCACGTTCGGTTGCGCCGATAATCGCAATTGATTCGGCCGACCAGAGCGGAGCGAGTGAAGTCACGAGATAGCCGCGGTGCCTTCGATTTCAACGAGTGCGGCATCGTCCCAGAGGCGTACCACGCCGATGAGCGCCATCGCGGGGTAATGCTTGCCTATGTGGCGCTTCCACACTTGGCCGATTTCGCGTGCATGTGCGCGATAGTCCACTGGATCAACGGAGTAGATGGTGACGCGCGCCAAGTCTGTGGGCGATCCACCTGATGCTTCGAGCGAAGTGAGCATGTTGGTAAGTGCTTGTTCGAATTGCTCAACGATGCCATCGCCGACAATGACACTCTCTTTGTTGAGCGCAGTCTGCCCGGCGAGAAAAACAATGCGTGCTCCAGCGGGTGCGATCATCGCATGACTAAAGCCAACGGGAGGTGCGAGGGTCTCAGGATTAATCGGTTCCAACATGGCTATCCCTCTCTGGCAGATCGGATTCAGGTAAATCGACGGCAACGCCGTTACTATTTCCATTGATGAGTCGAATAACGGAATTGGAAACTTCTTGAACAGTAAGCAATCGCTTGTGTGGCTCATGCGCGACGAGTGCGGCAATCACTTCGGCCTCACTCTGTCCGGTGCGCGCCACAATATTTGCCACCGATCGTTGAGTCATCGACGTATCAACAAAACCTGGGCAGACGGCGTTGATCGTGACTCCGCTTTCAGTGTTCTCTGCAGCGACTGAGCGCACCAAGCCCAGTACACCATGTTTGGCAGCTGAATAAGCAGTGATGTAAGCCGCTCCAATTTTTCCAGCGCTACTTGCCACCACCACGATACGACCGAAACCTTGGCTCTTCATCGAAGGGATAGCCTCACGTATCATCTGAAAGGGCGCAGTAAGGTTCAGCGCAATTTGGCTATTCCATAATTCGTCGCTGGTCTTTTCAAACTTAGAAGAGATTCCTTCGCCGGCGTTGAGTACAAGTACATCGAGGCCGCCTAACAAGTCAGTGGCTTTGCGAACGAGCTCAGTTGCGTCGGTGGTGACGTCTCCGGTGATGATGTGAGCGTTACTGGCGCCGCCCGCGCTCTCCAATAGTTCGCTCTCGGTGCGTGCGGTCAGGACCACCTGGTGGCCGGCCGATATGAGATCATGGGCAATACCGCGACCAATGCCGCGGCCCGCGCCGGTGACGAGGCAACGCAGAGAGGTAGCGCTCATGACCACCCCTTCGCTTCTGCAATCTCCCGGACCAGAGCTACTCTTCCGTCTCCTTGATCAAGGCGGAATAGTGCGTATCCCTTGCGATCGACAATAATACGACAGATGAGTACCTCGCGCGCCGTCCTAGCCAATGCCACCCGAACCCCCTTCGGTAAGAACCGGGGCGCGCTCTCCACGATTCGCCCTGATGATCTCTTTGCGGCCACCCTACGCACATTGGTAGATCGGACTCCAGGGCTAGACCCGGCGAGTATCGAAGATGTGATCGCCGGGGATAGCAATGGGGCCGGTGAAGATAACCGCAACGTGGCTCGCATGGGAATTCTCTTAGCTGGCTTGCCCCACACCATTCCTGGAGTGACCCTTAATCGTCTCTGCGGGTCGGGGGCTGAGGCCATCGTGCAAGCCTCGCGCGCTATCCGCTCGGGAGATGCCGACATCATGATCGCCGGAGGAGTGGAGAGCATGAGCCGGGCCCCATGGATCGTAGAGCGGAGTCAAGAGCGAGACGCACCTGCGCTCACGCCAGATTCGGTGGCGCATCAGAGCGTGGTCGGTTGGCGATTAATTAATCCGAAGATGCACCCCGATTGGATCCTCTCGCTGGGGCAGAGTTCGCAACGCATCGCCGAACGTTTAGGAATCGGTCGCGCGGAGCAAGATGAATGGTCGGTGCGCTCCCATACGCGTGCACACGCTGCCTGGGAAGCGGGATTGCACGATCACGTCTTTGAAATCAACGGTCTCACGCGAGACGAATCGATTCGTCCAAGTACCACGATGGAAACGTTGGGTGCGTTGGAATCGGCCTTCACACCAGGCGGAAGCGGGACTGCCGGAAATTCTTCGCCAGTAAATGACGGAGCCGCGGCTTCGCTGATTACCAGTGAGCGCGCTGCTCAATCACTTGGTCTAGAACCGATGGCTTACATTCTCTCCTCCGCGGTCACCGCACTTGCACCCGATGAATTCACGTTGGCACCGGTACCTGCGATCCATCGCGCGCTCGCAAGAGCAGGCAAGTCGATTGCAGATGTGAAGGTCTGGGAAATTAATGAAGCATTTGCATCGATGGTGCTCACGGTGCTCCATGAAATACCGGAAATTGATCGCGACCTGGTTAATCCCCATGGAGGAGCGATTGCCATCGGCCATCCGGTGGGCGCTTCGGCTAATCGAGTGGTGATGGAATTAGCCAGGGAGCTCCGTCGCCAGGGTGGCGGCATTGGGGTGGCGGCTGCCTGCATCGGGGTGGGTCTCGGTATCGCGCTCGTGATCGAAGCTTAGATCGATACTCAGATAATTGCCATAAAAGCCTTATAACGGTTAAAAAGGATTTTCTTCTCTAATTAATAAACTCGTCAGCAAATAGTGTTGCGCATGATTGACGGGCGCGAATGGCGCGCGAGATGATTCGCCCACCGTTGGTACACCTCCGACCAACACCTGGACAGACAAGGGAGTCTTAATGAAGTTCTCTAAAGGTCTTGGCGCGGTACTCGTCACTGCTGCACTCTTTGTAGCTGGCTGTTCCTCGACAAGTAGCTCTTCAGAGTCTGAAGCCCCTGCAGCCGCCGCTGCATGCGAAGCGCCAATCTTGATTGGTGCCGCAATGGCTCAGACCGGATTTATGTCACCATTCGATGCTCCTGCTCTTACTACAGCACAAATTGCCGTAGATAAGATCAACGCTGAAGGTGGCGTCAATGGTTGCCAACTGTCTCTTGAGGCAGTGGACACCGAGACCAACCCTGACAAGGGTCAACAAATCGCAACTGACTTCATCGCAAAGGGCGCGAAGCTTCTTCTCGTTACTTGTGATGCTGACATCAACGCCAAGTCTGCACAGGTCGCTAACACCGCTGGTGTTCTCGTCATTGCTCCTTGCGTTGGTTCAACCGCAATGGGCCCAGACAATGGCCTCCCACTTGGCTTCTCGCTAGGCTCTGCCGTTCCTGGCGAAGCTGCGATCATGGCTGAGTACGCCTTCGAGAATCTCGGCAAGACCGCGACTCTCTTCAAGGATATGTCGATCGCTTACACCACCAGCCAATGCGATGCTTTCGAAGCTCGCTTCAAGGAACTCGGTGGAACTGTGAAGTCTGTGCAGCAATTCAGCCAGACCCAAGCAGGCAAGCTCGACAAGCCAGTAACCGCACAGGTTGCTAACGCAAAGAAGGACGGAGCTGCCGTTATCGCACTCTGCTCTTACCCAGGTGGCGGCGCTGAAGCGCAGGCCGCTATCCGTGGTGCTGGCTTGAACACGCCAATCATCTCGGGCTTCGGTATGGACGGTGCCTTCTGGCGTGCAGCAGATTCGACGCTCAACGACTTCTACGTCGTTACCTACGCATCTGTCTGGGGCGATGATCCAAATCCAAAGGTCACCGATCTCCTTGCCGCTTTCCAAACCAAGACTGGTGGCCCAGCTGGTACAAGCGGTCTCATCACTGGTGCATCCTCTGTTGAAGCATTCGCGCTCGCCGCAACGCGCGCCGCAAGCTTTGATGGAGCTGCACTCGCTGGCGAGATGGAGAAGTTCGTGAACGAAGACCTCACTGCAGGTCCGACTTCATTTGATTCAACCCTTCACGTGAACGTCTCACGCCCCATGGCCGTGTTGAAGATCACTGATGGTAAGAATGCATTTGTGGAATACCGTGCGGCCGTAAAGCCCACCTTTCCCACAAAGTAAATAGCACGAAGTAAACGCGAGGTGCGTGGGAAACCGCGCACCTCGCGTTTATTATGAGGGTAGAAGTTCTGAGAATTTTGCAAGTGGG
>CAIMVH010000021.1 GCA_903844855.1 uncultured Actinomycetes bacterium | reverse complement strand
GGACGGTTGGGTGCTGTGGCCTTTGTCAGTTATCCACGTGCGGAGAAGCAGATTAGGAACGCCCGGCTGATGGCTCTTCCACTTCGCAAGAATATGCAAGCCACTCCAATGGATCAGGCAGAGGCTAAGCGATTCTTTGACGTGCCCGTAGATCTCCCGACTGTGTTGATAGTCGGTGGATCGTTGGGCGCTCGAAGACTCAACGCTATGGTGAGCAAAATGCTTGCTGGTGCGGGATCACTGGATTATTCGATCATTCACTCTCTTGGCCATGATGTGGATCTACCAGAGGCCTCATCGCGGTACCGACCCATGCCATATATCGAGCGGATGGATGTCGCACTCTCGGCGGCTGACTTGGTGATTTCTCGTGCTGGAGCCGGGGCTGTAGCGCAGATTTCACGTTTTGAGGTTCCGGCAATCTTTATTCCACTCTGGCATGGCAATGGCGAACAAGGGGCTAACGCTGCACCTGCTGCGGGGTTGGGTGCTGCACTTGTGCTCAACGAAGATGACGCCCTTGAAAGTCGCCTACTTACAGAGGTCACTCGCCTCATCGGAAATTCAACGGAACTTTCCACAATGAGGTCTGCCTACGCAAAACTTCCGGTATCGCTGCATTCGTGCGATGGGGCACGTGAGATGGCAGCCGAAGTTATTGTGCAGGTGCGATGAGAAGAGAACTCGACTCATCGCTCGGTCCGGTTCATCTAGTCGGAATCGGTGGCTCGGGTATGAGTGGAATTGCTCGCATCCTTCTTGCGCGCGGATTTCAAGTAAGCGGTTCCGATACTCGCCAGACTCAGGAAATTCATGCCTTACGTGCTTTGGGCGCACGAGTAGCGATAGGCCATGCTGCGGTGAACCTCTTTCAATTTGGAATACCCGTAGCAGTGGTCATCACTTCGACCGCGATTCCGCTGGATAATCCTGAATTAACCGAAGCCCACACATTGCTCTGCGAAATTATCCATCGCTCTGAAGCCTTGGCGAGTCTGATGGTGGGACGAAAGAGTCTGGCGGTAGCTGGCACGCATGGAAAGACCACGACTACATCGATGACGGCGGTAGCTCTTCAATCCCTTGGCCTTGATCCCTCATATGCGATAGGTGCTGGGTTGGGGAGCGCTGGAAGCAATGCGCATCACGGCAATGGCGAATTCTTTGTAATTGAGGCAGATGAATCGGACAAATCTTTTCTCGCATATTCCCCCGATTCAGCGATTATCACCAATATTGAAGCCGATCATATGGACCAGTTCACCTCACTGGCAGAGATTGACAATTCATTCCTCGAGTTTGCGCATTCAGTATCCAAATCGCTAGTTCTCTGTGGCGACGATGCAGGTGTGCAACGATTGTTGACGAAGTTCGATCGACAAGTTGTTTCATATGGCTTGCTTGCTACAAATGATCTGGTCATCTCCGAACATCATCCCGTCAATGCTGGATCCATATTTTCTGCTCATTTGCGTGGGCGGAAATTGGGGTCATTCACACTTCAGGTTCCTGGCGTTCACAATGTCTTGAATGCTGCTGCAGTTATTGCCATGTCGGCTGAGTATGGTCTCTCCATGGAGGGAGTGCGTAAAGGGTTGGCGGAATTCGCCGGTGCGCGTCGTCGCTTTGATATTCGAGGCACGGTATCCAAGGTCACAGTTGTGGACGACTACGCACATCACCCCACCGAAATATCTGCAACTTTAAGAGCTGCACGCGAAGTTGCGCCTCGAGCACGGATTATTGCAATCTTTCAACCCCACCGTTTTTCAAGGTTACAAGCTTTCATGAGCGAATTTGCTTCAGCTCTTATGGCGGCTGATGAAGTAGCCATCATGGACGTTTATGGTGCCGGCGAGAGCCCGCTGCCTGGAGTAAGTGGCATGAGATTAGCGGCTCTTATCCCAGGAGCTACGTTCCTTCCTAGTTTTCTTGATGTCAGCGAGTGGGCCGCGAAAATTGCGCAACCTGGAGATTATGTTTTCACTTTAGGCGCTGGCGACGTCACCTTGTTGGGCCCTGCCATTCTCGAACAACTCGCAGTGGTGGCCAAGAGTTGAAAAAGTTTCGCGTGTTCATTGTCTTGTTCGTCACCTTCGCGCTCCTTGCGTGGGTCCTTGGCTGGTCATCGCTTTTGACAGTGCGCACTATTCACATAGAGGGCATTGCTCCCAATAGCGCTCTCAAAGGCAAGCAACTCATCGCCGAATCGGGTATTCGAGTTGGTGAGAAGATGGCGAGAGCTCAGGTATCAGCTCTTTCTGAGCTCAAAGCAAAATATCCCAAGATTGAGTCAATAGCGTTGAAGCGAAGCTGGCCATCGACCATCACGATAGTTGTGAAAGAGAAAAACGCCATTGCTGCTGTCTATTTTAATGGCGCCTATCAACTTTATGGCGAAGACGGATTGCCCTTTGCGCGCGTAGCGACGCCGCCAAGTGATCTTCCTGTCATCACGGGGCGCGAAACTGCAGGCATCAAAGCTGCAGTTTCGATTTATCGGTCATTGCCCGCAGATTTGGCTAGCCAGGTAGTCACTCTGACTGCGCGCACCAATGATTTGATTGAATTTACGATTGGTAAGACTCGAATTACATGGGGAAGCAGTGATGACAGTGCAACTAAGATCAAAGTGTTGCGTGTGCTGCTGAAAACATCAGCAATGAAGATTGACGTGAGTGCTCCGCTTTCGCCCACCACGCGCTGACTATGGCGCCCTGAATTCTTTTCCGTGCGACACACCCACCATGGTTATTGCACCTTCCCTATTAGAGGGCCTAGCGTACGGATGAAATAGGACAAAAGGGTCATTCTCTACTAGAGGTTGAGCCTTCCTATATGTAGCGCAAGCCCGGAAAGCATTAATCATCAGAATGAGGAGTCGAAGTGGCCGCACCGCAGAATTATCTCGCCGTCATCAAAGTAGTCGGCATCGGCGGAGGTGGCGTCAATGCTGTCAATCGCATGATCGAAGCTGGTCTCAAAGGCGTGGAATTTATCGCCATCAATACAGATGCACAGCAACTCATCATGAGTGATGCTGACGTCAAACTAGATATCGGTCGTGAATTAACGCGTGGACTGGGTGCAGGTGCTGCTCCTTCAGTCGGTGAGCAAGCGGCTAACGATCATGCAGAAGATATCGAAGAAGTTTTGCGCGGCGCAGACATGGTCTTCGTGACGGCAGGCGAGGGTGGTGGCACCGGAACCGGCGGCGCTCCTATCGTGGCACGCATTGCGCGTGAACTTGGTGCGCTCACCATTGGCGTGGTCACCAAACCATTTAGTTTTGAAGCAAAGCGTCGTACCGCACAAGCTGAAGAGGGGATCGAAAAACTTCGAAGCGAAGTAGATACGTTGATTGTCATTCCTAATGACCGCCTTCTTTCGATTTCCGATCGTGCCATCACTTTCCTAGACGCTTTCAAGAGTGCGGATCAAGTACTGCTATCTGGCGTGCAAGGCATTACTGATTTGATCACCACCCCTGGTCTTATTAACCTCGACTTCGCAGATGTGAAGAGCGTCATGCAGGGCGCTGGCTCGGCGCTGATGGGGATTGGTTCGGCGCGAGGAGAAGGTCGCGCCATTCGCGCGGCGGAGAGCGCAATTTCAAGTCCACTCCTTGAGGCATCAATTGACGGTGCTCGTGGAGTTTTGCTCTCCATCGCCGGCGGTTCTGACCTAGGTCTTTTCGAAATCAACGAGGCCGCTGAATTGGTGGCAAAGGCTGCCCATATCGATGCCAACATTATTTTCGGCGCTGTCATCGACGATGTCTTGGGAGATGAAGTACGAGTCACCGTGATCGCGGCTGGCTTTGATGGCGGCGAACCGACTCGAGTGGTGACTCCTCCTCCAGTTGTGGAAGATGAGCTACAAGATGATCCTCAGGAATCGACAGATGTTGAAGTGGATCTTGCGGCAGGGCTCGATGAATCACCTGCACCGCTTTCATCGCGTCGAAAAATCATTTTTGAAGAGTCCTCTGACGATCTTGACGTTCCTGACTTCTTGAAGTGATGCTCGGGTGATTCGCACTTTCACCTCTAGAAGTTTTCTTACCGGTGAAAGCCATTCCCCTTTCGACTCCCTCAATCTCGCCTTGCATGTGGGTGATGATCCAGATGCGGTAAAAGAGAATCGTGCTCGCTTGAGCCAACGATTTGGTGTTCCGATTCAGTACATGAATCAGGTGCATGGAGCAGATGTGAGACAGGTCGATAAAGTGGTCCCCGATCCCACGGTCGATGCGCTGATCACGATGACGCCAGGTCTAGGGCTTGCCGTCATGGTGGCGGATTGCATTCCACTGCTCATCTGGGATGAATCCCAGAGTGTTGTGGCTGCTGTACATGTGGGTCGCCGCGGGGCGATCAATGGAATTGTTGCAAGCGTGATCGGTCAGATGCGTTCGTTAAGCTCAGCATCGTTATTGGCTGAGATTGGTCCCCATATCTGTGCTGATTGCTACGTCGTGGGGGAAGAGATCGCTACTGAATTCGGCGCTGCGCACCCGCACGCAGTGTTGAGAAGAGACAAGCTCACATTGGATCTCAGTGGTGCATTGAGGGGCGATCTAGCCGATATGAAGGTTCGGGTTACTAATCATCACTCATGTACCGTGGAAGACCCGCTCCTTTACTCCTATCGCCGTGATGGTGTGACTGGGCGATTCGCCGGTGTTATCTCTCTATCCTCGACGCAATAAGGTTCTCCTATGACAGGTCGCCGCGAGGAAATCGGGATGCATCTCGATGCTGTGCGTGCTGAAATCGCGACATCGGCGCGTGCGGCTGGCCGGCAACCTGAAGAGATCACACTGGTGGTCGTTACGAAGACCTTCCCGGCAAGTGACGTTGAACATTTGGCGGCCCTCGGAGTACTCGATGCGGGGGAGAACCGTGAGCAGGAGGGTTCAACAAAAGCTTCCGAGGTGCTCGCGCCGATCAGTTGGCATTTTATTGGGCAGCTACAGCGAAAAAAAGTTAAGTCCGTGCTGGAGTGGGCTTCGGTGATCCACTCGGTTGATCGTCTTGAATTGGCTGAAGAGATTGTGAAGCGGGCAGTAGCGCGAGAGCAGGTACTACGCGTTCTTGTCCAGGTCTCCCTCGATGGTGCACAAGGTCGCGCAGGGGCGCGCAGGTCTGAGCTTTCTGAGATTGCTTCGCTGCTATCTACCTCTCCGATGGTTGATCTCGCGGGTCTCATGGCGGTCGCCCCGCTCGACGAGGACCCGCGAGCTGCCTTTCAAAACCTGCAAGCGATTCGCGCTGACTTTATCCGTGAATTCCCTGAGGCATTGTGGTGCTCTGCTGGTATGAGCGGTGATTTTGCAGCAGCCATCGAATTTGGCGCGACACACGTACGGGTTGGCTCTTCAATACTCGGATCACGTCCTACATTCGGGTAGCGTTTTGTCCCATGGCGAACAGTATGCGCAAAATGGCTAAGTACCTCGGTTTAGTGGATGCTGATGAGGTGCTTGAGGGCGAAGCGGTCATCGAAGAGACGCAGGTAATGCGTCGACCTACTTTTGATATGGCGCGAGTTCGCCGCGATACCGCATCAGCTGCGGTGAGCGATGTACGCACGGTGGCACCGATGGCAACGTCCCACGTTGAGCCGATCGAGCGCCCGCTCAACAAAATAGTCACCCTCCATCCGCGCAATTACAATGAGGCAAAGACCATCGGCGAGCATTACCGCCAAGGCGTCCCAGTCATCATGAACGTGACGGACATGACGGATGCAGACGCTAAGCGACTCGTTGATTTTGGAGCTGGCCTGGCTTTCGGTCTCCATGGCTCGATTGAACGCGTGACGCAGAAGGTCTTCTTGCTATCGCCTGCAAATGTAAGCGTCTCGTTCGAAGAGAAGAGTGCGGCCGCGGAGGCATCCTTCTTTAACCAGTCTTAAAGGTGCCCTAGTGCTCATTGTGCTTGGGTTTGTTGATCTCGTTCTTCGGTTATTTCTCTACTCCCTTTTGGCGCGCCTCATACTCGAGTATGTGCGCATGTTCGCACGCTCTTGGCGTCCTAAAGGTCCCGTGTTAGTTCTCATCTCTGGCATCTATGTGGTCACAGACAAGCCACTCAACCTGCTCCGCCGCCGAATACCGCCACTTCGCTTAGGTGGCATCAGTCTTGACCTCTCCTTCTTAGTACTTTTTGTCATTGTGAGCGTTCTCAGATCGGGTGTGCGAATTCTCGCGCTTCTCTAACTTGCTTTGATTACCGAGAAACGCATTCCAATATCCTCGTTCTGATGGGAGTGCTCTCCCTCTTCACGTGTTAGCTCAAGAGCGAGTACCTCATGCATAATCTCTGCACCATGGGCTTCGACAACTTGATCGAGGATGGGTTCGCCTGACCAACGCACCAGAATCCGGTCACTTACCTCAAATCCCGAGCTCTTCCGAGCGTCTTGAACACTGCGAACTATTTCACGCATGATTCCTGCAGAGCGAAGTTCGGGGGTGATTGTGAGGTCGAGTGCCACACTTTCTCCAGAATCAGATGCATAGGTCCATCCAGAACGTGGAGTCTCGGTAATCACCACGTCTTCAAGGAATATTTCACGATCGCCCACTAATGTCATTCCGTTTTTGCGCAGGGTCAAGACGAGAGAAGTCGCATCCACGGCTGCCACTTCTGCGGCGACGGTTGCCGTCTCCTTTCCAAATCTCGTTCCCAAGGTTCGAAAGTTTGGCTTGAGCGTGAGGTCTACGACATCAACCTCTGAAATGTCGTCAAGATGGAGCACGTTAAGTTCGTCGGCGATCTCATTGCGAAGTTCCTCGCTGAGTGCTCGCCATCCCGCAGCGGAGATGAGCGCTCGTCCAAGGGGTTGGCGAATCTTGATGTTCGATTCGGCGCGGGCTGCCCTACCGAGTTCCACAAGTCGGCGTACTTGACTCACTTGCGCGATCAAACTTTGATCAATGACGTCGTGACGGACTTTGGGAAAATCGGCGAGGTGAACAGAGAGCGCAGCATATGAATCGGCTGGTCTGACGAGCTGCTGCCAGACATGTTCGGTGATGAAGGGAACCATGGGAGCCATTACCAGCGTGAGATCGCGTAGACATTCAAAGAGAGTGGCAAGCGCTGCAGGGTCGCCATCCCAGAAGCGGCGACGAGAGCGACGCACATACCAATTTGAAAGGTTGTCGATAAACGACGCAATAGCTCGACCTGCACCCTGTGAATCGAAATCGGATAATGATTGATCAACGGTGTGGATCATTGAGTTGAGTTCAGAAATAATCCAATGATCGAGGGTAGATCGATCTTCCATGGGGATTGGCTTGGTGGCGTCGAACTTCGCAATTCGCGCATAGAGGCTCAAGAAGGAGACTGTGTTCCAGTAGGTGAGCAATGTTTTACGCACCACTTCGGTAATGGCATCGTGTCCCACTCGGCGCGATTGCCACGGTGAACCGGCGGCCAGCATGAACCAACGAACTGCATCGGCCCCATGTTCATCCATCAGGGAGATAGGCTCTAACACGTTTCCGACATGTTTGCTCATCTTGCGACCATCTTTGTCGAGGATGTGGCCTAAGCAGAGCACCGTCTTATAAGAACTCTTCTCGAAAACCAGGGTGCCAATCGCCATGAGTGTGTAAAACCATCCGCGAGTTTGGTCGATGGCTTCACATATGAAATCAGCAGGGTAGGCAGCATTAAACTTTTCAATGCTTCCTTCTTTGTGCGGATATCCCCATTGTGCAAACGGCATAGCGCCGGAGTCATACCAACAGTCAATCACCTCGGGTACACGAGTCATGACGCCGGTGCATTGAGCGCAGACGAAGTTCACGTCATCGACGAAGGGTCGATGGGGGTCAAGTGCGGAGAGATCTTCGCCGGCACGAGTTCCGAGTTCGGCGAGAGAACCGAAGCACTCCAAGTGACCCTCTTCGCAACGCCAGATGGGAAGAGGGGTTCCCCAGTATCGATTTCTGGAGACCGCCCAATCAATATTGTTGTTAAGCCAATCTCCATAGCGACCGCTGCGAATTGTTTCTGGGTGCCAGTCAGTCTTTTCATTTTCGGAGATCAGCGAATCTTTGATTTCCGTAGTACGGATATACCAGGATGGTTGTGCGTAATACATCAACGGGGTATGGCATCTCCAGCAATGAGGATATGAGTGTTCGTATTGCTGCTGGCGAAAGAGTAACCCTTTAGCCTTGAGCTCCTTCACCAAGGCTTTGTCGGCAGTTTTGAAGAATTCTCCACCCACTAGCGGAATTTCGGTTTCGAAGGTGCCGTCTGCTCTAACTGGATTGACCACGGGTAGGCCGTACGCGCGACAGACTGCTAAGTCGTCCGCGCCAAATGCGGGGG
Organism: uncultured Actinomycetes bacterium; assembly: GCA_903844855.1. Lineage (GTDB taxonomy): Bacteria > Actinomycetota > Actinomycetes > Nanopelagicales > Nanopelagicaceae. The sequence goes on along the minus strand of CAIMVH010000021.1, from coordinate 1,805 downwards.
ATTGGTGTACGAGACCAGTGCCATCTTCTGTTGTGACGTATTCGGCAAGCACTACGTAATGTGCATCTGGAATTTCCACCCAATCAAAAGGGCGAGAATATCTTGTGTGCTCCAACGCGGAACCTTGCACGGATTCAAGAAATGTAACGTCATCGCCTAGGACAGAAAGTAGCGGCTGTGCCACAATGAATTTCTCGCCGGATTCATCTGATGCCACTACATAAGTAACCTTTGGGTTAACGGCGATGGCCGTATTACTTACTAGCGTCCATGGCGTGGTGGTCCAGACTAGAAGAGAGACGCCCTCATACTTTCCTTCGGTGATAGGGAATCGCACGAATACCGATGGGTCAGTGATCGTTTCGTACCCTTGTGCCAATTCGTGATCGGAGAGTCCTGTGCCGCATCGAGGGCAATAAGGTGCCACACGATGGTCTTGTACGAGCAAACCTTTTTTCCAAATTTGTTGGAGTGACCACCAGACACTTTCGACATATTCAGGAGACATCGTCCAGTAGGCGGTATCAAAATCTACCCAGAAGCCCATGCGCGTGGTCATCTCTTCGAAGGCGCCCACGTGGCGTTGAACAGATTCGCGACACTTATCGTTGAAGGGTGCTACACCGTACTTTTCGATATCTCCTTTTCCGGTGAAACCGAGTTCCTTCTCAACAGCAAGCTCCACGGGTAATCCGTGACAATCCCAGCCAGCTTTGCGAATGACGTGGCGACCTTTCATGGTGTGAAACCGTGGGAAGACATCTTTGAAGACGCGCGCTTCGACGTGGTGTGTTCCTGGCATGCCATTTGCGGTGGGTGGTCCTTCGTAAAAGGTCCAGGTGTCGGCGCCTTCGCGTTCACTTACCGAACGGGCAAAAACTTTTTCGTGTTCCCAAAAACTGAGGACGCTTCGGTCAATCTCGGCCAAGTTGATTTGCGTAGGGAGGGATTTCCACTGAGTGGGTCCGTTCTTTTCACTCGTGGTATCCGTCATGCGCACTCCTCTGGTCGGTCGAACTATGTGAGTTCGATATTTCTACAGAGGGACGACTTTCGCCGCGGTACCACCCACTTTGCGCCTCGCGGCGCCACTCTTCTGTCGCCCCTGTGACTCGGGGGGTGATTTTCGCTTGCGGTTAATCTTCGGGCTTTCACCATCCCCGAATCGCTTCTGATCGTGCGCAAGTTACTCGTCCCCGTCAACGTTCAAGGGTAGACATGGATGAGTTTACCCGTCGTAGGATCATCTTGTGAGCGATGCGGACTCGATCAGGCTGGTTATCCGGGTAAAACCAGGGGCATCCAGGACTGAGGTGGGTGGCCTCGTAGGGGAGGAACTCGCGGTGGCTATTACTGCGCAGGCTCATGATGGCGAGGCAAACAAGGCCACCATCGCTGCCTTGGCAGAAGCCCTCGGAGTAGGTAAATCGTGCCTGCAGATCGTGAAAGGAGCCACCTTTCGTTCGAAAGTGGTAGAGATCTCCCTTGACCCTGGAGCGCGTGGCGAAGTCATGAGGAAAATTTGGGCGATGCGGAACCTCCCCACCCACAAGTAATCGGCTACCCTTCCCCCAGTTAGCCGAAGAATTCAGCACGTCATGAGCGGTGAAGGAGAACACGGTGCCTAGCAAGAAGCCCATCGCCAAAGCAGCGAAGAAGGCTCCTGCGAAGAAGGCTGCGCCGGTAAAGAAGGCTGCGCCGGTAAAGAAGGCTGTGCCGGTAAAGAAGGCTGTGCCGGTAAAGAAGGCTGTGCCGGTAAAGAAGGCTGTGCCGGTAAAGAAGGCTGCGCCAGTAAAGAAGGCTGT
>CAIMVH010000020.1 GCA_903844855.1 uncultured Actinomycetes bacterium | reverse complement strand
CTCTCGACGCGCACGCAAATGCGCTCGCATCTTCTCCGGGGGATCCACTCCTTGGCCCTGGAAGCATCCATGCCTCGCTCATTAAGGGTGGCGAGGAGGCCTCGAGTTATCCCGCAGCGTGTGTCATCACTATCGAACGTCGCACTATCCCCGGTGAAACAGATGAGATGCTCACTGCAGAAATGCGTCAACTACTCGATGGTTTAGTGGAACGCATTCCAGATTTCTCGTACACACTGACTCCTGGGCTTTCTCGCCGACCCTTCAGTGCAAACCCAGATGCCGAAATTGTGAAGAAGACCCTTGCCCACGTTGAAAATGTTTTGGGTGCGCCTCCCGTCATTCGGGCAGAGCCATTCTGGACGGATGCCGCACTGATGGAAGAGTCGGGAATTCCTTCTCTTCTTTTTGGGGTTGATGGCGATGGGGCGCATGCGGCCTCCGAGTGGGTCACACTCGATTCGCTCGGGAAAGTTACCACTGCGTTAATCGCGATCGCCCTCGACTTCTGCAACTAATACTTGCGAAAGAAGAAACAAATAACGCTTAGTAACTTTCCAGAAGGTGCGGAGTGGGCGACGGGGCTCGAACCCGTATCCTCTCACTGGCAAGTGGGAGATGTTGCCGTTTACACCACGCCCACCCCGCGCGGGTAAGGCTGGTGTAAACGGCCGCAGAAATGACGAGCTTCTTGAAAGCTGTGGAGAAGTTGGTGCTTGTGTAGAAGGGGTTACGGGAGAGCGAGGGCACCGATATCACTCGGCGCTACGCCACAGCATCCACCGACGATTACGGCGCCAGCTGCGCCCCATTGATTAAGTAGCGCATCTCCAAAAGCCGATCCCTTACCGCCAATCCATACATTATTTTGGGCATCCCACACATTTCCTGCATTGGGGTAAACCACAAAAGGCAATTCGTTACCCGCACTTTGCAAGAGTGGAGTGATGTACTCAGGAGCGGTGCAATTAACGCCGACCGCCACCGCATCGGAATGACCGGCAACTAAGAGGGCCGCATCTGCAAAGAATTGGCCCGCGTTAGTGCGCAATTCATTAGCGCATGAGAACGACACCCAAAAAGGAATACCTACGTTGAACTCAGTGAGTAAGTCCAAGAGCACTTCTACCTCTTCAGTATCGGGCATCGTTTCCAGAGCAAGCATTTCTGGCCTGCTTTCGATCAAGATCTCTAAGCGACGCTCGTGGAAATCGCGAAGCACCTTCTTTGAGACGCCATAGTTCCCTCGGTACTCCGATCCGTCAGCAAGCGATGCCCCAAAAGGTCCCACACTCGCCGCTACCCAGACGTCTTTCTTCCCGCGAGCAAGTTTTGCCAGTTCGGTCGAGAGTGTGAGTGCCAGTTCGGTCTCCTCCTCGCTCCACCCCAACTTCGCACAGCCGGTAAAGGAGACTTGATAGGCAGAAGTGATCAGAATCTGCGCGCCGGCATCAACGTATGCCTTATGCGCCTCCGCAATTTCGGCAGGAGCAGTGCGCAATAACTCGCCAGTCCAGAGCAATCCGTCGAGTGTATGTTCGCGCTCTTCTAGAGCCGTGGAAAGCCCACCATCGAGAATGCGTGGATGTTCTTTGAGCGATTGACGCATCGCTCGAGGAGTGAGCAACATTAGGGGCGCCAGAGGTCAGTGCGGTCCTTGGCCCATGGCGCGATTTCCCAGCGGTCGATCTGTGCGGCGCCCTTCAGAAGAGTGCCGCGATCTGCGCGAAGAAGTACTTCGGTGAGTGGAAGGTGTGCGCGGCATCGCAAAAGGGCCCGGTGTTCCAGCGCCATCGATTCTGGAGTTTCATCAGCTGGCTCGAATGTAATGCCGTTGCTATCTTTCACATCAAACCACGGCCAGAAATATCTGCCGGCTCGCACAATGCGCCAGGCACGCGTGAGGTAGGCGCCAAAGCGATCTGGCGTGAAGTCAGGAACCTCAGAAATCCACTTCTCGCTATCGACTGGTATATGTGCGTTGGTAGCGCAGACGCATTCAAATTTCTCTGTTGCAGAAAGTGCGAGCGCTAAGAGTGCCGATATGCCTTCGCCTGAAACACAAGTGAGTTTCGAGAAAGAAGTAACCGCCTGCGAAATGATCTCCACCCACTCTGCAAGTGATGCCCCAGCAGAGATATCACTCGAGAGACCGTGGCCCGGCAGGTCTATTCTTAATGAACCGTCTGCAGGAAGCAGCTCCATCGCACGACCTGGCCCATGCAATGACAGTGTTGTTGCATCCTGAGGGCCGTTCCAATGAATGAGTCCATCGAACTTGGATGTCTTCACTGCAATAAATCCGGCAGCAGAGTCTTCGTTCAATACGCCGGGAGCGGGTGCCACATTTTCACGAAGTTTGCCGATTGCCCACGCTTCAAACTCGGGGGGATTCTCGGCAAGCGCAAAACTCCACCCTTCCGGCAATTGCGGTAGTCGATCAAGTTGCTTTGCAAGAGGATCAGCTTTGTACGTGGAGATATGTACAGGTGCGCACTTGGTGTCGGCTGGTGGAATATCGCTATCTGCTTGGAGCACTGCGTTGTAGCCGAATCGATAGTTATCGCCTGCATCAAGTACTTCAGCGATCCCGGGGGCGGCCTTGGTGGGATCCTGATGCGCCACTGTCATGCGACTGGTGTGGCGACGATCAAACCATGGGAAGAACCACGATTGCTCGAGCATGCGGCCCCAGAGCCAGGTGAGATGGTCTCCATAAACTTGTGGAAGAAAGCGCGGCAAGTAACTACTGGCAAACATCGCCTTCTCTTCATCGCTCCAAATGGGATAACCACCCGAAACGAGCATGGAGAGGCGCCCTGGATAACGCACATGGAGATTCATCGCGATGGCACCACCCGAGTGGAATCCGTAGCCACCAGCCTGTTTAAGACCAATGGCGTCCATGAATTCCGCTACCCCGTCGCCGAAGTCGGCAAGTTTGGGATCAGGATGATTGAGGGGTCCTGAGTTTCCATAACCGGGGGAGTCGGGTGCGATGCAGGTGAACTCTTTGCCCCACTCCAACATCAAGCGCTCGTACTCGGCTCCCGACCTTGGACTCTGATGAATCATCAGGAGCGCTGGACCGCTTCCGCAGACGCGGTAGTGGACTCGGCGGGAACCTTGAGAGTTGTTGATGGTGATGTAGTGGCGTGAGATCTTCATAGAAAGCAAATCTGCCACGAATCTTCCCCAAAGGGAACGTGATTACTACCTCAAGAAGGACTTATGTTTTTGGAAGGCCGCCAAAGT
>CAIMVH010000019.1 GCA_903844855.1 uncultured Actinomycetes bacterium | reverse complement strand
CCCAATCACCACCATGAACCAATTTATTCGGTTCGAGTGTCTTATAAACTTCGAAGAAGTGCTTAATTTCCTCCAATTCAAAATTTGGAAGATCTTTAATATCAGTTAGATAATCCTTACGGATATCACCAGCCGCAACGCAAAGCAATTTATCATCGCCTCCCTTTTCATCAGTCATGCGAAGCATTCCAATAACACGGCAAGAGACTACGCAGCCGGGAAAGGTGGGTTCATCCAACATGACGAGAGCATCTAGTGGGTCACCGTCTAATGAAAGAGTATTTTCCACAAAGCCGTAATCATATGGATAACGAGTTGACGTGAAGAGCATCCGATCTAAACGAATTTTTCCCGTTTCATGATCGATCTCATATTTGTTTCTTGATCCAGCAGGAATCTCAATCACGACATCAAAGATCATTGGCTTCATGAGTTTATTTTAGAGGCTTCGTCTCAGTTTCTCGCGCCTATTTAATGGTATTCAACTGGGAATTGCTGGGGAGTCGAAACTCGGATCGGCAATGAGGAGTTATTCTGATTCAGAGGGTAAAGCAGGCTTACATGGACCCTTGCAAATGAAGAAGCTCTAGGACAGCAATTGCACTATCAAATCCCTTGTCTTCGCTGCTGATTGCACGACCACAACGATCGATAGCTTGGTCGAGGCTGTTGCACATCAAAACCCCATAACCAACAGGCTTCCCGTACTTTAACGAGACGTCCATAATTCCCTGGGTTACGCCCTGGCACACATAATCAAAGTGTGGTGTTTCACCCTTCAATACCAATCCCAACGCAATCACGGCATCAAAACCGCCTTCTAATGCGTACTGAGACGCGAGAGGAATTTCAAAAGATCCGGGAACAAAGAAGACTTCGGTTCTAGCCACTTGTGCGGCAGATAATGCCCGCTGAGCGCCTGCAATCAGGTCGTTGCAGATATCTAGATGCCAAGAAGAAGAAACAATCGCCACTCGCGCTTCGGGGAGTAGCTTTATTTCGATTGTTGGAGCATGACCTGTCATTACTTGCCTCCTCGGGTGTGGCCTAATCTTTCTTCCTTTGTTGCGAGGTACTCCTCATTGAATTTATTACTAGGGACCACAAGGGGAACTCGAAGTACGCCAATACCTGCGGTCTCTAGTGCCTCGACCTTACGAGGATTATTTGTTAAGAGCTGAACCTTCTCTAGTTCTAGATCACGAACAATCGCGATCGCATCACTCCAGTCTCGCGCATCGACGGGGTGCCCTAGGTGCACGTTTGCGTCCACGGTGTCCATACCTTGATCTTGCAGTTGGTAGGCGAGGACCTTTTCAGCAAGACCAATTCCGCGGCCTTCGTGGTCCCTTAGATAAACAATAAAGCCATATCCGTTTTCTTTAATCATCGACATTGAAAGCTCTAACTGCTCGCCACAGTCACAACGTTGAGATTGCGTAACATCCCCGGTAAAGCATTCGCTGTGGATTCGAACAATCGGAGCACCATCTGCCGTGCCGAACGCGAGCACCACATGTTCGCGCTGACCGAGTCCTGGATAGGTAGCAATCTTCCATGCTCCAGTGCTTAAAGGAAGATCAGCCCAGGAGAATTTAAAGCTCGAAGGAGCTTCACTATTTTGAATCCCATGTTCGATTACATACGCCTTGAGCTCTGCAACCGAGATAATAGGGAGGGAATGCTCCTTTGCAAAAGTCTCCAAAGCTGCACCACGTGCCATAGATCCATCCTCATTAACAATTTCGGATAAGAGACTCAGTGGCTTCTCGCCGACGATGTGCGAGAGTGCGACTCCTGCCTCGGTATGCCCCCCACGTGCCTGTAAACCACCGCTATTCGCAACTAAAGGAAAAATGTGACCCGGGCGAATGAAATCTGTGGGAAGAGCGTGATCATTCGCCAACGCTCTTACGGTATTCGCCCGCTCTTTAGCACTTACACCCGTAGTAATTCCGGCCTTAGCATCGACGCTTACGGTAAATGCTGTCCTTTTAGAATCTTGATTATTTTCCACCATGAGTGGCAGACGTAGTTCGCGGGCGCGCTCTTGAGTCATAGCAACACATAAAATTCCTGTTGTATGGCGAACCATAAATGCCACTTTTTCGGTAGTCGCTTTTTCTGCAAGAAGCAATAGATCACCTTCATTTTCGCGATCAGCATCATCGGTAACGATGATCAGATCGCCATTCTTGTACGCAGCAAGGGCAACTTCTAAGTGGCTCATGAATTCATACCTTTATTAATTAATCTCTCCACATATTTTGCTAGGACATCAACTTCGACATTGATTAGGTCGTTGGGCGACTTCGTTGAAAGATTGGTGCGTTCCAAGGTTTCGGGAATCAGCCACACCGTGACAACGTCGTTCTCGTCACTTATTTCTCCGACAGTGAGCGAAACCCCATCCAGGCATATAGATCCCTGGTTAACGATGTACTTGGATAGATGACCAGGAACTTGGATTTCAAACTTTGCCCAGTTCTCACCTGGGGTTAATCCCATCACGGTAGCCACACCATCTACATGCCCTTGAACTAGATGTCCACCCATACGTGCATTGAGTTGAGCAGCAAGCTCTAGATTGACGCGGCTGCCCACCGCAATCTGTGACAAGGATGTCATCGACAAAGTTTGGATCATCACATCTGCAGCAAAGTGAGTGCCAGATACTTCAGTAGCCGTGAGACAAACTCCGTTTACGGCGATGGAATCGCCACTGGCGATTTCAGCTATCAATTTCGGTGCGTTGATGGTGACAATTGCAAAACTTTCGCCCTTTTTGATGTCGATAATTTCGCCTAATTCTGAAACTAAACCGGTGAACATCAGACATCACTCCTCAACCGATAGGTAGATTTGATATCGCCCATTAATATCTCGGTACTTATGTGTTCTAGATTCAATTTCTCACCAATCGACGTTGCGTTGTTCGAGAAATAGAAGTGTTTTCCTGAGCCCAGCAACGAAGGCGCCTGATAAATAATGAGTTCATCTATGAGACCGTGATCCACCATCGCGCTACCTAGCGTGGGGCCGGCTTCTACAAAGACATGATTGATGTCTAATTCACTGAGTCGCTCGACTAATAGATCCAAGTTTTTTGTCTTCACCACCACGGTTTGCGCAAGATCATCAAAAACCTGCGCTTTGCTCGGTAATTCTTGCTCGCCGCAGATGACGCGAATTGGATTCTGTGTATATCCAGCAAATTCTCCGCGGGGAATCAGATGGGGATTATCTGTAATGACGGTGTTGGTACCCACCAGAATTGCATCGGCTTGCCGGCGGAGTAACTGAACATCGGCTCTTGAACTTTCGTTAGTGATCCACTGAGAAGTGCCATCGCTGGCTGCGACTCGCGCATCTAAAGTGGTGGCTACCTTCCACGTGAAATATGGACGTCCCTTACTTATCTTCGTGAGCCACGCACGGTTGGCATCGGTAGCTTCTTTTTCAAGGACACCCTTGATGACATTAATCCCGGCAGCGCGCAAGGTATCTGCACCTCCGGAGGCCTCTTCATTGGGATCGGTAACGGCATATACGAGAGTTGAAATTCCAGCATTGATGATCGCCTGTACGCAGGGGCCCGTACTTCCCACGTGATTACAAGGCTCCAGAGTGACCACCATGGTGGCGCCCTTAGTTTTATTGTTGGCAGAGTTGATGGCCATTACCTCGGCGTGATCGGGGGCAGCCATGTGATTATGAAAGCCCTCACCGATCGTTACTCCCGCTGCATCAATGATGACGGCGCCAACTATCGGATTGGGGGCAGTCTTTCCTAATCCCATTTCGGCAAGGGTGATAGCGCGACGCATCGCAGCTGCGTAATCCATTCCTACCCCCACTCGTGAAACGAGTCTCCGGGGTGCGTGCAAGAAATGCACAAAACGATAGGCACATGCCTATCCTTTGTTGGTTTCCTCTCATCCGGACTTTAACCGTCGGTCTCAGAGTTTCACTGAGTCAACCGGTACCTGGCTGGTATCGGGTCGCGGACTATAACCGCCGGTTCGAAATTACATCGACCCCGGAAACAACATATTGATCATATAGACAGCTCAAGAATCTGTACAACCTAGAAATCGCTAATACCCGGGCTCAGCGTCTGTACAGGTCCGATCCTTCATACTTCTAAGTGGCGTCCTCTCACCCCCGGGTTAGACTTTGCCATATGCCAAAAGAACCGACGGGTCCACGAGTAGTAATACTTGGGGCTGGCTTCGGTGGCCTCACTGCAGCTAAGGCGCTCGCTGGATCGGCACGAGTCACCTTGGTCGACCGTCATAATTTTCAAACTTTTTTACCATTGCTTTACCAAGTATCGACTGCAGGTCTGGCGGCAGATCACGTGGCACATCCGATTCGTGGCGCTCTGCGTAATACGGGCGTAGCTTTTCGAATGGGCTCTCCAATCTCTATCAACCATTCAAATAAGACGGTCGAGTTAGACAGTAAGGAAATTCTCGAATTCGATCATTTGGTGGTTGCGCTTGGGTCAGCTACCGCCGATTTTGGAGTCCCAGGTGTGCGAGAAAATTCCCTGGGAATGAAAAGTGTTCACGAGGCGATCACCATCCGTGCGGATGTGATGCGTCGCTTTGAAGACTTATGTCGTATCGAAGACAAAACAGTTCTTTCTATTTCT
>CAIMVH010000018.1 GCA_903844855.1 uncultured Actinomycetes bacterium | reverse complement strand
ATCGTGGGCAAATCTACGGTGCCAGTGGGAACTGCAGATGCCCTCACTGCTCGCCTTGCAGAGATCAATCCGCAAGTTGAATTGGCGTGGAACCCGGAATTCTTGCGTGAAGGTTTTGCGGTAGAAGACACTTTGCGCCCAAATCGTCTCGTGGTGGGTGTGCAATCTGCACGCGCAGAGGAACAACTTCGCGATGTTTATGTCGCGCTCCTTAAAGATGGAGTGCCCTGGATCAGTGCAGACTTGCGCACCGCAGAGCTTGTAAAGGTTGCAGCCAACTCATTCCTAGCGACGAAAATTTCATTTATTAACGCTATGGCCGAGATTTGCGATGCCGCAGGTGGCGACGTCACGGTACTTGCCAAAGCGATTGGCTACGACCCACGGATTGGGAATCGCTTTTTGCAGGCAGGAATTGGTTTTGGCGGAGGGTGTCTCCCGAAAGATATTCGCGCGTTCATGGCACGAGCTGAAGAATTGGGAGCAGATCAAGCGCTGGAATTCCTCCGTGACATTGACTCCATCAATCTGCGCGCCCGCGCCCGCATCGTCGACGTGGCTGCGGAATACGGCGACCTGAAGGGAAAGAAAGTCTTCATTCTTGGGGCAGCTTTCAAGCCCGATAGCGACGATGTACGCGACTCCCCTGCGCTAGATATCGCCTACGGCATTTCACAACTCGGAGCTCGAGTGGTGGTTAATGATCCTAAAGCTATGGCACCGGCAGCGAAACGATTCCCACATTTGGAATTTACCGACGATCTGCTCGCTGGCGCTAAAGATGCTCACTTAATCTTGCACCTCACCGAGTGGAAAGAGTATCGCGCGCTTACTCCTGCAGATTTTGCACAGGTGGTCGCAAACAAAGTCATCATCGATGGACGAAATGCGCTCGATGGTAACGCTTGGCGTGATGCCGGATTTATCTACCGTGCGCCCGGCAGACCCACACTCACGCCGAAGATGTAAGCATGCAAGCAGATATTGACGGCATGCTCACACTGAAGACTTGGGCGATAGTTGGCTTAAGTAATAACAGTGCTCGACCAGCCTATGGAGTGGCTGCCCTTCTGCAAGACAAGGGACACAGAATCGTTCCGGTCCACCCATCCGCACCTTTGGTTCATGGGGAACAGGGTTATGCCACTCTCAAAGAGATTCCATTCGCCGTTGATGTAGTCGATTTATTTGTGAACTCGACTCTGGTGGCGGAGTTGGTAGCAGAATCAATTCACATTGGAGCCAAAGGTGTGTGGCTACAACTGGGAGTCATTGATGAATCTGCCGTACAAGAAGCGAAGTCGGCTGGCTTACTCACGGTAATGGATCGCTGTCCAGCGATCGAATATGCAAAGAAAAGTTAGAAACCAGTTTTATTCTCGCGCCGAGCTTTGAGCGATGCACCTTTGGCAACTGCCTCGTCGTGAAGATCTTCTGCATATTTGGAAAGTGTCATTTCAAGGGCAGGATCAGCGATACTTAAAATTCTGGCCGCCAACAAACCCGCATTCTTGGCATTACCAATTCCGACAGTAGCCACCGGAATTCCTCCCGGCATTTGCACAATGCTGAGCAGCGAATCCATTCCATCCAAATCTTTCAGTGGGACTGGAACCCCAATAACGGGAAGAGTCGTAACAGATGCCAGCATCCCAGGAAGATGCGCCGCCCCACCTGCGCCAGCGATGATGACTCGATAACCGGCATTAACTGCACCCTTGCCGAAGGCCATCATCTCTTCTGGCATGCGATGTGCAGAGAGCACCGAAACGTCATGAGCGATACCTAATTCTTTGAGAATGTTTGCTGCCGCCTCCATCACAGGCCAATCCGAATCGGAGCCCATCACGATCGCAACAGTTGGCTTACTCATCGTGCTCTCCTGCTCTGCCGGCAAAGAATTCAGTTGCATGAAGCGCACGCGCGCGCAGGCGTTTGGCATCTTCACCCAACACGGTGACGTGCCCTACTTTACGACCAGGTCGCACTTCTTTCCCATAGAGGTGGACTTTGAGCCCTGGATCACGCGCAAAGAGGTGGAGGTAGGCGCGATGCAGATCCGACGTATCCCCACCCAAGATATTTCCCATCACCGCATGCGGAGCCCGCATCCCAGTTGCTCCCAGCGGAAGGTCCAAGACTGCTCGCAGGTGTTGTTCAAATTGCGAAGTCATCGCCCCTTCGATACTCCAATGGCCAGAATTATGGGGACGCATGGCCAGCTCGTTCACTAAAAGATCCTCGCCCACTAGAAACATTTCAACTGCCATCACACCCACCACGCCAGTTTGTTCAGCGATGGAAAGTGCGATCGCTTGGGCTTTGCCTGCGAGCGCTTCAGATAGATGTGGTGCCGGCGTAATCGTTTGGACGCAGATTCCGTTCTCTTGAATTGTCTCGGTGACCGCCCAGACCGCTGCTTGTCCATGGGGCGAGCGCGCTACTAGCACAGATATTTCTGCATCGAATGGAACTAATTCTTCAAGAAGTAACCCGCCATGCTTCAGCAATTCTGTAAGTTCATGCTCATTCTCAACCCGCCATACGCCCTTACCATCGTACCCGCCGATCAAAGACTTCGCTATACAAGGAAAGCCGAAATCGCGAGCTTCATCGATGTGGGCAACTTGTCTCCACCGCGGAGAGAACTCGGCGGCTACGAGTTCGCGCATCTTCACTTTCTCCTGAGCATACTGAAGCGCATTCGGTCCGGGCTGAAGCTTTTCTTCTAGCCCTTCACTCGCAACTCGGCGAAGAAGTGCGTTCGGTACATGCTCATGATCGAAGGTGACCACATCGCAACTGGCAACAAATGTGCGCAAAGTTTCATAATCGCGGAAGTCGCCAATGACGACATCGGGAATCACTTGATTCGCGCATTCGTGCGCTGACTCCGCCAACAGCCGAAGGTGGATTCCCAGGGCTCCGGCGGGCGCCGCCATCATCCGAGCGAGCTGGCCGCCACCGATAACGCCCACGATCGGTGGTGCATTTCGACGAGAATTCATACCCCCAGCCTACGGGCGATAGGCTCCACTTCGTGTTGAAAAAGCGAGCGCTGGAATTACTCCAGTTTGGCGTGGTCGGCAGCGTTTCCTATGTAGTGAATTTCGCTGTGTTCAACCTCCTCGTACATACATCTCGGGCGCCACTAGCCGCGAAGCCAGTTCTTGGCCTAGTCCTAGCTGGAGTCATTTCCACAGCAGTGGCATTTATCGGAAATCGACTCCTTACGTGGAGCCATCGAAAGACTTCCTCAGTGAGTAGAGAAATAACCATCTTCTTAGCGCTCAACGCAATCGGTGTGGCGATTGCTGCTGGCACGTTGGGAGTCTCTCGTTACATCTTTCATTTCGACTCTGGTCTCGCGGACAACATCAGTGGAAATGTCATTGGAGTGGGGCTTGGCACTATCTTCCGGTATTGGGGTTACGGCAAATTTGTTTTTACCGGAGATGGAAAACGTCACCAGCAGTAAGTACGTGAGCTCCCGCATCATTGCTAATAATGAGTGCGCCAGTTGCATTAATTCCGACCGCAGTACCCACGATCGACTCACCCCTGACCATTTCTGCGCGTACTCGCGAGCCAATTGTCGAAGAGTGCGTCTTGTAACGCTCCAGAAATTCTAAATCTTCAAGCGTTGTCAGCTCAGCAAAAAGTTTCACGATCTCAGCGATGAGCAACTCTCTGGCAGGTGATTCATCACGCTCCATTACGATCGAGGTCGCTCGTTCATCTGGCTTCTCGCCATCGGTGAGAGAGACATTTATTCCGACACCGATCACCACCCCGCCATCGGAGGTACTCGCCAGAATGCCGCCTAATTTTCGATCGCTCACCATTAAATCGTTGGGCCACTTCAGCACGACTGGAATGGTGGTGGTGGAGCGCAGTGCCTGAGCCGCGGCCACTCCCATGAGAAGTGGCGCCATCAGTAGCGGCGCCGGCCAGTAGAGAGAGAAGAGCAATCCACTGCCCTTGGGGGCGATCCATGACCGATCAAGGCGCCCCCGTCCGGCGCTCTGTTCCTCGGCCACCAACAGCGCGGCTCGACCGGATTTCACGCGATTAGCCAAGTCAGCGTTGGTCGATCCGGTCTCTTCCACCACCTCAATGGCTTCCCCAGGCAGGCAGGATTCCAGCAAGTGGACCAGGAGTTCCCGATCGAGCGGGAGTCGTGGGGCAGAAGGCCAGGTCATGTTCAGTACCGTAGGACATGAATCGGGAAAAATCTCGTATAGGAGAGATTGAGGGAGCATGAGCGACATTCACACGACCGCGGGCAAGATCGAGGAACTCGGTAACCGCATTGATGCCGCCATCCACGCAGGCTCAGAACGGGCGATCGAGAAGCAACATGCGCGCGGTAAGAAGACTGCTCGCGAGCGCATCGCTCTCCTCCTCGACGAAGGCTCCTTTGTCGAGTTCGATGAGTTCGCTCGCCACCGATCAGTGAATTTCGATATGGCTGAATCCCGCCCCTATGGCGATGGCGTAGTTACCGGCCATGGGACGGTCGATGGACGTACCGTCTGTGTCTTTGCCCAAGACTTCACCGTCTTCGGTGGCAGCCTCGGTGAAGTCTTCGGAGAGAAGATAGTGAAGGTAATGGACTTCGCTCTCAAAATTGGTGCACCGATGATTGGGATTAACGACTCCGGTGGCGCGCGTATTCAAGAAGGCGTGGTAGCCCTCGGTTTGTATGCCGAAATTTTTAAGCGCAACGCGCACTCTTCTGGAGTAATTCCACAAATCTCACTCGTGATGGGACCTTGCGCTGGTGGCGCGGTCTATTCCCCCGCTATGACGGACTTCATTGTGATGGTGGATAAGACATCGCACATGTTTATCACTGGGCCTGAAGTTATTAAGACAGTTACTGGCGAGGATGTGGAATTCGAAGAACTTGGTGGCGCTCGCACGCATAACACCAAGAGCGGTGTCGCGCACTACATGGGCCACGATGAAGAAGATGCCATCGAGTATGTAAAGTCGCTGCTCTCCTACCTTCCGAGCAACAACATGGATCCAGCCCCCGCATTTCCAACAGTCGCAGATCTCGAGATCAACGATACGGATGCTGCACTAGACACATTGATTCCCGATAGTGCTAATCAGCCGTATGACATGAAGAAGGTTATTGAAGCCATCCTTGATGACGGTGATTTCCTCGAAGTTCACGCTCTCTTCGCACCAAACATCGTGGTGGGATACGGTCGCGTGGAAGGCCACTCTGTGGGCGTTGTGGCAAATCAACCCATGCAACTTGCGGGCACACTCGACATAGACGCCAGCGAGAAAGCCGCTCGCTTTGTGCGCACGTGCGATGCATTCAATATTCCAGTCATCACACTCGTCGACGTACCTGGATTCTTACCCGGCACGGATCAAGAGTGGAACGGAATTATTCGCCGTGGGGCAAAGTTGCTTTACGCCTACGCTGAAGCCACTGTTCCGCTCATTACAGTCATTACCCGCAAGGCATACGGCGGGGCTTATGACGTGATGGGTTCCAAGCACCTGGGCGCTGATGTAAACCTTGCCTGGCCAACTGCGCAGATAGCGGTGATGGGCGCGCAAGGTGCAGTCAATATCTTGTACCGAAAAGAGCTGGCAGACACGAAGAATCCAGAGAAGCGTCGCGCAGAACTCGTCTCTGAGTACGAAGACGCTTTCGCCAATCCATTTATCGCTGCTGAGCGCGGTTATGTGGATGCGGTCATTCCACCGCACGACACTCGATCGCATGTGGTGCGAGCGCTTCGCGCTTTGCGCAACAAGCGCGAGACACGTCCACCGCGTAAGCACGGAAATATCCCGCTCTAGGATGTCAACAGAGAACGCCACCTCGGCATTTAGCGGATTCCAGATCAACGGAAATCCAACCCCAGAAGAAGTTGCGGCAATAGTGGCAGCTCTAAGCATTGTCACTGCGCGGCAAAGTGCGAGATCACATGTGAATGCGACTTCACCTTGGGGCACACCGATTTTGCGCACGCCATTGAATGGCGCCTGGGGCGCACCACAATTTCGATAATGCCGCCACACGTCATCCTGGCTTCTGCCTCTCCTGCTAGGCATACCCTTCTCCTCAGATCAGGAATCACTCCAGAAATTATTGTGAGCGGTATCGACGAAGAGACTCCAGAACTTCTCGCACTCGGCCCCAAGGAATTGGCCTACGAGTTAGCGCTGCGCAAAGCATCCGCTATCGATCCAGGTCGAGGTGACGGATTTATTATCGGTTGTGACTCCGTCTTTGAATTAGATGGTGTTGCTTATGGCAAACCCGGAACACCAGAGGTAGCCAAAGAGCGGCTTCAACAGATGAGCGGTCGCACAGGGACCTTGCATACCGGTCACGCACTTATCAATATCGCGACGGGGAAAGTGGAGCGCGCCCTCACCTCTACCGATGTGACCATCGTAAATATGAGTGAGGCAGAGATGGATGCCTACATCGCCACGGGAGAGCCTCTTCAGGTGGCCGGCTCATTCACCATCGATTCACTCGGCGGCCCGCTAGTGGCTTCCATCCATGGCGATCCCTCCAACGTAGAAGGACTCAGCTTGCCTACCTTGCGGGAGCTCTTTGCCCGCCACGGGCTCGGCTGGGAGACCTTCCTCGCCCAATAACACTCAGCCTGAGGTTTAAGAGTGCGCCCAGCCAGGCGCTAGCCTGTGGGGGTGCGCAAAGTCCTCATCGCCAACCGTGGCGAAATTGCTATTCGAGTTGCCCGAGCCGCCCGTGACCATGGCCTAGCCAGCGTTGCCGTCTACGCCGAGCCCGATATCGATGCACTTCACGTCAAAGCCGCCGACGAAGCCATCGCCCTCGGCGGTAGTACGGCAGCAGATTCTTATCTGGTTTTCGACAAGATCATTGGCGCGGCCAAGAAGAGTGGCGCAGATGCCATCCACCCCGGTTATGGCTTCCTTTCGGAGAATGCGGAATTCGCGCAAGCAGTTATCGACGCTGGCCTCACGTGGATCGGACCACCCCCTGCCGCCATCCGCTCACTCGGCGACAAAGTTGCTGCCCGCCACATTGCTCAACGCGCAGGTGCTCCACTTGTTGCCGGAACAAAAGATCCAGTTTCCGGTGCCGATGAAGTTGTCGCTTTCGCCAAGGAGTTCGGTCTTCCCATCGCCATCAAGGCAGCCTTCGGCGGCGGCGGACGTGGACTCAAGGTCGCGCGTAATTTAGAAGAAGTTGCTGAACTTTACGATTCTGCAGTGCGCGAGGCAGTGGCTGCCTTTGGCCGTGGTGAGTGTTTCGTTGAACGCTACATGGACAACCCACGTCACGTAGAGACTCAAGTACTCGCCGATTCTCATGGGAATGTGTCGGTTATCAGTACACGAGATTGTTCGTTGCAACGTCGCCACCAGAAACTTGTTGAAGAAGCACCTGCACCGTTTCTCAGTGAAGCCCAAATCGCGGAGTTGTATCGCGCGTCGAAGGCCATCATGAAAGAAGCCGCCTACGTAGGCGCCGGAACGTGCGAGTTCCTCGTCGGCCAAGATGGCACGATCTCTTTCCTGGAAGTAAATACTCGCCTGCAAGTAGAGCACCCGGTTTCTGAAGAAGTAACTGGCATCGATTTAGTACGCGAGCAATTCCGTATTGCTGATGGCGAGAAACTCACCATCATCGACCCAGAACTTCGTGGACACAGCATTGAATTTCGCATCAATGGTGAAGATCCCGGCCGAGGCTTCCTCCCTGCTCCCGGAAAGATCACTAAGTTTGTGGCGCCAAGTGGACCTGGAGTACGCCTTGACTCAGGTTTTGCTGCCGGCGATGTAGTTGGCGGTAATTTTGATTCACTTCTTGCCAAACTTATTATTACCGGAGCCACTCGCAAGGAAGCACTAGAACGCTCTCGGCGCGCACTCGATGACTTTATCGTGGAGGGAATGCCAACTGCGCTTACCTTCCATCGGGCAGTCGTGCGAGATGCAGATTTCTGCGATGAACCATTCCGCGTACACACTCGCTGGATCGAAACTGAATTCAAGAACGAAATTCCCGCGTACGGTTCTGCTGAAAGTGGCGAAGCTGGCACGCGTGAAACCATTTCCGTGGAAGTTGACGGCCGCCGTTTTGATGTCACCCTTCCCGCTGGACTCGGAAGTGGCGCAACCTCCGCTGCTACTGGCGCTCGCCGTAGCGGCGCTCGCAAAACGAACGCGGCAGCAACTGGCACCTCACTTGTGGCTCCTATGCAAGGAACTGTGGTCAAGGTTGCCGTTGCCGATGGCGCTACCGTCAATGAAGGTGATCTCATCGTGGTGGTGGAAGCCATGAAGATGGAGCAACCACTTAATGCACACAAGAGTGGCACAATCACCGGACTCAAGATCGCTAAGGGCGAAACCATCACTGCCGGAAGTGTGATCTGCGAAATTAATTAGTTCCTACACGGGAGCAAATGATCCCAGCGCGTGTCATGCAGAGCATTCTCCCCTGACTCTTCTACCCTCCTAAACATGGGCCTCTATGCAGCATTCGGATCGAACTTAGATCCTGCCCAGATGCTGCGCCGGGCGCCCCACTCCCCCTTTCAAGGTACCGGCTGGTTGGAAGGTTGGAGATTGACCTTCGGGGGCGAAGACATGGGTTGGGACGGGGCGTTAGCCACCGTTGTTGAGAGTCCAGAAGATCTCATGAGCCATGTTTTTGTCGGGCTCTACGAGATCACCGCTGAGGACGAGAAGAGCCTTGATGAATGGGAAGGGGTGACCATCGGGCTCTACAACAAAATTCGCGTCCGAGTTCACACCCTCGATGGTTACCCACTCGCCTGGCTCTATGTGCTCAATGGTTACGAAGGCGGGCTACCTAGCGCTCGCTATTTGGGAACGATGGCTGATGCAGCCGAAGCGGCGGGTGCACCTCATGATTATGTGACAGAACTTCGACGCCGCCCCTGTATTTCAAACGGCTAGCTAATTACTCCACTCCAGCTGTTGCTTGATGACGACATATTGCTCTTGGAGTTACCTGCGTAGAAAAGTTGTACCGAACAGGTTCCCTTAGCGAGCGGCTTCACCGAGATGGAAACCACCGCAGCGCTGGTGCTGGTGGTCTTTACGATCGAGCACGTGCTTGGCGTAGACACGGATGCTGAGATAAGTCCGCTGGCAGGGCCTGAAGTATTTGTCTTGAGCATCGCGGAGAATTTCGTACCTTTGACACCCTTCAGCGTCATGCGGCCCATATTTGTAGTCACAATGCGAGTTGCAATCATCGCTCGACTCGATGCACTTTCGCGTGGCTTTACGAGAGTGAAACTTCGCTCAACTGGCGTTGCTGGTGCAAATTTCGCGTCGCCTGATTGTGTCGCAACCACAGTGCAGAGGACTGGATCGGGAGCAATGGAATTGCGTAGGGCTTGAGCAAAGGAATCTTCCCGTTGCCCAAAAACTTCGCAGGTGCTCGAAGTGGCTGACTTAAAGGTGACCGGAAGACCCGAGGAAGCAGTCGCCTTCAACGGCACCGTGGGCCCAAACTCGCGGCTAGGAATCGGTGGAAAGTTAATTGATTGAGTCGTCAGCTCGGGCTCTGGCTGCGGTGCGGGTAAGAGACCGAATGCAGGTGTACCAGGAAGCCCATTTTTCAGCGCTGGGGCAGGAAGTACCGTTTCGGTTTCACCCTTCGGCTCTCGCACACT
>CAIMVH010000017.1 GCA_903844855.1 uncultured Actinomycetes bacterium | reverse complement strand
GCACCAAGAACTGGGTCATAACCACGCTCGGCCAACAATTGCTTAGCAGCCGTGGTGAGTTCGATGCCCATGTCTTTATCCTTGAGACGCTCATCGAGACGGCCAATCATCAAATCAACGATGGTGACAATCTCGTCTTGCGTGAGCTGATGGAAGACCACGATGTCATCGATACGGTTGAGGAACTCTGGGCGGAAGTGAGTTTTAAGTTCATCTCCAACCTTTGCCTTCATGCGCTCATAACTCGTCTGGGTATCACCGGCGTTGGCAAAGCCAAGATTGAGGCCCTTGGAGATATCCCGAGTACCAAGATTTGTCGTCATGATGATGACCGTGTTCTTGAAGTCAACAGAACGACCATGGGCGTCGGTAAGACGACCATCTTCAAGTACTTGAAGAAGTGAGTTGAAGATATCTGGATGCGCCTTTTCGATTTCATCGAAGAGCACTACCGAGAACGGCTTGCGGCGCACTTTCTCAGTGAGCTGTCCACCTTCGTCGTAGCCCACATATCCTGGAGGCGAACCGAAGAGACGCGAGACAGTGTGCTTCTCTGAATACTCGCTCATATCGAGCATGATGAGTGAATCTTCATCACCGAAGAGGAACTCTGCAAGTGTCTTAGATAGTTCTGTCTTACCTACACCTGATGGACCAGCGAAGATAAACGAGCCACCAGGGCGCTTTGGATCCTTAAGACCAGCACGTGTACGTCGAATAGCTTGTGAGAGCGCCTTGATAGCTTGCTCCTGGCCTATGACGCGCTTGTGAAGTTCAGTTTCCATACGAAGCAGGCGTGACGTCTCTTCTTCAGTGAGCTTAAAGACTGGGATACCGGTTGCGATCGCGAGAACTTCAGCAATGAGCTCCTCATTTACCTCAGCGACAACATCCATATCACCAGACTTCCATTGCTTTTCGCGCTCAGCCTTTTCAAGAAGAAGGTTCTTCTCCTTATCCCGAAGCTGTGCAGCCTTTTCAAAGTCTTGGCCGTCGATTGAGGACTCTTTTTCGCGACGCACATTCGCAATGCGCTCATCAAACTCGCGAAGCTCAGGCGGAGCAGTCATGCGACGAATACGAAGACGGGAACCAGCTTCGTCAATGAGATCGATTGCCTTATCTGGCAGGAAGCGATCAGCGACGTAGCGATCAGCCATCGTGGCAGCAGATACGAGTGCACCGTCGGTAATCGAAACGCGGTGATGAGTTTCGTAACGATCACGAAGACCCTTCAAAATTTCGATGGTGTGAGCCACAGATGGCTCCTTTACCTGAATAGGTTGGAAGCGACGCTCGAGGGCAGCATCCTTTTCGAGGTGCTTCCGATACTCATCAAGTGTGGTGGCACCAATGGTCTGGAGTTCACCACGAGCAAGCATCGGCTTCAAAATGCTCGCGGCGTCGATGGCGCCTTCAGCAGCACCGGCACCTACGAGCGTATGGATTTCGTCGATGAAAATAATGATGTCGCCGCGAGTGCGAATTTCTTTAAGAACTTTCTTGAGGCGTTCTTCGAAATCTCCACGGTAACGGCTGCCAGCAACAAGGGCACCGAGGTCGAGTGTGTAGAGCTGCTTATCTTTAAGCGTCTCTGGAACATCTCCCTTAATAATTGCTTGCGCAAGTCCTTCAACCACAGCCGTCTTACCAACACCAGGCTCACCAATAAGAACTGGATTGTTCTTTGTGCGACGTGAGAGAACCTGCATCACGCGTTCGATTTCTTTTTCGCGACCGATAACTGGATCGAGTTTTCCTTCACGTGCTGCTTGGGTGAGGTTGCGACCGAATTGATCTAAAACGAGCGAAGTTGAAGCAGTGCCTTCAGCTGGGCCACTCGAAGTTGTGGTCTCTTTACCTTGATAACCAGAGAGCAGTTGAATTACTTGTTGGCGTACGCGATTAAGATCGGCACCTAGTTTGACGAGCACCTGAGCAGCCACACCTTCACCTTCGCGAATCAATCCCAGAAGGATGTGCTCGGTACCGATGTAGTTATGTCCTAACTGCAAAGCTTCACGAAGAGAGAGTTCGAGTACCTTTTTGGCGCGCGGAGTAAATGGAATGTGACCACTCGGCGCTTGTTGCCCTTGCCCGATGATCTCTTCCACCTGTGCTCGCACGGCCTCTAATGAGATGCCGAGGGATTCAAGCCCCTTCGCGGCAACGCCTTCACCCTCGTGAATCAATCCCAGAAGGATGTGCTCGGTGCCGATGTAATTGTGGTTGAGCATCCGGGCCTCTTCTTGGGCCAAGACGACTACTCTGCGGGCTCGATCTGTAAATCTCTCAAACATGGGTACTCCTCTCTCTCTCTTTAGCCTAACGCTCAGGGGTCAGAGTTACTTCCCGAGTTTCCTCCAACCAACTGATGAGCTCAGAGTTGGTAACAAATGTGTTATTTAGGACATTTAACACAATTCTAAGATAATTGTTAAAAAATTCACCTTCTTCCCAGGTTTCAAGTGGCGCCCATCACAGAACAGCGGGAAAATTTATTGTCCAAATCCTTGGGTGCCCCAGCGGCACCCCAGATGTTTCATCGTCAGAGAGAGAGTCACTCATGCTGGAAATGACAGACGGCCAATGGAGTACAACCTTTAACATCTTCTCCTTCGGTCTCATTTCGATGTTGGCGTGCACTGTATTCACCCTCGTCTCACAGAGCCGAGTCCTCCCCAAGTACCGCCCCGCCCTGGTGATGTCTTCAATGGTCACCTTGATCGCTGGATATCACTACTGGAGAATCTTCAATTCATTCGAAGAGTCTTCGGAAAATGGCATGGTCAAAATCGGTTCCGCAGAAGGCGCATTCAATGAGGCGTACCGCTACGTTGATTGGATCCTTACGGTTCCACTTTTGCTCGTTGAGGTAATTGCCGTTCTGGCTCTTGCTCGCGCAGCATCAAAGTCACTTATGACTCGACTCATACCTGCATCGGCCGCCATGATCGCGCTCGGCTACCCAGGCGAAATTTCTACGGTAATTAGTGAAAAGGTAATTTGGGGTGTCTTGTCGACACTTCCCTTCCTCTACATTCTTTACGTACTTTTCGTTGAGCTGACTAAGTCACTTGGTAATCAACCCGATGGAGTGGCAGCCACAGTTGGTCGACTTCGCTTACTTCTCATTGGAACATGGGGCGTTTACCCGCTCTCTTACCTGATTCCAATGATCATTACGAATCCAACTATGGAACAAGCGGCAGGACTCTTCACCGCTCGCCAAGTTGGTTACACGGTTGCTGACGTTTTGGCAAAGTGTGTATTCGGTCTCACGATCTACAAGATTGCCCGTATGAAGTCTGCTGCAGAAGGTATGGCAGAGACCCACTAGTAAGTTCCACTGGTAACCAATAATTGATCACCAATAATTGGTTACCGATGATGGGGAGAGTAGCCTAGCTACCCTCCCCATCATCATTTAAGGAGTACTTATGAAGCTAAGTTATCTTCGAATGCTCGCCTACACACTGATTGCTGTGGGCCTCATTAACTGGGATTACCAACGAGGGAAACCAGGCGTCATCACTCACAGCCTCATCATTATTCTTCCCGGAGTCGTTTTACTTCTCTCCACATTCATCAACCCGCTTCGTAGGTTGGTAACTCTTAGGGGCTATGCAATTCTCTGGCTGGGTATCGCCCTCGTAACTCTTGCTTACGCCTTCCTAAACTGACGCAGCAACTGAGGCAGCTCCGACTCACCGTTCATCTCGGCGAGCGAGGCAACAATTCCTTCGTGTTCGGCCAGTGCCCATACTCCGGGCGTGCGCACCGCTAAATGCTGACTAGATGCGTGGGGCTGTACTCGGCCAGGGATGAACCCCAACCCAGCCACCTGCTCTCCTCGATCCGGCAGATAGGTGCTTGCTCCCAGCACCATGGCACCGGCACTTGCCCCCCAGATTGCCGGGAGCCCAGCGAGAAGGTCTCGATGAGGCAAGAGGCTCTCCAAAAGAAGGCGAGGGGATCCGCCAGGTAGCACCAGAGCCTGGGCATCCGTGAGATCTGTGATGCGTCGAGCCTTCCGGCCAAGAGATGCAAAATACCCAATCGCGTTATCGGAGGTGAGCGCCGCACTCCGTTCGTGTTCGCTGGCACCAGGAAAGATCGTGATTTCTAAATCTGGGATGAGGGAGAGAAAGTACGCATCCATCTCACGGCACATCGCAGAAAACTCGGCGCCACCTTGAATACAAATAATCATTACAAGTGTTTGATCATGCGGGAATTGCCTAACGTATTTGGTTTGACACTTTCAAGATCCAAGAATTCGGCAATACCCGCGTCATACGAACGCAAGAGTTGTTGATATACCTCGGGGGCAACAGGCGAACCTTCAATCTCCACAAATCCATGACGGCCAAAGAATTCCGTTTCAAAAGTGAGGCAAAAGATCCGAGATACGCCAATGGTGCGCGCGCGTTCAATAATCGTTTCAAGAATTGCGTGACCCACACCTTTTCCGCGAAGAGATTCATCAACGGCGACAGTACGAACCTCGGCAAGATCCTCCCAGAGTACGTGGAGCGCACCACACCCCACAACTTTGCCATCTTGCTCAGCAACAAAGAATTCTTGAACAGCTTCATAGAGTGTGACAGTCTCTTTAGAGAGCAACTTTCGCTGAATTGAATAAAAATCTACAAGCCCACGAATTGCGGCGATATCTTTAGTGTGCGCTGGCCGAATAATGAAAGTCATATTATTCCGGCTTCACTAACGGAAAGAGAATAGTTTCCCGAATACCAAGGCCAGTGAGTGCCATAAGTAGTCGATCGACTCCCATGCCCATTCCGCCCATAGGTGGCATGCCAAATTCCATGGCACGCAAGAAGTCCTCATCAAGTTGCATAGCCTCTGCATCACCCTTAGCGGCAAGTAACGACTGCTCAGTAAGACGTTCGCGTTGAATGATGGGATCTACTAATTCTGAGTAGCCAGTGGCTAATTCAAAGCCATCGATGTAGAGGTCCCATTTTTCAGCCACACCAGCCTCGCTTCGGTGAGCCCGCACGAGGGGCGAGGTGTCTACTGGAAAGCCGCGAACAAATGTAGGTTCCTGCAATTGGTCCTTGCAGAGATACTCGAAGAGCTCTTCAGCAAGCTTGCCTGGAATCCACTTTGGATCAACGCTGAGACCCACGACCTTGGCGTGCTTGAGTAATTCGTCATAAGAAGTAATTCCGGTGACTTCCGTGCCTAAAGCTTTCGAGATGGCGCCGAAGAGCGAGATCTCATGCCATGTGCCACCCAAGTTACGCACTGATCCATCCGCATGAGTAACCAGATGAGAGCCGAAGACGCTCATAGCCGCTTCTTGCACTAACCCACGTGTGAGATCGGCGATGGAATTCCAATCACCGAAGGATTCGTAGCACTCAACCATGGCAAATTCTGGAGAGTGACTTGAGTCGGCACCTTCGTTTCGAAAATTTCGATTGATCTCATACACGCGCTCCAAGCCACCGACCACGCAACGCTTGAGATAAAGCTCAGGAGCAATTCTCAAGAATAGGTCCATATCGTAGGCGTTGATATGAGTGACGAAAGGACGGGCAGTGGCCCCACCATGAAGTACTTGAAGCATCGGAGTTTCGACTTCGATAAATGTACGAGCGTGGAATGACTCGCGAAGTGAGCGCATCACGTTTGGACGCAGGCGCGCGACATCGCGTGCGGTATCGCGCATAATCAAATCGACGTAGCGCATGCGCACACGAGTCTCTTCGGAGAGTGGCTTATGTTCTACAGGAAGCGGGCGTAGTGCTTTAGCTGCATGCATCCAGGAAGAAGCAAGCACCGAAAGTTCACCGCGCTTTGAAGTGATTACTTCGCCGGAGACTGATACGAGATCACCTAGATCAACATCGCTCTTCCAAGCTGCAAGAACATCTTCGCCGGCGCGATCCAAAGAGAACATCACCTGAAGCTGAGTGCCATCGCCTTCACGAAGCGTGGCAAAAGCCAGCTTGCCGGTGTCGCGCTTAAAGATGACCCGACCGGTTACGCTCTCGCTCTCCCCGGTAGCGACATCAATTTCAAGATCAGCAAAACGCTCCCGGAGCGCCTTGAGGGTAGTGGTGCGAGGAACAGCGACTGGATAAGGATCCAGGCCGGCGGCAATCAAGCGGCTGCGCTTCTCGCGCCGGATCCGCATTTGCTCTGGAACATCGTCTTCAAGCGCAGACTTAGATTGCTCGGTCATAGATAGAGAGCCTAAAGGTCAGTTGCGGGCAAAGACCAACTCAAGGCCGATCAAAGTGAGGTCAGGTTCATGAAATTCGATGGTTTCGCTAATTCCGAGCACTAGTGGAGCTAATCCTCCGGTAGCCACCACCACCACGGGGCCGGCATCCAATTCCTCGGTGATCCGGCGCACCAGACCATCCACTTGGCCGGCGAATCCGTAGATCATCCCTGATTGCAAGGCTTCGACGGTGTTCTTGCCAATCACCGACCTTGGTTTGACCAACTCCACCTTGCGGAGCTGTGCGGCTCGCGAGGAGAGAGCATCGAGTGAGATTTCGATTCCTGGGGCGAGCGCGCCACCTAAGAACTCACCCTTTGCCGAGACGACATCAAGGTTGGTGGAAGTTCCAAAGTCCACCACGATAACGGCGCCAGCCTCACCAAAGAGTGTGTGTGCAGCGAGCGTGTTTACGATGCGATCAGCCCCAATCTCTCGTGGATTATCTACCAGGAGAGGAACACCGGTTTTGGTACCAGGTTCGATGATGACGGTGTGAATGTCGGAGAAGTAACGCAAAAGCATCGTACGAATTTCGCGCAAGACAGCGGGGACGGTTGAACAGACACAAATCCCCGTGACTTTGTATCCGTCTAAGAGCGCGCGATATTGCAGCGCTAACTCATCGGCGGTATCACGAGAATCGGTCTTAACGCGCCACGAAGCAACGAGTGCACCATCTTCGAAAACTCCAAGAACCGTGTTGGTATTTCCTACGTCAATTGCGAGCAGCATTTTCGCTCCTAAAGTCGACTCCGATATCGATATTCATCACAGAGTGTGTGAGAGCGCCAACTGCGATGTAGTCGACACCTACTTCAGCGTATCTCCGAGCATTTTCTAGGGTGATGCCACCTGATGCTTCACTCTTGGCACGACCAGCGATCTGGCGGACCGCTAAATCGCAGAGCTCGGGAGACATATTGTCGAGCAGGATGAGTTCAGCTCCGGTACTTACCGCCTCTTCTAACTGTGAGAGCGAATCAATTTCGATTTCCACGGGTATATCTGGGAAATGAAATGTGAGTGCAAGATAAGCGGCTGTAATGCTTCCAGCTGCCACGATGTGATTGTCCTTAATCATCGCAGCGTCCGAGAGAGACATTCGGTGGTTAACTCCCCCGCCCATCCGCACTGCAAATTTTTCAAAAGCACGTAAGCCTGGTGTGGTCTTTCGCGTATCCCGCACTTGCGTTTGACTTCCAGCAAGGACATTGCTCCAGGCTCGAGTGGCGGTCGCAATTCCGCTCAACCGACCGAGGAAATTGAGAGCGCTCCGTTCGCCAGTTAAAACTCCTTGGGCTGGACCGATGGCAGTAAAGATCACTTCTCCCGACTTTGCAGGTGCACCATCGTGCATGTAGTCAACGAATTTCACGTCTCCACCACACGCCTCAAGCAGAATTACCTTTGCTAAGACGATGCCAGCCACTACACCATCAGTACGCATACGAAAATCTGCCACCACCACAGTGCCACTCGGAACCAGCGCAGTTGTCGTGACATCAACACCGCCATCTAAATCTTCTGCGATGGCACGTTGCGCCATATGCATAACAAATTCCGGATCAAGCCCAAGCTCCGTGATAGTTGCGTGCAATTCTTCAGGGAGTTGCATGTGACACCTCCTCGTATGATTCGTGCCATTCGCCATCGAAATGCTCCACGATTCGATGTTCCCACTTTGTCTGGGTCTCGGGAAAATCTTCCCGCCAATGCGAACCGCGCGTCTCTGCGCGGCGAAGGGCTGCCCGAGTTAAACCGGTAGCGATGAGATGGAGGTTGGTAACTTCCCACGCTTCTACACACGGCGCTACATCGCGCGAACGATCAGCAATTTCCTGCAAACGATCCAAAGTCACTCGGAGGGAATTACTACTACGTAACACTCCTGCGCCCTTAGACATCGCATCTGCAATCAACGGACGCATTTCCGGATCAATAAGAGGAGCAGAGGCATCAGAAGGAACGGGTTCGCTGGCTGGAGGTAAGTTTCTCTTGAGGTCATCGGCAATGCGTGCACCAAATACCAATCCTTCAAGAAGTGAATTAGAAGCTAAGCGATTAGCGCCATGGACACCCGTACACGCGCTCTCTCCACATGCATACAAGCCAGGAATGGTGGATTGCCCAGCTAGGTCAACCCGAATTCCACCAGACGCGTAATGGGCTGCCGGGGCAATCGGAATCAAGTCTTTATGTGGGTCGATTCCATGTGCCATGCACGAGACCAAGATGGTGGGAAATCTCTCTTCCCAATTAAGGTGTCGACCATCAAGCCACATATGCGGCTTTCCGCTCTCCATCATGGCACGCATGATCGCCTTTGCAACGACATCTCGTGGCGCCAGATCTTCCAAGGGGTGCAGGCCCTTCATGATGTGATTACCTTCGAAATCCAAAATCGTGGCGCCTTCTCCACGCAACGCTTCACTAATCAAAGGTTGTTGCCCTTGGGCGGTGCTACCCAGATACATGACCGTGGGGTGGAATTGCACAAACTCTAGGTCAGCAATAGCCGCGCCAGCGCGCAAGCCCATGGCGACTCCGTCTCCAGTAGAAACTACGGGGTTGGTAGTTTGCGCATAGATCTGTCCCATGCCACCCGTGGCAATTACGACCGCGCGCGCAAGCGCTTCGCCAACACCGTCACGTTGTCCCTCGCCAATAACGTGAAGCGTCACGCCACAAATTGCGCCATCCTTATTCTTGAGTGCGTCAATCACCAACGCGTTCTCAATTACTTCAATACCTGGATCTTGCGTCACTGCGGCTAGTAGTGCGCGCGATACTTCAGCTCCCGTGGCATCTCCGCCGGCATGAATGATGCGATCTCGATGATGCCCGCCTTCGCGAGTAAAGGACATTTCACCGGAAGCCACTTGATCAAAGACCGCGCCGCGAGCTATGAGGCGGCGGACCGCTTCTGGCCCTTCAGAGACCAATACTTTGACGGCTTCACGATCACAGAGTCCAGCGCCAGCTTCTAGAGTGTCTTCCTCATGTTGTGCGGGTGTGTCACCAGGTCCAAGAGCAGCAGCAATCCCACCCTGTGCCCATTTGGTGGAGCCCGCATCCACGCGCGCCTTAGTGACGATAAGAACCGAAAGATCAGCGCTTCGAAGTTGAAGTGCAGTGGTAAGCCCAGCGACGCCGGATCCAATCACAATGACGTCCGCGCGCATGCGCCATCCAGGAACGCCACTCTTCAAGGTCCTCATCGGATCTCCACTAGATCATTATCGATCAAACGGACACCATCTAGCGAGGCGGCCAGAATTGCACGCGCTTGACCTCGGAATTCATCACTAATCGGCGCCCAAGTGAGTGGATCGATGAGTTCTAGGTACTCAACTTCCAGCGGAGCCCCCAGGAGGTGGCGTGCCTCAATAAGGCGCACGCTTGCCGGCTTAGAACTTCCTTGAAGATGGCGAAGAGCCTCGGGAAGTCGCGCGGCCACTTCCCGCTGCGTGACAAAGCGATTTCGACTTGCCATCGCTAGACCATCGCTCTCACGAATCGTTGGACCAGCAAGAATTTCAATAGGCAATGAGTGCGCTTTTACCATTTGGCGAATAAGGGCGAGTTGTTGAAAATCTTTTTCGCCAAAGATGGCAACTGAAGGATTCACTAATTGAAAGAGTCTACGAACGACTGTAAGCATGCCAGCGAAATGGCCTGGCCTGTGAACACCTTCGAATACGCTTCCTAACCAACCAGCATCTTCTAATTTCGTTTCGCCAGGATAAATCTCTCTTTGCTCCGGGATCCAGAGAAGATCGACACCAGCACCCGCAGCCAGAGCAGCGTCGGCATCTTCTGTCCGCGGATACTTTGCAAGGTCAGCTGCGTTATTAAATTGCAACGGATTCACAAAAATACTCATCACCACCACGTCGCACTGTGGGCGGATGGCATCCACGAGCGAGAGGTGACCAGCATGGAGCGCGCCCATGGTGGGGACGAGTCCAATGCGCTCACCACTAGGTAGAGATTTTCTGATGCCGTCAGTGATGATCTTCATGACGCATCACCAAGCAAGGCCAGGAGCGATGTGGCGCGATCTGCCGTGAGCATCCCAGAAGCGAGTGCGCGTTCCGCGGTCAGCCTGCCAAGGACCCGATAAGGCTGTAGCAATTCGGGATGCTCGCGTTTAATCGTTTCAATATGCGCCGCCACAGAACCCACATCTCCACGAGCAATCGGCCCCGTAAGTGCATGATCACCCCGGCGTAGGACGTTATCCACCGCGGCATCAAGAAGTGGATGAAGAAGCGCTTCACTTTCTCTAATGCCAATAGATTTCAAAAGATCAGCACCTTGCGCCACAATCGAAGTGATGAAGTTCGTGCTCCATGCGAGCGCAAGGTGATACGTGGCGCGGTCTTCTTCTGCAATCGTGATGGGCTCGCCGCCCATTTCAATAACCAGCGCTTGAGCAATCGGGAGAAGTTGAGTGGGCGCTGTCACGCCGAAGAATGCGCCCTGCATTCTCTTCAGATCTACTGAAGTTCCAGAAAAAGTCATAATCGGATGAATGGCGAGCGGCAGGATATTGCTCGAAAGGACATCGTTAAAAATCCCGGTACCAAACCGTCCAGCTGTATGCACCAGAATCTGCCCAGCTTGCAGCGCACCGGTGGTGTGTAACCCGTGGGCCAATTCGGCAAGTGCATCATCTGGCGGCGTCAAAAGTAAGAGATCGCAGGTACGTGCTACTTCATCTGCAGAAAGTATCGGCACCCCGGGAAGGAGCAATTCAGCACGGTCTTTAGAGGCGTTGCTCACCGCGTGAATGCCAACGACCACGTGCCCCGCAGCAGCAAGTGCAGCGGCAAAAGGCGCGCCAACTCTCCCGGCGCCGATTAAACCGACGCGCAGGCGTGCTGTATCGACTTGCCCTGCACTCATGCTCATATAGGTCGTTCCAGTCCTCGTCGGGTACCAGACGTCATGAGTGTAAAGCCAGGAGCATGGAAGAATCCACTTCGTGCCGACATATGCGCTGGGACCGGTCTCCGGGGATCATCAGATCCTGGCAGGTCACCCGGCCTCCCATGGTGGACTTCGCCTCCACCTCGAGGCTCCCGGTGGGGTGATTGAGAGCGCCCGAATCGAGCACGGTTTCATGAATCGTGGCGTCGAACACCTCTTCCCCGCTCGGGATTATCGCCAAGGCCTCATGATGGCCAACCGACACGATTGGAGCGCACCAAGTAGTGGCGAGTTTGCTTACGCGCTCGCTGTTGAATCGCTTTTAGGACTCAAGACTCCCCCGCGCGCTGATCTCATCCGTGTCATCATCGCTGAATTGGATCGCGCCTCATCGCACGCGCTCTTTCTCGCAGCCCTTCCCGGGTTCACATCCCCACTCTTAGCG
>CAIMVH010000016.1 GCA_903844855.1 uncultured Actinomycetes bacterium | reverse complement strand
TGGATGAATTGCCAACTGTGAGGACATAGGTGGCAGGCTAATGCCTATGCGAGCCCATGTCATTCAATTGCGGACCGATTTATCAGAACCGATTAGCGAACGCATTGATCGAGCCGCGGCATTAGTGAGAGCACAATCAGCTGCCGATTTTGTGATCCTTCCCGAGCTCTGGGTACAAGGTGGCTTTGCATTTCCCACATTCCCAGAGACCGCAGAATCTATCGATGGTCTCGCAGTAAGTGCGCTGCAAGCTGCCGCTAAAGAAGCACAGGTCTGGTTACATGGTGGATCACTTGTCACTCGTGATGATGATGGAAAATTGCGTAATACTGCAATCGTTATTTCACCTACCGGCGAGCTAGTAGGGAAGTATGCAAAGCGCCACCTCTTTGGGTTTACGGGTGGCGAAACCACAGTGCTTGCGGCAGGAAACGATCTCGTGACAGTTGACCTTCCGTGGGGTCGTGCCGGATTAAGTATCTGTTACGACGTACGCTTCCCAGAGATGTATCGCGCACTATTAGATCTTGGTTCCAAGATCTTCCTTATTCCATCAGCTTGGCCAGAACGTCGTATAGCGCATTGGTCTTTACTTACGCGCGCACGAGCAGTCGAAAATCAATGCTTTGTGATTGCCTGCAACGGCGTAGGAGTTCAAGGCGATACGGTGCTTGGCGGTCGTTCAGTAGTAGTAGATCCATGGGGAGCAGTACTTGCCGAAGGTGGGGACGATGAGGAAGTTCTTACTTGTGATTTGGATATTGAAACGATTGATAAGACTCGTGAGGTATTTCCGGTCTTAAAAGATCGTCGTAAATAGTCCAGATCTAGAAAGCGGCCTCTGATATCTCCATGATCGAGTTATCCGTGGTCTCAGCAACGATGCGTTGAGCAGCAATGGGTGGCAAGTAGGTAGCTGCAAAGAACTTCGCTGCGGCAATCTTTCCTTCGTAGAAAGACTTATCGCGTGAGTTGGCATCGGCCAACTTTGCTTGCGCTATTTCGGCTTGGCGAAGAAGCAACCAACTCGTTACGAGATCACCAGTTGCGAGCAGTAGTCGCGAAGTGTTGAGACCTACCTTGTAGATTTCTTTTGGCTCCGTCTGCGACATCATGGCGTGGCCCACAAGAGTGCCAATAATCGCTTGTACATCTTCAAGTGCCTTACTCAAGAGGTTGCGCTCTACAGAGAGGAATCCACTCCCGTTGTCTGCTTTAGCAAATTCCGATACCTGCATGGCGATGGTGCCGAGTGCTTGACCTTTATCGCGCACGATCTTGCGGAAGAAGAAGTCCATTCCCTGGATGGCCGTTGTGCCTTCGTAAAGGGTGTCGATCTTGGCGTCGCGTACGTACTGCTCAAGCGGCCAATCCTGGGTGAAACCAGCGCCACCGAAGGTCTGCAAGCTCTCCGTACCGAGCAGCACCCAAGCGCGCTCGCTACCAAATCCCTTGACGATCGGAAGCATGAGATCGTTCATTGCTACAAGCTGGGACGTATCCTCGCCGGCAGCTTCCGCGAGCACAATGTCGTCTTGCAAACTAGCGGTGTAGAGCACGAGGGCGCGCATTCCTTCGGCATAAGCCTTCTGGGTGATGAGTGAGCGACGTACATCTGGGTGGTTAATGATGGTGACACGCGGGCTTGCTTTATCAGTCATCTTTGTCATATCGGGGCCTTGAACGCGAGTCTTTGCGTAGGCAAGTGCTTGTTGGTATCCCGCACTTAAAGTAGAGATAGCTTTTGTGCCGACCATCATGCGAGCAAACTCGATAACCTTAAACATTTGAGCGATGCCGTCGTGCACATCTCCGAGGAGCAAGCCGACACACGGCTGCTTCTCTCCCATCGACATCTCGCAGGTTGATGAAACATTGAGGCCCATCTTTGATTCGATGTTGGTGACGTATATACCGTTACGCTCGCCAAGTTCTCCGGTTTTATCGTCGAAGTGGAATTTTGGAACAATGAAGAGTGAGAGACCCTTAGTGCCAGGGCCGGCACCTTCTGGGCGTGCAAGCACAAAGTGGATGACGTTGTCGGAGAGATCGCTATCACCAGAAGTAATGAAACGCTTTGTTCCGGTGAGATGCCACGAACCATCTGCTTGCTGCACAGCCTTTGAACGTCCAGCGCCGACATCGCTGCCAGCTTCGGGCTCAGTAAGCAACATGGTGGCAGTCCACATTTTATCGACCATGATCTTTGCGAGAGTCTTTTGATATTCAGTGCCAAGTTCGTAAAGCACATGTGAGAACGAAGAACCGGAGGCGTAAATGTGAATGGCAGGATTAGAACCGAGAACCATTTCTGCAATTGCCCAACGAACAGATGGTGGAATTACTGTTCCGCCGAGCGCGGCAGGAACATCGATATGCCACCAGCCGCCTTCAACAAAAGCGTCGTATGACTTCTTAAATTCAGCAGGTAGGTAGATGTTGCCGGTCTCCTTATCGAAGCGCGTACCTTCGCGATCTCCGATCACGAATGAATCAGCGAGTTCATTTTCGGCAAGGCGCTTTACTTCCTCGAGCATGCCCATCGCGGTGGGGCGATCAATCTCGCCGAAGGGGCCTTGCCCCATGACTTTGTCTCGACCCAGCAGGTCGAAGAGCACGAATTCAATATCGCGCAGGTTGGCTGTGTAGTGGCCCATGGGAACTCCTCAAAGAGTGGCTATGTTACTCACCGGTAACTTATATATTCCTCCAGGTCGGGCTCTTTGGCAAGCGGCAAAACTCACTTTTAGGCCTCAAATAAGTCGATGGGGTGCCTATCATCATGTGATGGAAGCTAGCTGCCCGCGGATTATGAGCGTCTGTAGCGGCAATATCTGTCGTTCACCCTCCATGGAGGTGGTGATTCGCCATTACTTCCCCGGAGTTGACCATGGCAGTTCAGGGACTGGAAATTGGCACGTGGGGCAGGGAGCGAGTCCCGAGGCCATCGCCACTTGGGAAGATCGCGGCTACCAGCATGAGCATCGGGCGCAACAATTTCACCCCGGCTTCTTCGAAGAGTTTGACCTCATCCTGGTGGCTGATTCAGGACATATGAAGGCAGTGCGCGCCCTTGCGCCAAACGATGGTGCACTCGCAAAGATTCACTACCTCCGGGAATTCGATCTCGAAGCTGATGGAGATGTAGATCTTGCAGATCCCTATTACGGGACTCGTAAAGATTATGAAGAAGTCTTTGACATCATCGAAAGGTCTGTAGGCGAGTTACATCGTCGATTGCAAGAAAATCTTTAACGAAAGACAAATCCAAGCCCGACTTCGTCATCTTCTTCAAAGATGAAGGTGTGTTCGCCAGTCGGATATGCATTTCCACTTACTTCAGGAATCACTGCGTCGTATCCATTTGCGCTCGCAGTACCGACAATGCGTCCAAGGAAACGCGAATTCACAATGGAGTCGTGAGTGAGCACATCACCTTCCGCCATCTTTCCTTCAGCATTTAAAAGTGCGATGCGTGCACTTGTACCCGAACCACAAGGAGAGCGATCCACTTCTCCGTCGGCAAAAATAGTGACGTTACGCTGATGAATGCCGTCGGAAGTCTTGCCAAGATCTTCATAGATGATGGTTCCGTAGATACCAGATAAACGCGGATCACTCTTATGTTGCGCCACTGGAGCATCGTTGAGAAGCCACTTAATTTCACGGCCAATTGCGATTAATTGCGAGTAATGATCTGCATCTATCTTGAGGCCGACGAGAGCAGCATCGAGACTTACGTACATAGCGCCGCCGTAACTCACATCAACCAATACTCGTCCAAGTGAAGTTTCAATCTCAATATTCTGACCCACAACGTAGGAAGGCACGTTTCGAAACGTGACATCAACAGTCTTGCCAGCTTCTCTGCGAACACGAGCAGTGACGCGTCCCGAGGGCACATCGATCACTACATCTGTCTCGCCGTTCTCAGCAGCTCGCACCCGTCCAGTGCGCACTGCCCACTCGCCGAGCGCGATAGTTCCATGACCACATGCGGTGGAGTAACCATCCTTATGCCAGAAGAGCACGCCAAAATCTGCACCTTCATCGTTAGGTGGAATCACAAAGCAGCCGTACATATCGGCATGTCCGCGCGGTTCATGGCAGAGCAGTTGGCGTACGCGATCTACTCCAACGTTATGGGTGGCATACTCGCGCCGCTCCAAGACGGTATTGCCGAGTATCTCGGGAACGCCGCCGGTGACGATACGGAAAGGTTCACCGCCAGTGTGAAAGTCCTCAGTGGTGATTTTCATGCAACCCTCCCTCATCGGAGAAAAGTGGAGCGGGCGACGGGAATCGAACCCGCGCTAAAAGCTTGGGAAGCTCTTGTGATGCCATTTCACTACGCCCGCGTATGTGGAAGTTTAGCCCTCCACCGGTAGGGTCTACTACGTGCTATTGAGTGACCGCGATATCCGGGCTGAGATCGCCGCCGGACGGGTGCAGGTCGAACCCTTCACCGAGGCCATGATCCAGCCATCCAGCGTTGATGTACGTCTTGACCGCTTCTTCCGAGTCTTTGAAAACCATAAGTACTCGGTCATTGACCCTTCCGTTGAGCAGCCAGATCTCACCCGCGCCGTAGAGACCGAGGGCGATGAGCCCTTCATTCTCCACCCAGGCGAATTTGTCCTCGCGAGCACTTACGAAGTGATCACTCTTCCCGATGACATTGCGGGGCGCCTTGAAGGTAAGTCCTCACTTGGTCGCCTTGGTTTGCTCACTCACTCCACCGCTGGCTTTATTGATCCTGGTTTCTCTGGGCACATCACTCTTGAACTTTCGAACGTGGCTAATCTCCCAGTGAAACTTTTCCCAGGAATGAAGATTGGGCAGCTCTGCCTCATCAAGCTCTCGTCACCGGCAGAGCATCCATACGGATCCGCGAAGTACGGCTCGCGTTACCAAGGACAACGCGGCCCCACACCGAGCAAGAGTTACCTCAACTTCCATCAATCAAAGATTTAGGAATATGAGCGAGCGCGAACGTCTTGAATACGCAGACTTCGGCACCGCGGTCCGTGAACTTGCACAACAGATTGCAGATTCTGGATATCAACCCGACATCATTCTCTCGATCGCTCGCGGTGGATTGTTAATTGGTGGTGCACTGGGTTACGCACTCGGTGTGAAGAACACCTTCACGATGAGTGTGGAGTTTTACACCGGTGTCGATGAGCGGTTACCAATGCCTGTTGTTCTACCACCAGTACCTAACCAAGTAGATCTCACCGGCGCTCGCGTACTTGTTGCTGATGATGTGGCAGATACTGGTGCCACACTGGCACTAGTGAAAGCGTTTTGTGCGGGTCACGTTGCCGAAGTGAAGTGTGCGGTT
The DNA here is from genome assembly GCA_903844855.1 of uncultured Actinomycetes bacterium. Classification (GTDB taxonomy): domain Bacteria; phylum Actinomycetota; class Actinomycetes; order Nanopelagicales; family Nanopelagicaceae. Next base: position 1,630 of record CAIMVH010000016.1, on the reverse strand, counting down.
TTGTATGAGAAGCCACGCAGTGTAGAAAAGCCTGAATTTGCTTGGAAAAAGACCGATAAGTGGATTGAGTTTCCTTGGTCTACTCAAGAACCAGTAGTGGCAAACGTAAAATAAAGGTTGCACCTTCACCGAGCTTGCTGACTACATCTGCGCTGCCACCGTGTGCTTTCATGACTGCATCTACGATGGAAAGTCCTAAGCCACTGCCTTCAGATTGACCTTCGCTGCGAGTACGTGAGGAATCTGCACGATAAAAGCGTTCAAAGATGCGAGCCGCTTGATCTTCTGAAAGCCCTGGGCCTTGATCGTGTACCGAGACCACTGCGTCGGCTCCAATTTTGCCAACAGTGACATGAATAGATGTGCCCGCAGGAGTATATATGCGTGCGTTTGCCATCAGATTTGAGAGCGCTTGATTGAAGCGTCGTGCATCTGCATTTACTAAGACATCCTGAACGGGAAGCTCGACTGTGATGGTGTGTTCTGGGGAGGAAACTTTTGCGGCTTCTACAACTTCATCGACAACAGCACGCAAGTCAACTGTCTCAAGTTGCATTTCGCTCTGCTGATCAAGGCGAGCAAGCATAAGTAGATCTTCAACTAGTGCACTCATTCGAATTGATTCTCGTTCAATTCGCCTTATTGCATCAGTGGTTGCGGCCACTCCTTGAATTGCGCCCTGGCGATGGAGTTCAGCGAAACCTCTCACAGTTGTAAGTGGAGTGCGCAATTCATGACTTGCATCTGCGACGAATCGACGGAGACGATCCTCGCTCGCACTCTTCACATCGAAGGACTCCTCAATCCGGGTGAGCATGAGGTTAAGTGCGGCGTTGAGTCGACCGACTTCGGTAGTAGAACTTTCGTTGGGAAGTCGCGCAGAGAGATCGCCACTCGCGATAGCCACGGCCGTCTTCTCAACATTATCGAGTGGACGTAATCCCAGACTCACCGCACGGCGACCGATGAGCAAGAGGAGACCGAGCACCACAAGACCCAAGAGGAGGAGGAGAAGCCCTGTGCGCACCAACGTGTTATTTACGTCGGTAAGCGCTATGGATACGACCACAATTCCACCCGCAGTGGTGAGACGAGTTATAACTCGATGATCACCTGCAAAGCCTTCTTGATGCCAAGTCCATGGCTTTGAGTTATTTCGGTTGACGTCTTTAGTGGTGAGCCCCACAAACGAAGGAGCTTTGTCATTAACACCACCACCGATACTTCCTACGATGCTCCCATCGGCATTGAGTAGAGTTACCGTGATTGTGCTCGGCACGCGTCGACTACGACCCTGATCAGTGTCATCATCCATCATTCCTGGTAGCAACTGATCAAAGTTGAGAACAGGGCCACCGGCTACGCTTCGCAATTGGTCATCGACTTTATGGACTAAGTAGTTGCGCAAAACAATTGCGGTAGAAACATCGACCACGATGAGTGCGACAGCAGTCAACGCCACAGAGGTAGCTACTAAGCGGCCGCGGAGTGACCACCTTTTCGGAGAGAAGATTCGAGGAAGCGCCATAATGTTCTTAGTTTGGCATCTTTAGGCGGTACCCCACACCTCTCACGGTGTGTATGAGCGCAGGATCATAAATATCGATCTTTTTACGCAAGTAGGAGATGT
>CAIMVH010000015.1 GCA_903844855.1 uncultured Actinomycetes bacterium | reverse complement strand
TCATCTCCTCCTCTTTCCAAAATTGGGGACAACGTTCTTCACTCGTCATGCTCTTGCCGCATGGTTACGAAGGCCAGGGACCAGATCACTCTTCCGCGCGTATTGAACGATTCTTGGCGCTCTGCGCAGAAGAAAATATGACCGTCGCGCAACCATCTTCACCTTCGTCGTACTTCCACCTACTTCGCTGGCACGCAATGAATCCAGCTAAACGTCCAATGGTGGTCTTTACTCCTAAATCGATGCTCCGCCTGAAAGCAGCCTCCTCAGCGCTTTCGGAATTCACTAACGGACATTTCCAACCAGTGATTGCTGACTCGACAGTTTCTAATGCCACGCGCGTGATCCTTTGTAGCGGCAAGGTTTACTACGACCTGATCGCAGAACGCACAAAGCGAACCGATTCCTCAACCGCAATCATTCGTGTTGAGCAGCTTTATCCGATGCCCGAAGCGGAAATCCAAGCAGCACTTGCCGCGCACCCCAACGCTGAAGTTCGCTGGGTGCAAGACGAGCCAGCAAATCAAGGAGCCTGGCCGTTCTACGGTCTCAACCTACCTTCGCGCATTGGCAAGTTGATCACGCCTATTTCGCGAGCTGCTTCAGCCAGCCCGGCAACCGGCAACCATCACCACCACGACGACGAACAAGTTGCATTGGTACAAGCCGCTTTCGCTGATTAATCGTTTAGAAATTTTTAGATCAGGAAGAAAACTTGATCACAACTTTGCCAAAGAGTTCCCCGTCGTTCATGCGCGCAAACGCTTGGGGTGCGTCAGCAAAGTCGTAAGTGGAGTCAATGACAGGTGTGATCTTCTTTGATTCCATCAGATCAAGCATCTCTTGAAACTCGGCTATCGAGCCCATGGTCGAACCTAAAACACGCAATTGCAAGAAGAAGATGCGTGTCAGTTCGGCTGGCGAGGCATCACCACTCGTTGCTCCAGAAATCACAATTGTTCCGCCTGGCCTAAGAGCGCGCACGCTATGTTGCCACGTAGCAGCGCCCACACTTTCCATCACTGCGTCAACTCGGTCGGGCAATCGCTCGCCACTTTCAAAGACTCCATCGGCGCCCAAAGAAGTTGCGCGCGCTCGCTTATCTGCGCTACGAGAAGTCACCCACACCACCAGACCTTGAGCTTCCGCAAGAAGAATGAGCGCCGTAGATAATCCGCCGCCGGCACCTTGAATGAGTACTTTCTCCCCCGGGGCAAGACTTGCCTTCTTCAACATACTGAAGGCAGTAAGCCAAGCAGTGGAGAGTGATCCGGCTTCGTCCCAAGAAAGGAAGGCAGGTTTTGGTAAGAGATTTTGCGCCGGTACAAACACGTACTCCGCGAGGGTTCCTGGAAACTTTTCGGAAAGTAAGGAGCGTTTCGGATCAAGAGTTTCGGCACCAGTCCAGCTCGGATCATTGATAACAGAGTGCAGAAGAACTTCTCTTCCATCATCTGTCACCCCGGCTCCATCGCAACCAAGAATCATCGGCAGGCGATCGCTGGGTAAACCAACGCCTTTCAGTGACCAGAGATCATGATGATTAAGGCTCGCACTTTTGATGCGCACCCGCACCCAACCTTCAGGAATGACGGGTGTAGCTAATTCGCCGACCTCAAGTGCTGATATTGGATCTTCCATTGAAGCGCGGGCAGCGTAAATAGCTTTCATTCGTCATCCTCATCATCGAGTCGGGCTAGCCAGGTGGCCAAGCGATCAACAGCGCTTTCATGCTCTGGATGTTCATCGGTAAATTCTTGCAGGCGCAAAGCCACCCACTCAAGAGAGACTTCTTCTTCTCCTCGACGTTTAACGAGCTCTTCGATCCCTCGATCAGTGAAGTACATATGGTGATCCTATGTTCTCGGGCGCTTCCCCTGTTGATATCGAAAGAGCACCGTCCCAAGAATCTCACCTGACGAGATAGCGCCAAAGGATCGGGAATCATTACCGTGGCTCTCGCCGTCGCCTTCGATCCACCAGCCCGCACCTTCTCGGCGAATGACCCGCTTCACCAAGAGAATTCCCGGACGACCAAGCCACTCGACCACCACGATGAGACCGGGCCTCGGAGCTCTCCCCCAGCGCACCAAGAGTCGGTCTCCCGCACTGAGGGTGGGCTCCATCGATGCTCCGGAGACCACCACCCTCCCGAGACCTTTCCTCGGGGCAAAGGGGTGCTCGTTGGACGAGCCGGCTCTACTCATGGAAGGTAGTCTCACACTTACAAGTACTATTTTCATACACGTTCAACTACTTAGGGAGAGTGCCTTGTTCCGTCAACTCACCGCTCCAGCTATCACCGTCTACGCGCATTGCGATTTGCCTTGTGGGGTCTATGACCCAGCCCAGGCAAAAATCGAAGCGCAATCAGTGAAGGCTTGCATTGAGAAATTCCATGCCTCTGACGATGCGGTCTTTAAGCAACGCGCCGTTGCCATCAAAGAAGATCGCTCGAATCTAGTGAAAGAACACCTCTGGGTGCTCTGGACCGATTACTTCAAGCCTAATCACTTCGAGGCTTATCCCAACTTGCACGTACTCTTCAACGAGGCCACCAAATTGGCTGGCGCTGCAGGCACGAAGGGCACGATGGATGTCGCAGTCGCAGACAAGCTGCTTACCAAGATTGATGAAATCGCTGAAATTTTTTGGGCCACCAAAAAGTAATATTTAGCTCATGAAGAAGCCCCGCACCTTGTGCGGGGCTTCTTCATTTCCACTACGGTTGCCGGAATTAACCGCGGGAGGCTTTTACATTCATTGCAGCCGAAGCCAGGGTTATTGATTTGATCGCACTTCGGACGGCGTCACCGGTCGCACTCTTTGCATCGAGTGAGATCGTGGATGAAAGCGCATAAACCGTAAAGGTGTATTGCTTTGCACCCGATCCTTGCGAGCACGGGGCGCCGTAGGTACCTGGTCCATGTGATTGCACGCCGGCGGTGCCCACATCTGTTGCGCCTTCACCTATCGAAGTGGTACTCCCAGCGATGTTGTAGAGCACCCAGGAGTAACTCACCGCTGCAGCGGTCTCTCCTGGGCGCGCAGGTCCGGGAATCGTATGCATGATGAGGGCATAACTCTTGGTTCCGCTCGGGGTCCCACTCCATGAGAATTGTGGAGAGAGGCTCTTGCCATCGCAGGTGTAAGTCGATGGCAAAGTACCTTCATCGACTGCAGAAGTGCTCTTCAGCAGAAAGACTCC
>CAIMVH010000014.1 GCA_903844855.1 uncultured Actinomycetes bacterium | reverse complement strand
CCAAATGATTCATAACGATGCCAACGATTACAACATCTTTGTGAGCGATCACAGGATTGGTGTGATCGATTTTGGTGACATCGTCCTGGGTGCCAAAGTAATTGGGCTAGCGGTGGCCGCCTCCTATGCAGGTATTGGTTACGACGATCCAGTAAAGGCCATCTTGCCGTTGGTGCGCGGCTATCACATCACCTCACCGCTCTCACCACTGGAGTTAGAAGTCCTCCTTCCGCTAGCTAAGGTGCGCTTGGCAATGAGTGTGGTCAATGCGGCCGTGCAGAGCGCTGCAGATCCCGCCAACGAATACTTAAACATCAGCCAGGGCGTCATTCCGGCGCTGCTCATGAAATTACATGCCACCGATTTTAATCATTCACACTTCCGCTTCCGCGACGCGTGCGGATACGAAGGAAATCCAAATTCTCGTGCCGTCCGTCAATACCTCTCCACTGTTGCCAGACGTGCCGACGTCGTCTGCCCGCCTTTCAAGGATCACAAATACATCTACCTGGATTGGTCGGTTGAGAACACTTCGATCCCGAGGTGGAGTGAAGACATCGCCAACCTCATGGCATCAAAAGGTGCAGACGTGGCCATAGGCCATTACTGCGAAAACCGAAACGTCTATCAAGGCGATGCATACAACACCGAAAGCACCGGCGCTCGTACCATTCACCTCGGCGTGGATCTCTTCCTTCCTGCTGGTTCACCTGTGTACTCCGCTCTCGATGGCGTGGTTGATGCATTCAATGACAACAACAGCCCACTCGACTACGGCCCAGTCATTTTGCTGCGCCACGAAACCACTGAAGGCATTCCTTTCTGGACGCTCTACGGTCACCTTTCGCGAGAATCACTCCCCAAACTTTCCATCGGAATGAAAATCAATGCTGGTGATCAAATTGCCACCATCGGTCAAGAGCATGAAAACGTTGGTTGGCCGCCACACACTCACTTTCAATTACTCACCGATCTCTGCGGCATGGGACTCGATGTCTATGGCGTGGCTCCCAAAGATGAGATCTCACTCTGGCGCAGCATCTCCCCCAACCCCAACCTCGCACTCGGCATCGCGTCGGGAACTGATGCGCATGCGCACCCTTCGACTGATGTGATTCGTGAAGCTCGCACCACAGTGCTCTCGCGCAATCTCAGCCTCAACTTCCGCACACCTTTAGAGATAGTCCGAGGTGAAGGTGCTTACCTTTACGATGTCAATGGCAAGGCTTACCTCGACCTCGTGAACAATGTGGCCCATGTCGGTCACGGACACCCACGCGTAGTGGCCGCCGGCGCTACGCAGATGGCCACACTCAACACAAACACCCGCTATCTGCATCAAAACATCATCGATTACGCACGTGCGCTCACCAGCACTCTCCCAGATCCACTCAGCGTGGTCTTCTTCGTCAACTCCGGAAGTGAAGCTAACGATTTAGCAATCCGAATTGTGCAAGCACACACAAAAGCTCGTGGCTTCATCGCACTTAACCACGCGTATCACGGCCACACCGCAAGCGTTGTTGAGATCAGTCCTTACAAGTTCCTCGGCAAAGGCGGCCAAGGCGCTCCTGAACACGTACGAGTAGCAAATCTGCCCGATCCTTTTCGTGGCGTGCACAAAGGCGAGGCCGCCGGGAGCCAATACGCCGCTGACTTTGCGGCCACGCTAGCCGATCTCAACCAGCCACTTGCGGCTTTCATATCTGAAGGAATTGTGAGCACCGCCGGACAGATCGTGCTCGCAGACGGCTTCCTCAAAAACGCCTACGCACAAGTGCGTGCCGCTGGCGGACTTACCATTGCTGATGAAGTCCAGATTGGTTTAGGCCGTGTGGGCAACAAGTTCTGGGGATTTGAATTACACGATGTGGTTCCAGATATCGTCACCATGGGAAAGCCATTAGGAAATGGTCATCCACTCGCTGCTGTAGTCACTACCCCCGAAGTAGCCGCTTCCTTCCACACCGGCATGGAGTACTTCAATACCTTCGGTGGTAACCCAGTCAGCGCCGCGATTGGTCTGGCAGTTCTCGAAGTTGTACAAGATGGCCATCTACAAGCTAACGCCATCAACATGGGCAAGTACCTCACCGACGGGGTTCGCGATATGAGTAAGCGCCACTCCATCATCGGAGACGTGCGAGGTTCTGGATTATTTATCGGCGTGGAATTAATGCGCGACGAGAAGACTCCTGCCACCGAAGAGATGGGCGACCTCATCGAATATGCCAAGGATCGCGGAGTCTTCCTCTCCTGCGACGGCCCTGATAACAACGTCCTCAAGATCAAGCCACCTATGGTGCTATCCGCCGAAGATGTTGATCTCTTCTTAAATATTTTCGACGAAGGTTTAAGCGCAGTAAAACGCTGAGTACGTACTCACTAAGCGCGCGGATGAGCGTTTTTGAACGCCTCTTTGAGCCGATCGATAGAAACATGAGTGTAAATCTGCGTTGTTCCAAGGGAAGCATGTCCAAGAATCTCTTGCACGGTACGAAGGTCTGCGCCACCTTCTAATAAATGCGTAGCTGCCGAGTGACGCAAACCATGTGGTCCCATGTCGGGAGCGCCTGGAGAAGCTAAGAGCGCTTCATGGACGAGCGTGCGCACAGTTCGGGGATCAATCCGTTTCCCTTTGACACCGACAAAGAGTGCGCGCGACCTCTCTTTCATCATGGAATCCCGACCACGAGCAATCCACGATTCAAGAGCAAGGCGTGCGGGGTCGCCAAAAGGTACGGTGCGTTCTTTATTTCCCTTACCGATAACTTGAAGTGTCCGCCTGTCAAAGTTAAGACTCTCGAGGTTGAGTCCGCAGAGTTCAGAGACCCGGATCCCAGTGGCATACAACACCTCCACAATCGCCCGATCGCGAAGAGTTAACGGTGTTTCATCTTCATTCGCTGCCGCATCCAAGGCATCAAGCACCTCATCGGCCTGACCGCGATTAAGTACACCCGGAAGTGTGCGATGAGACTTGGGAGAGACCAGTGTGACTGCGAAATCACTTTCAATAACACCGCGACGATGCGCCCACCCAGTAAAGACTCGAATGGAGGAGGCCCGCCGAGCCATCGAAGTGCGTGCTGCACCTCCGAGTTGCATAGTCGCCAACCACGATCGAACCAAGGCGAGTGAGAGCTCGTTTGGATCACCCTTACCTTCTTTACGCGCGTAATCACCTAAGGTTTCAAGATCATTGAGGTAGGCACGAACTGTGTTCTCCGCGAGATTTCGTTCGTCCACCAAGAAACTCCGAAAAGCATCGAGTGCCCGCGCAAAATTGGCAGTCACTTCTAATTCGGGTCGTTCCATATCGACACGGTCGCGGAAAGTATTGCGAAGGTCAAGCAGGCGCGAGCAGAAAGGCGCCCCGACTATCACGCACCACGCATCCAAGAGCCATTAACTCGGCTAATGCGGTAAATGCCTGGCTCACTTCTACTGCGCCCAGATGCGCCAACTCCTCAGTAGTAATTCCTTGGCGTCGCGAGAGTAGCGCCAGCAGTGGATGTTCCACGCGCTCTCTTGTGAAGGGAGAAACCAAGGCGACCACATCGTCAACATGTGTAATGAGATTTGCCACGCTCTCGGCGATGAGTCGATGAACCCCTGCCGACATCGGCGAGGTGATGGGGCCAGGAATCCCCATCACATGGCGATGTAATTCGGCGGCGTCAAATGCAGTGCGCAAGGATCCGCTACGCATGGCTGCCTCCACCACAATGGTCCCTTGTGAGAGAGCTGCTATCAAGCGATTGCGCACCAGAAAGCGCGAACGAAAAGCTAACGCGCTTGGGCGCACCTCGGAGATAAGAAGACCAGATTCTGCGATCTGCGCAAATAGCCGCGAATGTGCCACTGGATAACTCCTGCTCACTCCGCACGCAAGCACCGCGCACGTAATGCCTCGTGCCGCAAGGGCTCCGCGATGCGCGGCCGCATCGATCCCAAAGGCGCCACCACTAACGATAGAAAATCCTCGATCGCTCAGTGCCGCGGCAAAATCTTCCGCCACTCGGATGCCGTACGACGTCGCGGTGCGCGATCCAACAATCGCGATCGATGAGGTGAGCTCTGTGATCTCTACCTTTCCGAGTAAGGAAAGGGCTATGGGCGGAACAGGCAACTCATTCAATGCGATCGGCCAAGTGAGATCGGAGGGAATCAGCAAGCGAGCCCCCGATTGTTTCCACTCACTTGCTAATTCTTTTTCGTCAAGTTCTTGAATGGCACGGGTAGCCACGGCGGCCACCTCGTGAAAGTTGCCAGCGCGTAAACGTTCTAAGGTCTCGGGAGCTCCATAACGGTCGATACTTTTGGCGATATGCACAAGCCCAGGTTCACAGACTGCCATCAATATGTGGCGAGCCTCTCGATCATCGATCATGCCGCACCCACTAACTGTGAAATTCCACTTCTCAAGAGATAGGCCTCGGCGACATCTTCACGCCGTGGCTGATCATGGCCAGCCAAGTCAGCGATGCTCCACGCCACTCGAAGGACTTTATGCAAGCCACGAGCGGTCACCCGATGGTGTTCAAGTTCGCGATGTATCAGAGCCATCGCATCATCACTTGCCGAAAATTCTCGACGCAACGCACTCCCCGAGACTTG
>CAIMVH010000013.1 GCA_903844855.1 uncultured Actinomycetes bacterium | reverse complement strand
TAAAGCACAGGGAGGAGGACTAGAAGTTCTCGCTGGGGCGGTAGACGCCCCACACCGCGCGAAGTTGATCGGCAACTTCACCGACGGTGGCGCCTAATGTGAGAGCCAACTTCATCGGAGGGAGCAAGTTTTCGTTGATGTCTGCTGCAGCACTCTTGATCGCGGCGAGTGCCGCATCGACTGCAGCGCTATCTCGTGTGGCTCGCAAAGTTTTGAGCTTTTCGCATTGAGTCGCACCGATAGTAGGATCGACTCGTAAGGGCGTATAAGGCTCTTCTTCACTGATCTGGAATTTGTTGACTCCCACAACCACGCGATCTCCACGATCAATCTCACGGGTGACTTCGTAGGCACTGCGTTCAATTTCACTCTTCTGAAAACTCTTCTCGATGGCCGCTGCAGCGCCACCCATCTCTTCAATCTTCGCCATGAGACGAAGTACTTCAACTTCCATATCGTCTGTGAGAGATTCGACGGCATAAGAACCCGCGAATGGATCGACCGTCTTCGTGACGTCTGTTTCAAAAGCGATTACTTGCTGGGTACGCAGTGCAAGCCTGGCAGCCTTCTCGGTGGGAAGTGCGATCGCTTCATCAAAAGAATTCGTATGAAGACTCTGAGTACCACCAAAGACCGCGGCGAGTGCCTGCACAGCAACGCGAACAAGATTTACTTCCGGCTGTTGCGCAGTAAGTTGCACTCCAGCGGTCTGCGTATGAAAGCGGAGCATTTGAGACTTTTCACTCTTAGCGCCGAACTCATCTCGCATCACACGCGCCCAAATACGCCTTGCTGCCCGGAACTTGGCAACTTCTTCCAAGATAGTCGTGCGTGAAACAAAGAAGAAGGCAAGGCGCGGAGCGAAATCATCAATCTCAAGTCCCGCCGCTAAAGCCGCCCGCACGTACTCGATTCCATTTGCCAACGTGAAAGCGACCTCTTGCACTGGCGTGGCACCCGCTTCGGCCATGTGATACCCAGAGATGGAAATAGTGTTCCATTGCGGAAGGTTCGTTTGGCAATATTTAAAAATGTCCGTGATGAGTCGAATAGATTCACGCGGTGGATAGATGTAGGTCCCGCGCGCAATGTACTCCTTCAGTACATCGTTTTGAATCGTGCCCTTGAGATCTGCTGCCGCGATCCCCTGCTCCTCGGCAACGATCTGATACAGAAGCAAAAGAATGCACGCTGGTGCGTTAATGGTCATGCTGGTAGAGACTTCGCCCAACGGAATCCCAGCGAAGAGTTCGCGCATGTCATCTAGAGAATCAATCGCTACACCCACTTTGCCCACTTCACCTTGGGCAAGCGGAGCATCTGAATCCATCCCCATCTGAGTAGGGAGATCGAAAGCTACTGAGAGTCCACCAGTGCCAGCCTTCACCAATTGGTGATAGCGCAGATTCGATTCCTTCGCAGATCCAAAACCTGCGTATTGGCGCATCGTCCATGGTCTGCCGACATACATAGTGGAGTGAATGCCGCGGGTGTAGGGAAAGGCACCCGGTACACCGATACGTTCGGCTGGAATCCAGCCTTCGAGATCAGCTGCTTCATACCGCGCGTTGAAGGGCAGCCCAGATTCGGTGCGACCCGATGGGTTAGGAACACTCGAGAGCGGTGTGGCAGACATGATCTCCACGGTAGCGCCTGACTCCCCCTATCGCCCAACAGCTGTGGCTGTTCTCACAAGTTCTCCGGCAGGCCACCGCATCTAGCTCGGTGTGGCAACCCTGCTCTACAGGGCCCCATTGCCTAACCTGCAGGCAGATGGTTATTTGCGGAAAATCTACGCTTACCGGCCTGGCACTGACAGCGCTCGTCGGCTCTTTGTTGACTGCTCCCGCGCTTCCAGCGCACGCGGCCGAGATCATCGGCGGATCAGCACTTGGCAGTGGCATCGTCGTAAATTCTGCACCGGGGATAGGGGCCCTGCCAGCGACCGAAGCAGAGTCATACCTCATTGCGGACCTCGATACTGGTGAAATTCTGGCAGCTAAGAATCCCCACAAGAAATTGCCCCCAGCGAGCACTATCAAAACTTTGACCGCCCTCGCACTCTTACCTCGGCTCGATAAGAGTGCCAAGTACATCGGGCAACTCAGTGACACCAAAGTAGATGGTTCGAAAGCCGGCATTTACCCGGGCCGCGCATACTCGATCGACTCACTCTGGCATGCTCTCTTCCTACTCTCCGCAAACGACTCAGGAATGGCGCTGGCGCATGCAGCCGGGGGCGTCACTAAGACACTTACCTACATGCAAAGTGAAGCAAAGCGCGTTCAGGCCTTAGATACTGTCGCGCGGAGCCCGCATGGATTAGATAGGCCTGGACAAGTTTCTAGCGCATATGACTTAGCCCTTATTAACCGAGAGGCGCTTAAGCGCGAAGACTTTCGACGATATGCAGCTACCACGAAATACACCTTCCTCGGGTCTGGCAAAGGCAATAAGCCACTACCCATTTACAACCAAAACAAATTACTCACCAGCTATTCAGGAGCGATTGGCGTAAAGACTGGCTACACCACACAAGGTAAAAACACTTATGTGGGTGCCGCAACCCGAAATGGTCACACGATCATCATCACGATGATGTACCTGCCATATGGCCGCGATGCGCTGGCAGTAAAGCTGCTCAACTGGGGCTTTAAGGCACGTGGAAAAGTCACACCCATTGGCGTACTCGTGGAGCCACTTGAGGGAGCAGCAAACCTCACCCCGAAGGTGCCGGCAAATGCCAAACTCGCAAAAGCCGAAAAGGCGATTACTCAGAACTCAGGACTCTCCCCATCAGGGCTTCCGCTAAAGCTCATCTTAATTCCCATACTTCTTGTTGTACTTCTGAGATTACGTGTGCGAATCAAAATGTGGAAACGCGCCCGTTATCGACGGATGAATCCCACCGCGTCATAAACGCGTTGCAAAGTATCCTGGGCAACCATGCCAGCTTTTTCGGAGCCCACTTTAAGAATTCTCTCTAACTCACCCTTATCACTCATGATTTCCTCAGTGCGCTTCTTGAATGGCTCCGCAAACCCAATTACTACTTCCGCAACATCTTTTTTGAAGTCGCCATACCCTTTATCTGCATAGCGCTTCTCAATATCTGCGATTGCATCTCCAGAGAGAGCAGAGAAAATGGTAAGCATGTTAGATATCCCTGGCTTCTCACTCTGATTGAATTGCACTTCACGTCCCGTATCCGTCACAGCACTCTTAATTTTCTTCAACGTTAATGCAGGATCGTCGAGCAATTCAATAATGCCAGCCGCCGAAGAGGCTGACTTACTCATCTTCGATGTGGGCTCCTGAAGGTCAGTGATCTTGGCTGTGCTCTTGACGATATGTACCTTCGGGATAGTGAAAGTTTCTCCAAAACGAGTATTGAATCGTTGGCCGAGGTCACGTGTGAGCTCGATATGTTGGCGTTGATCTTCACCCACCGGCACCTCGTCGGCTTGATAGAGCAAAATATCGGCAGCTTGCAAGATGGGATATGTAAAGAGGCCCACAGTGGCCCGATCAAGACCACCTTTTTGACTCTTATCTTTAAATTGGGTCATTCGCGAGGCTTCGCCAAATCCCGTAATGCAACTTAGAACCCAGGCCAGCTGGGCATGCTCGGGGACCTGCGACTGCACAAAGAGGGTGCAGCGCGCTGGATCAAGACCCGCAGCTACCAATTGGGCAATGGAGAGCAAGGTGCGGTGGCGCAGCGCTTCCGGGTCGTGTTCGACAGTAATCGCATGAAGGTCCACCACGCAGTAGAAAGCATCGTGGCTCTCTTGGAGCGCCACCCACTGACGCACAGCGCCCAGATAATTTCCCAGATGGAAAGAGTCATGAGTTGGCTGAATTCCTGAGAGGACGCGAGGCATAACCTTATTCTTCCATCTCAGGTTCTGCTGATGTACTGGATTTTCCATCTCGAGGGTCATCTACTCGCATTTGCACTCGCGAAATGCGCTTCCCATCGAGCGCCAAAATCTCAAAGGAGATGCCCTCCTTGGAAAAGCGCGTACCAATATCCGGTAGCCGGCCTAGGTGATGGAGGATGAATCCTGCCAAAGTCTCATAAGGGCCTTCAGGAAGCTCAATGTTGGTCTCTTCGACTAAGTCCTCCAAAGAGGTAAGACCATCAACTTCATACTCTCCCGAGGGCGCTTGGGTGGTCACACTCTCATCGTCGTCATACTCGTCTTGAATGTCTCCAAGAATCTGCTCGACGATATCTTCGAGGGTGATGATGCCATCTGTCCCGCCGTATTCATCGAGCACAATCGCCATGTGATGGCGACCCAGCTTCATTTCGTTCAATGCTGGGATGAGCAGTTTGGTACCTGGTAAGAAGAGCAACGGGCGCACAAATCCAGAGAGCCCCATCGACGTGCGGGCTGGGTCTAGAAGATCACGCACGTGAATAAAGCCCACTATGTCGTCAGCCGAATCTCTGCGCACCGGATAACGGGAATGCGCCTGGGTGAGCGCGATGTCTCGCGCCTCCGACACAGTCATGCTCTGATCCAAGAAATCTACTTCGGTGCGGGGAATCATAAACTCATGAATCTGTCGGTCTGTGGCATTAAATACTTCTTCAACAATCTCTCGCTCAGTGATTCCGAGTGTGGCATGTCCACTGACCAAGTTGATGATCTCTTCTTCGCTTATTGCATCTCTCGATTTATGTGGGTCAACGCCGAAGAGGCGAACCACCACATCAGTTGATTTGGACAATATCCAAATAACTGGACGAAAGAGAATGGCAATGCGTTCGATAGTGGGTGCAGCTGCCAGCGCAATGGCTTCGGTCTTTTGCAGGGCTAATCGCTTGGGGACTAACTCACCAAGAACGAGAGATACATAAGCAACTCCCAAAGTCACCAGCACTAGAGCAAGCACATCTGCAACAGATTCACTGAGCCCCCACGTAGCAAATGTGGGGGTAAGAAATCGTCCGAGGCGCTCTGCGCCTAGGGCAGCAGAAAGTAAGGTGGAGACGGTAATTCCTACTTGCACAGCCGCTAAGAAGCGGTTGGGATGCTCCGCCAGTTTGGCGACTTTCTCACCTCGGCGCCCACGTTCGGACAAGGCGCGCACCTGGCCGTCTCGAAGGGAGATCAGCGCAATTTCGGCAGCGACAAAGAGAGCCGCGAGGAGAATGAAGGCGAGCACAAGCCCAGCGTTGGCGAAGAATGCGCCCCAGCTCAGGGATCCGTCTGACACAGCCCTAGCCTAGCGCGCTACCCGCCTGCTCCACTGAGCCCTTATGCTCGTGCTGCTCACTCGTACCTGTTCATTCGTCCTAAGGATCGTCCGGCACGTTCCTGCCGGGAGAATGGAGAAATCGATGGCTGCCGTCAGCCTGCGTGGCATCACGCGCCACTACGACCAAAGCACAGAGGAAGCGGTTTCAGAGCTCAATCTGGAGATTAAAGACGGCGAATTTCTCGTCTTAGTGGGTCCATCGGGTAGCGGAAAATCCACCACATTAAGAATGCTCGCTGGTCTGGAACCACTCGACTCGGGCTCAATCATTCTCGATGGTAAAGACATCTCGTGCCTTGATGCGAAAGATCGAGATGTGGCGATGGTCTTTCAGTCTTACGCGCTCTATCCGCATATGAGCGTTGCAGAGAATATGGGCTTCGCTCTCAAAGTTGCCGGCAACGATCCCCAAGAAATAATGATGCTGGTAAAGGAGAGCGCCGCACTCTTAAACGTTGAAGGGTTGTTGGAGCGAAAGCCGAAAGAACTCTCTGGTGGCGAGCGGCAAAGAGTTGCGATGGGGCGTGCCATTGTGCGCAAACCTCAGTTATTCCTGATGGATGAACCGCTCTCAAACCTTGATGCCAAGTTGCGAGCGAGTACACGGACTCGTATTTCTACGCTTCAAAGAGAGTTAGGCGTCACCACGCTCTATGTCACCCATGATCAAGCCGAGGCGATGACTATGGGAACCCGAGTAGCGGTAATGAATATGGGAAAACTTCATCAAGTGGCCTCGCCTCAGGAAATTTACGATGAACCTGCCGATATTTTTGTAGCGACATTCATCGGCTCCCCCGCAATGAACATCTTGGAACTCTCTCCAGGATTCACATCGCCCATTTTTGGACCAGATAGCCACCACGAAATCCTCATTGGTGTCCGTCCTGATAAATGGGAGATCAGTAGTGTCGGCATGGAGGTCAAAGTTGAGGCGGTGGAATTCCTTGGAGCCGATTCCTATGTATATGCATCCCTGGTCTCAACGGGTGCTTCTCTGCTCGGCGCTGAGTTCCTTATTTTCCGTTGTAAACCAAAAGAGGCGCCCCCAACCGGTGAGCAAATATTTCTCTCACCGAGCGAGGTACACCTCTTTGATAAAGCCAGCGGTATGCGCCTTAAGAACTAACGATCTACACCATCGCCTTTTGTAAGTTTGTATCGATGGCAGCCAAGAATTCTTGGGTCGTCAACCAAGCCTGATCAGGTCCGACCAGACTCGCGAGGTCCTTGGTCATCGCTCCGCTCTCGACGGTCTCGATGCAGACCCGCTCGAGAGTATTAGCGAAATCAATAACCTCTGGTGTGCTATCAAGCTTCCCTCGATGGGCTAGACCCCGCGTCCACGCGAAGATCGAAGCAATTGGGTTAGTTGATGTGGGCTTACCTTCTTGATGCATGCGGTAGTGGCGAGTAACAGTCCCATGTGCGGCTTCTGCTTCGACGGTTTTGCCGTCTGCAGTCATCAGAACTGATGTCATCAAGCCAAGTGAACCAAAACCTTGGGCCACGATGTCGGATTCAACATCTCCGTCATAGTTCTTGCAAGCCCAGACGTAGCCACCTTCCCACTTAAGGGCCGAAGCGACCATGTCATCGATCAAGCGGTGCTCATAGGTGAGACCAGCCTTCTCAAATGCAGCCTTGTATTCACTCACGAAGATTTCCTCGAAGAGATCCTTGAAGCGTCCGTCATAGGCCTTGAGGATCGTGTTCTTTGTGCTGAGGTAGACCGGATAGTTCAAGGTGAGTCCATATTGAAATGAGGCCCGCGCAAAATCTCGAATCGAATCATCGAGGTTGTACATCGCCATCGCAATACCTGGACTCGGAAAGTCAAAGACCTCAAGGTCCATCGGCGCAGAACCATCTTTAGGAGTCCATGAGAGAGTGAGTTTTCCTTCGCCTGGAATCTTCACATCAGTTGCCTTGTATTGATCGCCGAAAGCGTGACGTCCAATAACAATCGGTTTTGTCCAACCTGGAACTAAGCGTGGAATATTGCTAATTACGATTGGCTCACGGAAAATTACGCCGCCAAGGATATTGCGAACGGTTCCGTTAGGAGATTTCCACATTTCCTTCAGGCCAAACTCTTCAACTCGAGCCTCATCTGGCGTGATCGTTGCGCATTTAACGGCGACTCCATGCTTCTTGGTGGCGTGGGCCGAATCTAAGGTGACTTGATCATCTGTGGCATCACGGTTTTCAATCGAGAGGTCGTAGTAATCAAGGTTTACATCAAGATAAGGAAGAATTAATTGATCTTTGATGAATTGCCAAATGATGCGAGTCATCTCGTCGCCATCCATCTCGACGACCGTGCCAACTACTTTGATCTTGCTCATGTGAGTCTCCTACAGACTTTGAATGTCTGATTGCTTGCTTCGTACCGCTTCGGCGGCTTCTTTGAGTGATGCAATTTCTGTTGCAGTGAGGGCGGTCTCAACGACCTTGCGAACACCACTCTTACCGATCTCGGCTTCCACGCCGAGATAAACACCCTTGATACCGTATTCGCCATCCACCCAAGCACAGACCGGCATGATCGCACCCGAATCTTCGATAACAGCCTTCGCCATACGAGCTGCGGCCGCTGAAGGTGCGTAATAAGCAGAGCCTGTCTTAAGAAGTGCGACTACCTCAGCGCCACCATTGCGAGTGCGTACAACAAGTTCTTCAATCTTCTCAGCAGAGAGCAGATCAGAGAGTGGTTTGCCATTTACAGTGCAACGACTTGGCACCGGAACCATGGTGTCACCATGTGAACCCAGAGTCAGCGTCTTGACCGCACCCACTGCAACGCCGAGTTCTTCAGCTACAAAGTGTGTGAAGCGGGCAGTGTCAAGCATGCCGGCTTGGCCCATCACGCGATTGTGTGGGAAATTCGAAGCGATTTGCGCGAGCGCTGTCATCTCGTCAAGCGGATTAGACACCACAATGATGACTGCATGAGGACTGTGCTTAGCGATGTTCTCGGCAACCCCTCGCACAATTTTCGCGTTGGTTTCCAGGAGGTCCATTCGACTCATGCCTGGCTTGCGCGGAAGACCCGCAGTGATCACCACAACATCGGAGTCAGCGGTGGCTTCGTATCCGGAGCCATCCATGCCAGTGGTGGCACCTACAACTTTGGTTTCGAACCCCTCAACCGAGCGTGATTGATTGAGATCGAGCGCGAGCCCTTCAGGCTTGCCTTCGAGAATATCTGTCAGTACAACCGTCTTAAAGACGTTGTACTCAGCTAGGCGTTGGGCGGTTGTTGATCCGTAAAACCCTGATCCAACAACGGTGACTTTTCCATTCAAATGGCCGTTCATCTGCCCTCCTGGGGGCTCTCAGAAAATATCTTGATGTAAAGATATTACTTCCCGTGCGGAAGTGCGACTGTCAAGGCCGCAACTCCGACGGCTAAGAGCGTGAGTGTGGCCACATCCACCCGTTTTGAGCGTGACCAGGCCATCTTTCGGCGGGAGCGCCAGTAGGCCATCAGGGCTAAAAGGAGAGCCAGAATAAGGCCGCCAGTGCGCAGAAAGCCGAGCGCCAGGAAGAGCAGCGCCATTCCGAGCAAGAGCAGACCTAGGGTGCGCGCTCGGGGCGTCAGCTGCGCGTTCTTAATCTCCATAGCCGGAGCCTACTCAGTAGAGCCCTCACCACTGGGCTAGCGGGTGAAGCCCTACCCACTGGGCTAGTGGGTGAAGTGCCGGGCGCCGGTGAAGTACATAGTGATCCCTCGAGATTGCGCGAGTGCGATCACCTCTTCATCCCTGATGCTGCCACCGGGTTGCACCACTGCTCGAACTCCGCCATTGAGCAAGATTTCTAAGCCATCAGCGAAAGGAAAGAATGCATCACTGGCCGCCACACTTCCCTGCGCACGTTCAGCCGCTCGCGTAAGTGCCAAACGCGCTGAGTCGACTCGATTCACTTGCCCCATACCAATTCCGACAGTTGCGCCATCATGAACCAGCACGATGGCGTTACTTTTGACCGCACGCAAGCAACGCCAGGCAAACTCCAAGTCCATAAAAGTTGAAGCGTCGGCGGGCGCTCCGCTAACTAGCTTCCAATTACTACTGAGATCGCCTTCAGCTTGATTGTTATCTGAATGCTGAAGAAGTGCGCCACCCAAGATGGGTCGAAGATCTACCCCACTCTTCTTCGGAGGCGCAGCTTGCAAAATACGTACGGAAGGTTTCGCTCGAAGAATTGCGAGAGCCCGCTCTTCAAATTCGGGCGCAATGATCACTTCAGTGAAAACATCTTGGCAAGCCATCGCGACATCTGCAGTAAAGAGACGATTCGAAGCGATGATTCCGCCAAATGCAGAGAGCGGATCGCATGCATGGGCAGCTTGATAGGCCGCCAGCAAGGTGCTCCCAGAAGCAATGCCGCACGGGTTTGTATGTTTGATGATCGCAATTGCCGGATCTGAGTGATCCCACGCTGCACGCCACGCGGCATCTGCGTCTACATAGTTGTTATAAGACATCTCTTTGCCATGAAGTTGTTCTGCTCCCGCCAGCCCACCACCATTTGAAGCACTTTCGTACAACGCCGCTTGCTGATGCGGATTCTCTCCGTAACGAAGACTCGCTTTAAGATTCCACGTTGCCCCGATCCACTCCGGAAATTCTGAGTCGCTCGGCGCAAGCACCGTTCCGAGCCAAGATGCCACCGCCACGTCGTAATCAGCCGTGTGGGAGAAAGCCTTGGCGGCGAGATGTGCTCGTTCTTCAAGTGTGGTTCCACCGCGCTTCATGGTTTCGGCGAGCCAGGTGTATTGCGATGGTGAAACCACCACCGCAACTGAACCATAGTTCTTGGCAGCTGCACGGACCATGGTGGGGCCGCCGATATCTATCTGTTCAACACATTCAGCAGGCGATGCACCTGAGGCTACGGTCTCAGTGAAGGGATAGAGATTAACTACCACCAAATCAAAAGGAGTAATACCCATCTCTTGCAACTGCGCTACATGACTATCTAATGAGAGATTAGCCAGTATGCCGGCATGAATCTTTGGGTGAAGCGTCTTCACACGACCATCAAGACATTCTGGAAAATCAGTTACGCGTTCAACTGGCGTGACCGGTATACCGGCGTCTGAAATATTTTTCGCAGTTGAGCCGGTAGAGACAATCTCCACACCATGCGAATGCAGAATGCGGGCTAAATCAATTAAGCCAGATTTGTCATAAACACTCAACAGAGCACGAGTGACGCTTCTGCGAGATTCTGGCATCTCAATTTCCCTTCACGAGAGCTTCAACTACAGATACTAGAAGTTCACGCTCCACGATTTTGATTCTTTCGTGCAACGTTGCCTCAGTATCTCCCGGAAGCACTTCAACGATCCGTTGAGCGATAACTTCACCCGTATCCACACCTTCGTCAACCCAGTGAATGGTGCATCCCGTGTGGCTCACCCCGGCCAGTAGCGCATCTCGAACAGCATGGGCCCCAGGAAAGAGCGGGAGCAGTGAAGGGTGGGAATTGATGACACGGAACCGTTGCAAGAAACGTGGCGAGAGGATGCGCATAAATCCAGCGGAAACCACCAATTGAGGGGAGAAGGAGGCAACAGCATCGCCCAACCGCTCTTCCCACGCGAGACGATCTCCCTGCAATTCGACAACAGCAGTGGGGACGCTCACTGCTTGCGCATAGCCAAGAACGCCAGCGGCTGGTTGATCAGAAATTACCGCCGCGACTTCATACACTCCGGCCGACGCCATCACCGCCGCAGCTAGTGAACCTTGGCCTGAAGCCAGAATCACAATCTTAGGAGGGTCAGTTAACACACTGATGAGGGTACTCGGTAGCGTTGCCTCCTATGGAGCGACCCAATATGGAAATTGATAAGAAAGTCCTTCGCCGGCGCTTTGCCCTCTTAGCCTCCATCGCGTCAATCTTTTTGATGATATTTACGCTGCCTGCCTGGCAGGGGCAAGCGTTTGCTATGGCGGTCGCGATTGTTGCTCTAGTGCTCTCTATTCGCTTCTCCACGGCAGCGATGGTCATCAGCATCATCATGATCCCAGTCGCTTTTCTCACAACTATCGGCACGCTCTTGCTCAGCACAGAAATCAATCGATATGCGGAGTGCCAACTCGGAGCAAACACGCACGTAGCAACAAACTCCTGCACGGAAGGATTTCGAGCAGACCTAGAGGCGCGATTAAGCGCGATGCGAACGGTTAAGTAAGCCGACCAAGAGTGCACCAAGAGCGCCACCGATAATCAAGATTGGTCCACCAAAGAGCGCGATGCGCCAATAGGATGCGCCAATTGCTGAAAGTCGCCCGCCAAGAAGTGATCCACCTGCGAGCAGGTTAAGCAGCGTCAACATGAAAAGCGCAATCACTCCATGAAGAGCGCCATCGCGCACTCGAACTCTTAAATCTAAGCCCGATTCCACTGATCGATAGCCCGTAAAGATGGACCACACGAGGAGAAGCACGGGCAGGGCGTGCGTGATCGCACTGGTCTGCGCCGGGAGTCCAGCAAGAATCGGCAGCGCTGGAATCTCTGCAGAGTTCACCGAAAATGGCGAGAAGAGCGTCCCAGATCCCACCGCGAAGCCGGCCCCGCTCACGTACGCCATAGTCATCACTACCGCATTTGGTACTGCCAGGAGCATGACTGCCGTGATTAAGAGCGTTCCTACAAACCCAGCACGAAGCACCGCATAGAGATTAAGCATCTGAGAAAAATTCATGATGGTTGCCACGAGAAAGAGTATGAGTGAGATGAGAAGCAATCCGGTAATGTTCAAGAGCGAACTCTTCACAATACGAGATAGCTCACCTTTAGCTTTGATTAAGTGGGGTGCTTGCAGCGAGAGAGCTGCGATAAGTGTGAGAAGTAACCCTGCAAAAAAGGCACTCAGCGGATTAGGCCGAACTGCATGAGTCGCCGAAATCAACGCGACGGCTCCTAAGAGTGCGCCATATGTAGTTGAGAGCAAGGTGAGCCCTCCGCGGTAATTCGAGCTCTCTTTCGCCATACGTTTACAGGCACCCCGCAGAACAACAATCGGAAAGATCAAAAATCCGAGCGGGGTGAACCATAGAAGGCCAGCGATATCGCCAGGTGGCAAAGAGAGGTGGAGCAATACCTTGTGGGCGGCTAACCAAATCCAGGCGCCACCATGAACCGCGTCACCAAGTTGACCGTTACGGCTCCCAGCAAACGACCACGAGAGAATAGAAATGAGCAGAATCGGCACGAGAGTAAGCGTGAGGGCACGCAGCGCCTCTTGAAGCGCTAAGCCATAAGGATTGCGGTGACCACTCACCCGCAAACTGTTACAGGATCTCGCGCAGAAGGCGAGCAGTCTCACTCGGTGTTTTGCCCACGCGTACGCCAGCCGCCTCAAGAGCTTCCTTCTTGGCTTGGGCAGTGCCTGAAGAACCAGAGACAATCGCGCCTGCGTGACCCATGGTCTTACCTTCGGGGGCCGTGAAGCCAGCTACGTATCCGACCACGGGCTTGGTGACGTGCTCCTTGATAAATGCGGCAGCCCGTTCTTCAGCATCGCCGCCAATTTCACCAATCATGACGATCACCTTGGTCTCTGGATCGGCTTCAAATGCTCGAAGTGCATCGATATGCGTTGTGCCAATAATGGGGTCTCCGCCGATACCAATGCAGGTGGAGAATCCAAGATCACGAAGTTCATACATCATTTGATAGGTCAGAGTTCCCGACTTAGAGACCAACCCGACTGGTCCCTTCTTCGTAATATCTGCCGGAATAATTCCGGCGTTTGATATTCCTGGAGAGATCAATCCGGGACAGTTAGGTCCGATAAGGCGCGTGTGCTTGCTCGCTTGCGCGTAGGCAAAAAATTCAGCCGAATCATGAACCGGAACACCCTCGGTGATCACTACAACCAATTCAATTCTGGCATCGACCGCTTCGATAACGGCGCCTTTGGTGAACTTAGGCGGTACGAAGACCACGCTGACATTGGCCTGCGTGGCCAATCGGGCTTCTTGCACAGAATTGAATACAGGAATGGCATGGCCATCAATTTCTACTGTTTGCCCACCTTTTCCAGGAGTAACACCAGCGACAACCTGGCTACCTGCAGCGAGCATGCGCTTCGTATGTTTGGTTCCTTCTGAACCCGTAATGCCTTGAACAAGAATGCGCGAATTGCCATCGAGGAAAATTGCCATGTTACTTTCCAGCCTTTCCTGCGAGCTCGGCGGCGCGAGAAGCTGCGCCATCCATAGTGTCTAACTGTTCTACAAGCGGGTGGTTTGCTTCATTCAAAATTCTGCGTCCCTCTAGGACATTGTTGCCATCTAGCCGAACGACAAGCGGCTTCGTTGCCTTATCCCCCAGCATCGAGAGCGCTTGCACAATGCCGTTCGCGACTGCATCACAAGAAGTGATACCGCCAAATACATTCACAAATACGCTCTTTACTGCCGGGTCAGAGAGAATGATCGATAATCCGTCAGCCATTACTTGAGCAGAAGCACCGCCACCAATATCCAAGAAATTTGCGGGGCGCACTCCTCCAAAATTCTCGCCTGCATAAGCGACTACATCGAGTGTGCTCATGACAAGGCCGGCACCATTGCCAATGATTCCTACTTCGCCATCAAGCTTCACATAATTCAAGTTCTTAGCTTTAGCGGCAACTTCGAGAGGATCGGTGGCACTTTCATCAACCAATGCTTCATGGTCAGGGTGGCGGAAGCCGGCATTCTCATCAAGTGTAACTTTTCCATCCAGGGCGATGATGCGACCATCCGAAGTTTTTACGAGGGGATTCACTTCCACCAAAGTGGCATCTTCAGATTGGAAAACCTTCCAGAGGGTTACCAACACATCGGCAACCTGGCCTTCAATGTCGGATGGGAACTTTGCTTGTTGCACGATAGAAAGTGCAAGCGCGTGATCAATTCCCTTGAGCGGGTCGATACCCACCATGGCAAGCAACTCTGGCGTTTCGTGCGCAACTTGTTCGATTTCAACTCCGCCGGCGGTAGAAGCCATGACCAGATATTGACGTTGTGCACGATCTACCAGAATTGAAACGTAATACTCCTCATCAATGGAGGCTCCCTGGGCGATCATGACGCGGTTTACCGTATGGCCCTTGATATCCATCCCAAGAATGTTGGTGGCATGCTCGCGAACTTCATCAATCGTCTTGGCTACTTTGACGCCGCCGGCCTTGCCGCGGCCACCAACTTTCACCTGAGCCTTCACAACTACAACGCCACCGATTGCCTCAGCGGCTGATACTGCCTCAACTACCGTGGTAGCAACACTGCCTTTGAGCACTGGAACGCCGTGACTTTCGAAGAGATCCCGGGCTTGATATTCGTATAAATCCACGATGCTCCTTTAGGGCTCCCTGAGGGCTCCATTAGAAAAGAAAACCTTAGGTAATTATGCGTCTTTGAATCGCGTGGAACCAGCGATCGTCAGGCTGGGACGTGTGAAGTAACCCACTCGACAATGGTGTCCATGGTGGTACCAGGCGTAAAGACCGCTGAGACTCCCATTTCCTTCAGGAGGACAATGTCGGCATCCGGAATGATTCCGCCACCAAAAACCAGAATGTCCGTGGCATCTCGCTCTTTCAAAAGCGTCATCAAGCGCTCGAAGAGGGTGAGGTGGGCACCCGAGAGAATCGAGAGTCCAATCATGTCGGCATCCTCTTGGATCGCAGTCTCAACAATTTGTTCCGGCGTTTGATGGAGACCCGTGTAGATCACTTCGATACCGGCATCTCGCAAGGCGCGTGCGACAACTTTGGCTCCACGATCATGGCCGTCAAGCCCTGGCTTTGCTACCACAACACGACGCATATCAGACCCGAATTCCCATCGATCGTAACCACTTAACTGGATTTACTGGCACGCCATATTTGCGCACTTCGAAGTGTAAGTGGGTACCGGTGACATTTCCGGTAGCACCAACCAAACCAATGCGTTGACCCACTTTGACTCGCTGACCCACTTTCACACTAATCCGCGAAAGGTGCCCATACCAAGTCTGCACGCCATTGGGATGACTGATGGCGATCTTGCGACCATAGGGACCATCCCACCCTGCGAAGACCACCACACCACGTTCCGATGCGCGGACCCGCGAACCAAAAGGTGAAGCGAAATCCTGGCCGGTGTGACGGTTCGCCCATAGACGAGATTTCGCACCGAATGAAGCCGAAAGCCGGTAATTCAAAACTGGTCGCGTGAAGTTACGTGAAATTTTCTCAAGACGCGCGCGCTCGCGAGCCGCTGCGATCTTCTTGGCTTTGGCGGCCGCAATCTTGGCCAGCCGCTTCTTCGCTTTGAGATTGCCAGTAAAGGGAATCGCTCCGGTCACCGGATGGGCCACCAGCGAACGAGAAATCGATGAAGTCGCAGTCGGCGATATATCGAGAGCTACTGATGATGGCGGAGTTGAAGCAGAGGAGACGACAAGGAAAGCAGCCACCGGGAGCGCCACACCGAGAGCAATCACCTTGCGAACGACTTTACGATTCAAAAACTTAATCTGCTGCGACATGTCACCCCCTGCGGGATCGAGCCTTTCGGCGTTCACGAGCGAAGACCTACCCCTCCACCCTGCCAAAGAGGGGGGCTAGGAGTCCAGCCGGCGAGCCATTATGAGAGTTTTTCCACAGGGGCATATCGCAAAAGCAGGCGCTTTGTCCCAAATGAACCGAAATCTATGGTCGCCTCGGCTTTCTCTCCGGCGCCCGCCATCGAGACCACCCGGCCGAGGCCAAAGGTGTCGTGGTTGACCCGATCGCCAGCAGCAAGATCTACCACGGTGCCCGTGCGCTTCCCCGTAGGTAACGGTGGGGGCAGATCGCGACCAGCCAACCTATTGGGCGACGAACGCGATGAACTAAATGCTGAGGCAACCTGTCGCCACTCGATGAGCTCCTCAGGAATTTCTTCAAGGAAGCGAGAAGGCGGATTGAAATTAGGTGAACCCCAAGTAGAGCGAGCCGATGCGCGCGAAAGATAGAGATGCTCGCGAGCACGCGTAAGGCCCACATAGGCCAAACGTCGCTCCTCTTCGATTTCGCCGGGCTCCATCAAAGAGCGCGAGTGCGGGAAGATGCCCTCCTCCATACCCGTGAGGAATACCACCGGAAATTCCAAACCTTTAGCCGTGTGAAGTGTCATCAAAGTAATGACGCCATCTTCGTTATCTGGAATCTCGTCGGCATCAGCCACAAGTGAGACTTGCTCCAAAAAAGCTAAGAGCGTCGGCCGGTCCACGTCGGGATCAGCATCAGTTTCAAAGTTGGCATCAAACTCGTGGGCCACGGCGACGAGTTCTTCTAAATTCTCGATGCGCATCTCATCTTGCGGATCACTGCTTGCCGCTAATTCTTGAATAAGCCCCGACTGCTCGAGAACTGCTTGCGCGACTACTCCTGCGGTGAGTCCACTCTCCACCAGAGTGCGCAGCGCATGAATCATTGAAGTGAAAGAGTCGATGGTGGCAACGGCGCGCGCTGGAAGACCTGGCGCGCTGCTTGCTCGGCAGAGCGCGCGCCAGAACGAGGTCTGCTCCATCTGTGCCAACGCATCGATGGATGCTAATGCTCGATCACCCAGACCACGTTTTGGCGTATTAATAATGCGGCGTAGCGAAACTTCATCATTGGGGTTATTCACTACCCGCAGATAAGCGAGAATGTCCTTTACTTCTTTGCGCTCATAGAAGCGCACTCCGCCCACGACTTTGTAAGCGATTCCACTCCGCATGAAGATTTCTTCGAAGACTCGGGATTGCGCATTAGTGCGATAAAAGAGCGCAATATCGCTTGGTTTCGCTGAGCCACGACACATTTCAGCAATCTCTTTGGCCACAAACGAAGCCTCATCGTGCTCGTTTTCGCCGACGAAGCCCACGATTGCTGAACCAGCGCCACTTTCTGACCAAAGGTTCTTTGGTTTGCGCTCGCTGTTCTTAGAGATCACCGAGTTCGCGGCAGAGAGAATATTCTGTGTTGAGCGGTAGTTCTGTTCGAGGAGCACCGTACGCGCCCGCGGGTAATCTTCCTCAAATTGCAAGATGTTTCGAATAGTGGCACCACGAAATGCATAGATCGATTGATCAGCATCACCCACCACACAAAGCTCAGCGGGCGGAGTTGCGTCGGTATCACTTCCCACGAGTTGGCGAACTAATTCATATTGGGCGTGGTTAGTGTCTTGGTACTCGTCCACCAAAACATGCTTGAAGCGGTGGCGGTAACGGTCGCGTACTAATGGATTGGTTTGCAGAAGGCGCACCGTATTTGAAATGAGATCGTCGAAATCCATAGCATTGGCGCCTTCAAGACGGGCTTGGTAGCGTTTGTACGCGTCGGCGCACATGCTCTCAATGTGATTAGTGGCTCGGCGCGCATACTCTTCCGGATCAATCAATTCGTTCTTTGCAGCGCTCACCAAATTTGAAAACTGGCGGGGCGGATAGCGCTTCGGGTCCAAGTCGAGGTCCTTGCAGACCAGCGACATCAACTTTTGGCTATCTGATTGATCGTAAATAGAAAATGAAGAGGAAAAGCCAGCGGCCGCCGCGTCTCCGCGAAGGATGCGCACACAAGCGGAGTGAAAGGTAGAAACCCAGATGGAGCGGGCATTGCGCAGGGAGTGGGTGGGTGAGAGCTCGTTGACCAGCTCCACCACGCGTTCGCGCATCTCACCCGCAGCTTTGTTGGTGAACGTGATAGCCAAAATCTCGTGCGGTTGAGCCGCGCCGGTGGCGAGTAAGTAAGAGATCCGCCTGGTGAGCACCCGAGTCTTCCCGGAACCAGCGCCGGCGACGATGAGCAGGGGCGAACCGACATGCGTCACCGCGTCACGTTGCGCCGGGTTCAAACCGACGAGTAAATCTTCCCTCACGGAGCGCGAGCCTAGTCGCTCGCCTAGGATGTGCGGGTGAGTGAAGTCAGCAATGAGGGTATCGAGCGTGTCCTGGTAGTAACTGCGCATCCAGACGATGTGGATTTTGGCGCTGGTGGCACTCTGGCGGGTTGGATCAACGCTGGCATCCACGTCTCCTACTGCATCTGCACCAACGGTGATCAGGGTGGAAACGACGACGAAGTGCCCCGTAGTGAAATTCCCGGGATCCGCCAGAGAGAGCAACGCGCTGCCGGCAAAGTTCTCGGAGTCGAAGAGATTACTTTTCTCAACTACGTCGACGGCTGGCTGCAACCCACCATTGAGTTACGTAAATCGATTGTGCGCGCGATTCGCATTGCGCGCCCTGACCGCATGATCATTCAATCTCCAGAGCGCAATTGGGATCGCGTAGGCGCCAGCCACCCCGACCACATGGCCGCCGGAGAAGCTGCGATCCAGGCGATATACCCGGACGCGAGAAATCCATTCGCCTTTCCAGAATTACTCGAAGAAGAGGGCCTCCAACCCTGGACGGTCCGCGAAGCGTGGGTCATGGGCTCCCCCATCACGAATCACTTCGTAGACACCACCGAATTCTTTGAACGAAAGATCGAAGCACTCAAAGCTCATCACAGTCAAACAGCACACATGGAAGATATGCCAGGGATGGTGCGCATGTGGGGCGAAAGAATCGCACAGGCAAACGGGCTGCCCGAAGGTAGAACGGCAGAAGCTTTCAAGATTGCAATTACTGCTTAACTTCTCGCAATTCCACTTCCATACCTGCAGGACCCTCGATCACATTCTCGGAAATCATGCGACATTCAAGTTCTACAAATTTTGCAAGCGTCTCTGCAAGATCAGCGGTGTTCATCACGATGCGTCGAATACCAATATTATCTTTTCGTCCTTCTGAACGCTCCACACCTTCAAACGACATGAACTCAATGCGGGCAGGTGCCTTCTCTGGCCCTGCGAGAAATGCAATGCGTAGCGATGCCCCGCTTGGGAAACCAATCATCTCTTCGAAAACTTCACCTTGCATCACACCATCAAAGAGGAGCGTCATGCCCCCAGCATCACGGAAGAAGGCGATGGCCTGATCAACATCTTCAACCACGACGACGACGGAATGGAGTTCGCCGTGTTGACGCGCGGGATTTTCTTCTAGGGCAGGAGAGGGTTGGCGCGGCCCGTCCGCACCCACTTCTGGAAGTGTCCACCACACATGATCACTGCCGAGTGCAATAGCCTCGCGCATTTCGCCGCCACCATAAGGGTAAGAAACGAGCGGTCGAGGTGTGCCACCAGCTGACTCAATGCGCTTCAGAGTCGAAGAAAGATCGCGCGAGTACATACCAAGTAAGCGAGGGCCGAGATCCCATACATGCGGAGCGACTCCTTCGCGAGCCCGTACTTCGCGAAGCCGAATCCTTCCAGAAGGAGAATTGAGCACTCCAAGGAGGATTGAGTCGTTTTCGCCTGCGAGCATGTGTAGATCGAATGCACCGATATAGAACTTGGCTGATGCTTCGAGATCGACCACGTGAATGACGACTTCGTCGATACTCAAAAAGGACATCGCTACTCCCACTCAATTGTGCCGGGTGGCTTGCTCGTGACGTCGAGCACTACTCGGTTTACATCACGCACTTCGTTGGTGATGCGCGTTGAAATCTTTTCGAGCACGTCATAGGGAAGACGGCTCCAGTCGGCGGTCATCGCATCTTCACTCGAGACTGGACGAAGAACAATCGGATGCCCGTACGTGCGCCCATCACCTTGCACGCCCACGCTACGCACATCGGCAAGGAGCACAACTGGGCATTGCCAAATTTCTCCATCAAGACCTGCGAGGGTCAGCTCTTCGCGTGCAATGGCATCTGCGGCGCGCAATATCTCCAGGCGCGCTTCGGTGACTTCGCCGATGATGCGAATTCCTAGGCCAGGACCGGGGAATGGCTGGCGTTGCACGATTGCAGTAGGAAGTCCGAGATCGGCACCTACTCGGCGCACTTCATCTTTGAAGAGCGTGCGCAACGGCTCAATCAGGGCAAACTTAAGATCTTCGGGAAGGCCGCCCACATTGTGGTGGCTCTTGATGTTTGCAGTGCCTGCTCCCCCGCCCGATTCCACTACATCGGGATAGAGCGTGCCCTGCACCAGGAAATCCACCGGCTCGTCTTTGGAGATATCACGAGCGGCTTGCTCGAAGGCGCGAATAAATTCCCGACCTATGATTTTGCGCTTCGTTTCTGGATCGGTAACTCCGGCAAGTTCGGCAAGGAACTTTTCACGCGCATCGACCACATGAAGATTAACTCCGGTGGCAGCTACGAAATCGCGCTCCACTTGTTCGGCTTCGCCTTCACGGAGCAGGCCATGATCGACAAAGACACAGGTGAGTTGGGCACCCACAGCTTTTTGTACGAGAGCGGCAGCGACCGCGGAATCTACGCCACCTGAGAGTCCGCAGATCACCCGCTTCTTGCCAACTAAGGATTGAATCTTTGCTACCTCTGTCGAGATCACGCTCTCCATGGTCCATGACGGCTTGAGTCCCACTACATCGATGAGCCAACGCTTGAGAATCTCCTGGCCAAATTCGCTATGAAGTACTTCCGGATGAAATTGCACGCCCGCCGAACGAGTGGTCAGATTTTCAAATGCCGCAATAGGAGCACCAGCGCTCTTCGCGGTGATCACAAAACCATCGGGAGCTTTCGAAACACTATCTCCATGACTCATCCATACTTTAAAACTTTCAGGGAGCTCAGCAAGTAACTGGGATGATCCTTCGCGATGCAATTCAGTGCGACCAAATTCTGAGAGGCCCGTCTCTGTGACCGTGCCACCGAGTGCTTGCGAAAGCAGTTGGAATCCGTAACAGATACCGAAGACAGGAATGCCAGCGCGGAGCACTTCCAGATCCACACTCGGGGCGCCCGCTGCGTACACGCTAGAGGGGCCGCCGGAGAGAATGATGGCGCTGGGGCGCATCGCCAAGATGGCCTCGGCGGAGAGGTGGTGTCCCACGATCTCGCTATAGACGCCAGCCTCCCGTACTCGACGGGCGATGAGCTGGGCGTACTGGGCGCCGAAATCAACCACAACCACCAACTCGCGCTCAGTCTCTTGTGTACTCACGCTCATAGACTATCGCTTGGACGCATGCCCATCAGACCCTTACGTTAACTCTGAATCGACGAGCGCAGATTTTGGGCCAAAAGGGCGTCAGCGTGTCACCAACTTTTTCCTTAGACGTTTTAAGCCTTAGAGATCTCGATGGTTTCATAATCGCCTGTGCCCACGAACTTGATGCGGACGCCCTCAACAACAAATGAGTCACCTAGGACTGCTACATATTCGGCTAAGTTCTTTTGGTCACCTGCATTTACATTAAATTGATTTGATTGCACGCCTTGAACTTTCTGCCACACAGCCCAGGCCCATTCGTCATTACCAACTGAGGTTCCATCAGAATTTATTGGCGGGGCCACATTCTTATCTAAATCTACAATATAGGCCATAACTGAGTAAAAGCCAGGTGGGAACTCTCGGTCGCCAAATTTAAAGTTACTCCACTTTCCGATTCCATGTGATTCAACAACAACTGCTTTGGTTGGTGACAGTCTTATGACTGCCATCTTTGTTTGCTGATCTTCTCGCTCTACGGGAGATAATGAAATGGTTGCCGTTTTAAGAGTTGAAATATCATCGCAATAGATCTGATCAGCTGGCAACCAATCAAACAGGAACTGCTCCCATGGATTTAGTGCCAGGCTGATTCCAGATTGGTTGGTTCCAATGCTCATCGGCCAACCATTGCCTGGAGCATGCATTGTAATTCCAAAATCATGCATAGTTTCATGAATGTAGTAAGACCATTTGAGGGTTTCCATTCCTTCTAAATTTTTCCCCCAACTAAATAAATTAAGTTGAACATCCCCCTCTTTAGTTTTAAACCATTGATTTCGGATTATGAAATCGACAAAAGTAATCTCGCCGTCTGGATAGAAGAAGTAAACTGTCGAAAATTTACGTAGCTCAATTACTTTTGTTATTTCATCGATAAAGGGTTGGGCTTGGTTCGCCATGCGACGACCATGATCTGCGGCAAAGGCATCAACAGTCTTGGCATCACTCGGGTAGGCCAAACGTTCTTTTGGCATTCGTAGCCAGCTATTTACAGTTGTAATATTGAATTTTGACTGTCCATTACTAAAGTAGTCGTACCAATCAGTCATCCATTTCTTGTCGTACTCGAGTTGAGCCAACACTTCGCTACCACCCGGAAAATCAGGGAAATCTATAGGAACAATTAAGACCTCGTTTGTCCCCTTCAAAAACATTCGATTTCTATCGGTATTTGTCAACGGAAAGCCAACCTGACCGGATGAATTTCGTCCCGTTCGATCTGCGACTGAAGCACTATTTTGCAATTTACAGACATCAATCGAGACTGGGCTTTTGGCATTTACGAAAGTAGGCTTACTGTTGTTTATCCTGATCCATTGAAGCTTTCCACCTTTTACCCAGCGACATTCAAGTATGCCTCCTGAAACATCAAAGGTGTCACCGGAATTTGCGCAGGATGCATTTTCCAAAGGAGCGGTTGTGTGGTTATTTGAGTTTGAGGATGGCACTTTAGAATTTGGGTAATATCGCCACATAACATTCTTGAGAAAGTCATTTGTTGGTCCACCACCCCAAACGCATTTCATGAATCCGTTTTTATCGGACACCTTGGTGCCAATTTTTGAGCAGGCAGTTCCCTGAGCAGGAAGCTGTGTCTCAGGTGTTGGCGTAGGTGTTGGCGTAGGT
>CAIMVH010000012.1 GCA_903844855.1 uncultured Actinomycetes bacterium | reverse complement strand
TGGCGTAGGTGCAGGAGTTGGTGTTGGTGCAGGTGTTGGTGCAGGTGTTGGCTCCGGCGTCGGTGTGGGTGCAGGAGTTGGTGTTGGTACAGGTGTTGGCTCCGGCGTCGGTGTGGGTGCAGGGGTTGGTGTTGGTACAGGTGTTGGCTCCGGTACTGCAGTGATTGTTACTGAACCAATACTTGTCCAATCACTCCGGTTATTGGTCTCATCAATCGCTTGCGCACTCACTGAGTAGAGCCCTGGAACGGTTCCGCATGAAATCAAGAGGTCGTTTCGGTAGAGGCCATCAAACTTCGTGCCGCTCCAAAGACCGGCATTCACAGTTGCGGTTGTTCCTCCACTTGCATTAACCAATCTGATAGCGACAGTGGCAGTGCCATAGTCATCAGTGACACGAGCACTCAGAATTGAAAGAGTGCGACAAACCTCAACTGAGGCAGGTGACACAGTGCCCGAAAGCACCACAGGCGGGGTGGTATCTAACACGGGAGGCGCCGCAACTGTGATCGTGCCGATGTTCGTCCAACCACTTGCCACATCATTGGTATTCGTAGCATTTGCTTGCGCCGTATAGGTTCCGGGAGTAAAGATACAAGGCACTACTTGATCATTTGCGAAGAATCCATCGAATGAAGTGCCAGAAGTGCGATAACCGGTAATGCTAAAGAAGGTTCCGCCAGAGGCATTCATCAGCCTCATGGTTACGGCCTTGATACCGAGGGCATCGGTGACATGAGCTGAGACTGCAGTGATGTTGTTACAGGCCACAATTGTGGTTGGAGTAATTGAGCCACCCACAATTACCGGACCGGTCGGTGTAGGAGTTGGCGTAGGAGTTGGCGTAGGAGTTGGCGTAGGAGTTGGCGTAGGTGTCGGCGTAGGTGTCGGCGTAGGTGTCGGCGTAGGTGTCGGCGTAGGTGTCGGCGTAGGAGTTGGCGTAGGAGTTGGCGTAGGTGTCGGCGTAGGTGTCGGCGTAGGAGTTGGTGTAGGTGTCGGCGCTGGCGCCGTGCCCGTTGTGGTGAAAGATGTAATGGTTCCGAGCAGTGGAGCCGCTCCCGCAAGTGGCCCGGTGTAGGACAAAATCTTCGAACGGAAGTAGTACTTGGTTCCCGGAGTAAGACCTGTCAGCGTGGCGGAGAGTGAGGCGTTCAAGGGGCTTGTCACGGCAAAAGCTGTCGCTTGGACTTCGACCGTTCCAGTCTCCAAAAGTGAATCCGTGCCATAGATAAAGTAATTGCGCGTATTGCTTGCCCCCGCATTGATTACCGACTTTAGTAGCGCGCCAGTATTCGTAATTGTGGTCACCGAGTTTGAGATGATCACCGGCGTGATGGGGGCGACGATGCCGTAATGCGCAATCGACTTAGTCACTCCCGAATCATTTGCCGCTTCGAATCGATAATAGGTTCCTTTGCCAGGGGTTAACGTGGGTACTACAACTGAAACAGTAACTGTGTCTGGACCCGACACTGAAGGCAAGACATACGCAACTGGCAGGACCGTGAGCGAACTTTCCGTTCCCACAACCAATTTCACAGTGGTTGTTTGGCCCTGCGGATTCACCGAGCCCGTGAAGGTTTGGTTGGTGGAAACTAGCGAAGTAAGTGACTTGTTAGTTTGCACGATCGGCAGAAGACCGGAAGAAACCTTCGTCGTAAAACTCAACGGGGCAGACATCACGGACGCTGTTGAGTTACTTGATGCGGTCTTGTAATAGTAGGTCGTGCCGCCAGCGAGCAGCGAAATATCTAGGGTCACCGCTATGGGGGTACTCCCATAAACAGTGCCCTGAGTTGCTACCCCGGTAATTACGTCCGTAGCAAAAGCAGAGTCAGTTGTGTACATAAAGAGCGCAGAGGAACTGAGACCACCGGGGTTCACCGTGCCATTTAATTGGGCGCTATAAGCCGTCACATTTGTTGCTGCGAGCGCCACTGGAGTGGGAGCTGCTGTCGGCGACGGAAGCGTAGTGAAAGTTCCGATTGGCGAGGTAGTAACCCCCGAAGAGTTAGTTCCTAGCACTCTGACGTAATACTGAGTATTTGCAGCCAGCGATCGTAGATTTGCAGTAACGATCGAAGTAGTCGATCCAGTTACCGACGCCGGAAGTCCCGAAGCATTAACAAGACCCGTCACCATCGCAGGATCAGTCGAATATTGAAGAGCTATCGAAGTTTCTGCATTGTTGGGATTGACTGCGATGTTCACGTCAGCACCCTGGTGGGTGATACTCGCAATAGTGCTCACCTGAACAGCCGGGGAAATCACCGCATCTCCCCCGTCCGTGGGAGAGAGGTAGAGAAGTTTGTTAACTGTCCCATCGGCCTTTCCCGTAAGGCCAGTAATCACTCCAGGTGTGGCCGTTGATGTCAAAATATTAGTTACTTGCGCGACGCTCGCATCCGGATAGAGACCACGGAGTACAGCAACGGCTCCAGCCACGTGCGGCGATGCCATCGATGTTCCAGAGATAGTGTTTGTGATCGTCGGAGATCCAAACCATCCTGCCGTGATCAAAGATCCAGGTGCCTGAATATCAACACAGCTTCCATAGTTTGAATATGAAGCCTTTGCATCTGAGAGTGTGGTGGATCCGACCGTGATCGCACTCGGTGCTGACGATGGCGAGTAATTGCAAGAATTTAAATTACTATTTCCCGCGGCGACGACGACAGTGATACCCGCATTTGTAAGGCGCAAGATCGCCGCGTTGACGGAGGCCGAAACCGAACCGCCGATACTGAGGTTCAGTACGGCCTGCGTCTTCGGATTTGGGTTCAGCGGACTTAGGATCCAATCGAGGCCAGCTATTACTCCCGAATAGGAACCCGACCCTGCGCAGTTAAGAATGCGAACCGGAACAACACGAGCATTCTTGGCAACTCCGTATATGGTTCCAGCCGCTGTTGTCGCAACGTGAGTTCCATGACCGTTGCAATCGACTGTGCCGTTGCCATCAGCGAATCCTGAGTAGCCGGACTTAGAGAGGCGCGATCCTAAATCACTATGTGGATAGATGCCGGTATCACCAATATAAATAGTGGAGCCTTCGCCCGCACTCTTATACCCGTAAGAACTTACGTATCCATCACTCGCAAATCCAATAATGTTTGTTTGATCAATGCGGTCTATTCCCCAAGAGGGAGTCGGTGTCTCATATCCCTGGACTGCATCGGTCGTGACTAATCCATCTTCTTCAACAGAAACGACGTGAGGAATGTTCCACAGCAGTGGCGAGAGTGCCCGCGAAATTTTGACGAGATAACCGTCGAATGCATATTCAAAGGAATCATCGATGGCGCCACCGGCATCCTGGATTGCCAGCGCCACTGCATCTCGCCCATCAGGATTTATGCGGACGATGTAAGAGCCGGTAGGACCAAGGTCAGTCGCGGCTTGGGCGGGGGCTGCAGCAAAAAGGAATGCGAAAAGCAGCACACTCGCAATGAGCGCTCGCTTCACTCCCTTAAACACCGCACCACTCCCTTTCTCCACCTACCTATATGACGCCCGACCCGTTCTCCTGGTTCCCGATAGGGCTCACTTGATTCTCTGGCCCCTACGGCTAAAAAGCCACTCCGAAATCGGCTTTCTCTTCCTCACTTTTCTCTGGGTATTCTGTGATAGAAGCCATAAAAGGGATTATTCGCCCACTTTATCGCTAGCGGCTATTCTTGTTCTCCCGCGGGAGACTCCCACCTCGTGGCGCGAATCCAGAATGAAAGGGCGCATCCATGGGGCTCACCACCCAGGCACCTTCCCAGACCTTTTCAGATGAGACGCGCACCAACGCATCCCTTACTAAGTTTCTCCATGGCCTACCCGGCGTTGACCAAGTGGGTGCTGATGAACGCGCCGCCATGCTTTCCACGCGCTCCATCAAGACTTCTGCAAAAGCTGAGGGCATCGACCTTGCGATCAGCATGATCGACCTCACCACACTTGAAGGCATGGACACCGCGGGCAAAATCAAAACGCTCTGCGCGAAGGCCATGCGTCCTGATCCATTTGATCCCACCACACCTAGCGTTGCTGCAGTCTGCGTCTACGGCGACAAAGTGGCGCAGGCGAAGTCCTACCTCACAGGCTCTTCAATTCAAGTAGCCGCCGTGGCTACTGCATTTCCTTCGGGTCGCGCTTCTCGCGCCGTCAAACTCCTCGACACTAGCGATGCAGTTGCTCAGGGTGCCGATGAAATCGACATGGTGATTGATCGTGGTGCCTTCCTTGAAGGTCGCTACATGGATGTCTTTGAAGAAATCCAAGCGATCAAAGTGGCTTGCAAGAGCGCGCACCTCAAAGTTATTTTCGAAACTGGAGAGCTACGCACATACGACAATGTGCGTCGAGCCTCATGGCTCGCGATGATCGCCGGCGCCGACTTCATTAAAACTTCTACCGGCAAAGTATCTCCTGCCGCCACCCTTCCAGTAACTCTGGTGATGTTGCAGGCCATTCGTGACTTCCACAACGCTGGGCAACGCAAAATCGGTATGAAGCCAGCAGGCGGAATCCGCACCGCCAAAGATGCGCTCCGTTATCTTGTCTTGGTGAAGGAAACGTTGGGAGATGCCTGGCTTACGCCAGATCTCTTCCGCCTAGGCGCATCTAGCGTGCTCAACGATCTCTTGATGCAACGAAAGAGACTCCAAACTGGCGCCTACTCGGGCCCTGACTATGTGACAGTTGACTAATCATGAGCTTTGAATACGCACCCGCCCCAGAGTCCACCGCTATCGTGAAAATCAAGCCCACATACGGGCTCTTCATCAATGGTGTCTTCGTCGATGGCGAAAAATCCTTCTCCACTATTAATCCGGCCACCGAAGCGCACCTGGCGGATATCACAGAAGCCAGCGCAGCAGATGTTGATCGCGCCGTGCGCGCAGCTCGAGTCGCTTTTGGTAGTTGGTCAAAGATGCGCGGCGCCGATCGTGCTAAATACCTCTATCGCATTGCCCGCATCATTCAAGAACGTAGCCGTGAACTTGCGGTACTTGAATCGATGAATAACGGCAAGCCCATCCGCGAAAGCCGTGATGTTGACGTGCCACTCGTGGCTGCGCACTTCTTCCATTACGCAGGATGGGCCGACAAACTCGACTACGCCGGCCTTGGAGCAAATCCAGAACCACTTGGTGTGGCCGGGCAAATCATTCCTTGGAACTTCCCGCTACTCATGTTGGCGTGGAAGATCGCCCCTGCACTTGCGGCTGGAAATACCGTTGTACTCAAGCCTGCCGAGACCACTCCCCTTACCGCACTACTCTTCGCCGAGATTTGCCAACAAGCAGACCTTCCTGCGGGCGTCGTCAACATCGTCACTGGTGCTGGCGAGACCGGACGTGCACTCGTCAATCATCCAGACATCAACAAGGTGGCGTTCACTGGTTCCACTGAAGTGGGTCGCTACATTGCGCAAGCAGTTGCCGGGACGAATAAGAAAGTCACTCTCGAACTCGGTGGAAAGGCCGCCAATATCGTCTTTGATGATGCAGCTATTGATCAAGCGATTGAAGGCATCGTCAACGGCATCTTCTTTAACCAAGGACATGTCTGCTGCGCCGGTTCTCGTTTGCTCGTGCAGGAATCCATTGCAGAAACAGTTCTCGGCTTGCTCTACGAGCGCATGAAGAATCTTCGAATCGGTGATCCGATGGATAAGAACACCGATGTGGGCGCTATTAACTCAGCAGCCCAGCTCGCCAAGATTCGTGAACTCAGCGATGCGGGTGAGGCAGAAGGCGCCGACCGATGGTCTGCACCGTGCACTCTTCCGGAGAAGGGATTCTGGTTCCCACCAACCGTCTTCACCAACGTCTCGCAGGTTCACCGCATCGCGCGCGAAGAAGTCTTCGGGCCAGTGTTGAGTGTCCTGACGTTCCGCACCCCAGATGAAGCAGTGGAGAAAGCAAATAACTCGCCTTACGGACTGAGCGCAGGTATTTGGACCGAAAAAGGCAGTCGCATTCTCGAAATGTCGAGCCGTTTACGTGCTGGCGTTATCTGGGCAAACACGTTCAATAAATTTGATGCCACCAGCCCCTTCGGCGGCTACAAAGAATCCGGATATGGACGTGAAGGCGGCCGACAAGGCCTGGAGCCCTACCTCAAGGCGGCGAGCAAATAATGAGCGAACACATCGAGGTACGTCGCACCGCCAAACTCTTCATCGGTGGAGCATTCCCGCGCTCTGAATCTGGGCGCACCTATGAGGTGAAGAGTCCTGAAGGCAAGTTCATAGCCAATGCCGCTCAAGGTTCGCGTAAAGATGCGCGCGATGCAGTGACCGCCGCCCGCGCGATCCAACCAAAATGGGCGGGCGCCACTGCCTACAATCGCGGACAGATTCTTTATCGCATCGCCGAAATGATGGAGGGGCGTCGTGCACAATTTATCGACGAAGTCTCCCCGTGGGCAAAGAGTGCAAAGAAGGCAGAAG
Source organism: uncultured Actinomycetes bacterium (assembly GCA_903844855.1). GTDB lineage: Bacteria > Actinomycetota > Actinomycetes > Nanopelagicales > Nanopelagicaceae. Next base: position 16,394 of record CAIMVH010000012.1, on the reverse strand, counting down.
CTGAAGTTGATGAAGCAATCGATCGATGGATTTGGTTTGCGGGCTGGAGCGACAAGATCGCCATGGTCGTGGGATCTAGCAACCCAGTTGCCGGCCCATTTTTCAACTTCTCAGTTCCAGAACCAACCGGTGTAGTCGCCGCGATTGCCCCAAACCGCCCATCGCTTCTTGGATTGGTTGACACAATCGCGCCCATTATTGTCTCCGGAAACACCACCGTTGTGATTGCATCGCAAGATGCACCAATGGCCGCGGTCACCCTCGGAGAGGTATTAGCAACCAGCGATCTTCCTGGTGGCGTCATCAACATTCTGACTGGTTCCTACGTAGAAGTTGCGCCATGGCTCGCAAGTCATATGGATGTGAACGCCATTGATCTCTCCGGAGTAGATGACGAAAAGATTGCCGCTGAACTCGAGAAGGCATCTGCTGAAAACTTGAAGCGGTGCTTGCGCCCTGGAACAGAACTCGACGGGCTCACTCGCATCAAGAACTGGCTCGAACTCAAGACAGTCTGGCATCCACGCGGCTTCTAGATTTGGACTAGATTTATCGCATGACCGATCCTCTCGCCCTCGCCCAATCAGCCGCTGAAGCCATCGCAAAAGCCACCCAAGTGGCCCAGCATGACGTTGCCCTAGTAATGGGATCGGGCTGGGCAGACGCGGTCTCCGCGCTCGGCACACCCTCCGCTGAAGTTGCGATGAAGGATCTTCCTGGCTTCCCACCACCGGCCGTTGAAGGCCATGGTGGAAATGTGCAATCCATCGCCATCGGCGACAAACGCGCACTCGTTTTCCTAGGACGTACCCACCTCTATGAAGGACACGGCATCGAAGCAGTCGTACATGGAGTGCGCACCGCAATCGCCGCTGGCGCAAAGACCATTATCTTGACGAACGCTTGCGGTGGTATCAATACCGCGTATCGCGTGGGCGAACCCGTACTGGTGCGTGATCACATCTCTTTCACCGGTGTCTCACCACTTGCCGGCGCACAATTCGTCGACCTCACCACGTTGTACAGTCCACGACTTCGCGCGCTAGCCAAAGAAATCGATCCTTCACTCAAAGAGGGCGTTTACGTCCATTGGCGCGGACCTGCGTACGAAACGCCTGCGGAGATCAACATGATGCGCATCGTCGGTGCTGATCTGGTCGGAATGTCTACTGTTCCCGAAGCTATTGCCGCACACGCACTTGGTGCCGAAGTAATGGCGATCTCACTTGTTACCAATGCTGCTGCGGGAGTCACTGGCGAAAAACTTAATCACCTCGAAGTAATCGCCGCCGGCAAAGCGGCTGCATCTCGCATGGGTATCCTTCTTCGTGAGTTGATCACCAAACTTTAAGATGGATAAGAAACTCGAAGCGGAAGTTCGCGCCTGGATTGATGATGATCCAGACGACGAAACGCGTGCGCAATTAGTGGCCGCACTCGCCACGAATAATGAAGAACAGCTTCGTTCCTGGTTCGCTGGATTCTTAGAGTTCGGCACCGCTGGCCTTCGAGGGCCAATGGGGCCTGGACCTTCTCAGATGAATCGCGCGGTTGTAGGACGCACCGCATTGGGTCTTGCTTCCTACATGAAAGCACGAGGGCTCACATCAATCGCCATTGGTTATGACGCACGCCATCGCTCATATCGCTTCGCACTAGACACCGCTGAGTTGATGGCAGGCGCCGGAATTGCAGCCCATGTCATGCCACGCACACTTCCCACACCTGTCCTCGCATACGCTGTGAACCATCTCAAGGTCGACGCAGGGGTCATGGTGACCGCAAGCCATAATCCCCCCGAAGATAACGGATACAAGGTTTACCTTGGAGGAATCGTTGACGGTATTGAATACCGTGGATCCCAGATTATTGCGCCGGCAGATAGAGAGATTGCCGAGGAAATAGCATCCATCACTTCTCTCATGAGCGCGCCACGATCCAATTCTTGGCAGACCATCGACGAGAGCGTGATCGATGCGTATCGCGCCGCGACCTTGCGGCTCGGCACTTCCGGAGAAAAATCACTGCGAACAGTTCATACCGCGCTGCATGGTGTCGGCACGGAGACATTTATGAAAGTCGTCAAGGCTGCGGGTTTTAGCGACACCATTAGCGTGTCAGAGCAAGCCGAACCAGATCCAGACTTTCCTACCGTGGCATTTCCCAACCCTGAAGAGAAGGGCGCTATCGACTTAGCGATTGCTCTTGCCATTCGAGAAGATGCAGATCTTGTGATTGCTAATGATCCAGATGCAGATCGATGCGCGGCTGCCTTTTTCGATCGCCAATTAGGCCAATGGCGAATGTTCAAGGGAGATGAAGTCGGAGCCATACTCGGAGAAATGATTGCCCAAGATGGCAAGAGTGCTCCGCGCTTTGCAAATTCCATTGTTTCAAGTTCGTTGCTAGCAAAAATCGCCGAACACCACCACATTCCCTTCGAAGAGACGCTCACTGGTTTTAAGTGGATTACCAAAGTCGCCGGGCTCTCCTATGGCTATGAAGAAGCGTTGGGGTACTGCGTCGATCCAGCTACAGTCAACGATAAAGATGGAATTTCTGCTGGGCTCAAGATGATGGAAATTGCCGCGGAGCTCAAATCTCAAGGAAAGACCTTCAACGACCTACTCGATGAACTCACCGTTCGGCATGGTGTCTATCTGACTGAACAAATCTCCATTCGAGTCTCCGATCTCTCATTCATCTCCGCCAAGATGAAGTCACTGCGCGCAGCGTCGCCCAATGAAATTGGCGATGAGAAGGTCACCTCATTTGAAGATCTCGCGATGGGGACACAATTACCACCCACCGACGGATTGCGCTTTAGAACTTCACTCAGTCGGCTCATCATTCGACCCAGCGGAACGGAACCAAAATTAAAGTGCTACCTGGAAGTGGTCGTTCCAGTCACCACTAGAGGAATTGATGAGGCTCGTTTGATTGCGCGGAAGGCAATGGACGCTCTCCACGCATCTACCGCCACACTCTTAGCCGACTAAAGCGCCAAATAGGCTGGTTTTACTACCTTTTCGATGATTTCTAGACGTTCCTCGAATGGAATAAACGCACTCTTCAGTGCATTCACTGTGACACGTTGGTAATCCAGCAGGGACCAATCGAAAGCTTTTGAGAGCTCGGTAAATTCATGCGTCATAGAGGTTTTACTCATCAGTCGGTTATCCGTATTGACCGTAACGCGGAAACGCAATTTTGCTAACTTACCAATGGGATGATCCGCCATTGACTTGGCTGCACCTGTTTGCAGATTAGAGCTTGGGCAGAGCTCCAATGGAATGCGGCGATCCCGCACATACGAAGCAAGTTTTCCAAGATGCGCTTCGCCGTCGACAAACGTGATGTCATCCATGATGCGCACGCCGTGGCCGAGTCGCTCCGCTCCACAGATCTGAATCGCTTCCCAGATGGAAGGTAGCCCGAATGCCTCTCCCGCATGAATAGTGAAGTGCGCATTCTCCCTACGCAAATATTCAAAGGCGTCTAATTGCAAGGTGGGCGGATAACCAGCCTCTGCCCCTGCGATATCGAAGCCAACGACGCCACGGTCGCGATACTCCACGACTAGATCTGCGGTTTGATTAGCGGCATCAAGATTTCGAATTGCAGTCAGAAGGGTCCGAACCTTGATGGGTCTTCCCAGGTCACGGGCTTCTTCCTCGCCTTGCGCGAAGCCCACCAATACAGCTTCGACTACATCGCGCATTTCCATGCCACCTGCCAGATGTAACTCTGGAGCGAACCGGATCTCCGCATACGCAACTCCATCTGCTGCCAAATCAAGTGCGGCTTCGCGGGCCACTCGCGCAATTGCTGAAGGAGATTGCATCACTCCCACAGTGTGCGCGAAGGTTTCTAAATACTTCTCAAGCGATCCAGAATCGGCTGCTTCGGCAAACCACTTCGCAAGTGAGTCTGCATCTGTAACCGGCAACTTGGCGTAGCCCGACTCTTTGGCGAGATCGAGAATTGTTTGAGGACGCAGGCCACCATCGAGATGGTCGTGCAAGAGCGCCTTGGGGGCTCGACTTAACTCATCTTGGGTGGGCTTGCGATCTAAAGTCATTCTTCTCTATTCACCAATTCTGGGGAGAAAGCCGGCGTGCAGATAGCCACATACTCCGCACCCTCTGGTCCCACGGAGTAGCGCACGCGCTCTCCCTTAGAAGTCACAATCGATTGCCCTGCATTGACAGTGAAGGTTGTACCTTCACACTCCACCAGCACAGTTCCGCGTAAGACAACAGTGACTTCTTCAAACTCTGGAGTTTGGAAAGGCTCTTCCCAACCAGCTGGGGCAATCATTTTCGCGACTGAGATATGAGAACTTTGGGTGGCCACGCCACCGACAAACTCGTCGATAACTTTTCCACCTGGAACGGGGATTTGTACGGGGGCTTTGAGGAGGTGAGGCATAAACCAATCTTACGCGGTAATGCGATCCACAATGAGTGGCAGTGTGGCGCTCGCCTTTTCCCCTATTGACCAGCCATCTTGCAATGCTTCTAACGCGTGCGCAAAGCGCTCGGGGGTCTCGGTGTGGAGAGTAAAAAGCGGTGAACCTTTTGCTATTTGTTCACCCGGCTTGGCATGAATCTCAATCCCAGCTCCGGCTTGCACCACTTCGCCTTGGCGCGCACGACCGGCGCCTAAACGCCAGGCAGCCACCCCGACAGCGAGTGCGTCCATCGAGGCAACTACTCCACTCTTATCAGCCATCACTACCTCTTGATGGGCGGCAACCGGCAATGGAGCGTCAGGATTACCACCTTGCGCGCTGATCATCCGACGCCACACATCCATCGCGCTACCATCGCGCAAGGTATCTGCCGGGTCCTTCTCAATGCCCACCAGGGTAAGCATTTCACGTGCAAGAGCCAGGGTTAACTCGACAACATCTTTCGGTCCGCCACCAGCGAGTACTTCTACTGACTCACGCACCTCTAATGCATTCCCCGCGGTGAGACCGAGTGGCACATCCATGGCAGTCACGAGTGCGACAGTATTGACACCCGCATCGGTACCTAGTGCGACCATGACCTCTGCTAACTCACGAGCTTTCTTAGGATCGCTCATAAATGCGCCAGAACCAGTTTTTACATCCAGCACCAGCGCGCCAGTGCCTTCAGCAATTTTCTTGCTCATAATTGACGACGCAATGAGCGAAATGGCGGGCACAGTTCCAGTGACGTCTCGAAGCGCATAAATTTTCTTGTCGGCAGGAGCCAGACCAGCGCCCGCGGCGCAAATAACCGCGCCCGTACTCTGCAATACCTCAAGCATCTCCGCATTTGATAACGAAGCACGCCAACCTGGAATTGACTCCAACTTATCGAGCGTGCCACCCGTATGCCCAAGACCGCGACCAGAGAGTTGTGGCACAGCCGCACCACATGCGGCGACAATGGGCGCGAGTGGCAAAGTGATTTTGTCCCCCACTCCGCCAGTTGAGTGCTTGTCCGTAGTGGGACGATCGAGCATCGACCAACTCATCCGTTCGCCGGTGTTAATCATGGCGGTAGTCCATCGGGTAATCTCTTTGCGATTCATGCCGTTCAGAAGAATAGCCATCAGAAGCGCCGACATTTGCTCGTCGGCTACTACCCCACGGGTGTATGCATCAACAATCCAGTCGATGTGCGCAGAAGATAATTCGTGGCCATCACGTTTGGCACCGATCACATCTACTGCAGCAAATGGTTCTACGCTCATATCAATTATTCTCTAAATGCGAAGGACCGAAGGCTTCGGGGAGAACTTCCTTCATCCGTCGAACACCTGTAGGCATCCAGACTTGTAGTTCGGGGCCGCCATGCTCGAAGAGTAATTGGCGACAACGACCACAAGGCATCAGCGCCTCACCCGCAGCGTCCACGCACGCGACCGCAACCAAACGTCCGCCGCCCGTAGCATGTAATGAAGAGACCATGCCGCACTCAGCACAGAGGGTGAGGCCATAGGAGGCGTTCTCTACATTGCAACCCGAGACAATTCGTCCGTCATCGACAAGTCCGGCGACTCCCACTGGGTACTTTGAGTAGGGAGCGTAAGCACGTTCCATCGCAGAGATGGCCGCAGCTTTCAGGACTTCCCAATCAATCTGAATGCTCATAGAGCACCCATCATGCTGAAAGACCGGCCATAAGTCGACCCACAAGAACGCGCTCGGCCTCTTTGGCCTCCAAAATGGCTACGATCTTTCCACCAAACATCACCGCAACCCTATCGGCGAGCGAAAGAATTTCATCGAGCTCGGCCGAGACCAAGAGCACGGCCGCTCCGGCATCGCGCGCCGCGATCAGTTGATTATGAATGAATTCAATTGACCCTACATCGACGCCACGAGTCGGTTGCGCAGCGACTACTACGCGAGTGTCTTGGCTTAATTCGCGCGCGACGACAACCTTCTGCTTATTTCCACCCGAGAGTGCACCAGCAGTTGTCGAAATCGACGGAGTTCGGATATCAAATTCTTTTACTAAACGAGTGGCATTCTCTTCTAAAGCTGCCATGTTGCGAATCCAACCTTTGGCAAATGGTGCACGATCGAATTGGTTGAGAACCAGGTTATCTTCAATCGAATAGGTGGTCACCAAACCGTGCTTTTCGCGATCTTCCGGGATGTGAGAGACACCCATAGAGTGGATTTTATGAGGATGCATATCTGGCGTAGCTTCCCCAGCGACTAGAATTTCGCCACTGATGCGCGGACGCATTCCGCAAATTGCTTCGACAAGCTCTCGCTGACCATTACCTTCGACACCCGCGACGCCCACGATTTCGCCAGCACGGACTTCTAAATTGAGTCCATTGACAGCCAAATGCTTGCGGTCATCGTTGACATGCAACTCTCTGATCACCAGCGTTGCTGCCGCTGGCTTTGCATCACCCTTTTCGACTTGGAGAACGACATTGCGGCCCACCATGAGCTGGGCAAGACCTTCTTCATCTGTTTCCTTAGGAGAAGTGCTGCCGGCTACGCGACCATTGCGCAAAACGACAACGCGGTCAGCAACTGCCATGACCTCACGGAGTTTGTGGGTAATAAAAAGCACGCCCACGCCCGAAGCTGCCAAGTTCCTCATCACTTGCAGGAGCTCGTCGGTCTCTTGCGGTGTCAGAACTGCGGTGGGTTCATCAAGGATGAGCAGATCAACGTCTTTGCGAAGCGCCTTGAGAATTTCGATGCGTTGCTGCGTGCCCACCGGAAGATCTTCGACAAAGGCATCTGGATCTACCTCAAGGCCATACTTTTCAGAGAGTGCCAATACTTCTGCGCGTGCCGCTTTCATATTAATGAAGATGCCGCGCTTCGGCTCGCTTCCCAGAATAATGTTTTCAGTAACCGTCATCACGGGAACGAGTTGGAAGTGCTGGTGCACCATGCCCACACCACGCGCAATTGCCCCACTAGTATCTCCCGGAGTGATAATTTCACCCTTGATACGAATCTCTCCCGAATCCGGACGCACCATGCCGAAGACGCTCTTCACAAGGGTGGATTTTCCGGCACCATTTTCTCCGAGCAAAGCCACTATTTCGCCAGCAGCTACCGTGATTGAAATATTTTCGTTTGCCACCACTCCTGGAAAAGTCTTAGTGACATTGGCGATTTCGAGAAGTGCACTCATTACGCCTTCTCCTTCTCGTACTGCAGGCCTTCAGCAGCCGGTGGACGTACCTTACCTGCTGAAATCGCAAGGACCACGATCGTGAGAACATAGGGAAGCATGTTCACAAATTGTTCAGGGATATGCGCAACATCAGAAAACATCAATTGATTCGTGACTGCCTGTGTGAGACCAAAGAACATAGCTGCTGCGAGTGCTCCCATTGGGTTCCATCTACCAAAGATCATCAAGGCCAACGCGGTAAAGCCCTTACCAGCGGTAAAGCCGCGATCCCACGAGCCCACTAGTTCCAAACTTAAGTAAGCGCCCGCAAGCCCACCTACTGCACCTGCGAGGGCAACGTTGAGGTAGCGGAGCCTAAAGACCGAAACGCCCGCAGTATCTGCACTGCCCGGATGCTCGCCCACTGCGCGAGAGCGCAGCCCCCAACTGGTGTGATAAAGCGCCACGTAGAGAGAAAATATGACAACTAACCCAAAATAAACAAGTGGCCCGTGCATGAATAGCACTTGACCAAAAAATGGAATACTCGAAAAGAAGGGGATATCTATCGGGAAAGTAGTAGGGGCCATTCGGCCTTGGGTGTAAAGAAATGATGTTAAGCCAGTTGCCAAAATATTGATGATCGTTCCAGCAATAATTTGATCCATTTTCCATGAAATAGACATAAAGGCCAAGAAGAGCCCCGTCACCACTCCGGCAGTGATCGCCGAGATAATTCCGAAGACGCCGTTGTTCGTACTCGATGCGACGAAGAATCCAATGAAAGAGGAAAAGAGAAGAGTCCCTTCAATTCCAATATTTACAATTCCAGTTCGTTCACACATGATGCCGACCATCGCAGCAAGTGCTAACGGGAGACCGAAAATCACAGCTGTCGCAACTACCGAAGTCGTAATGACTCCATCTTTCGAATAAAGGTAACCAGTGATCGCGATCAAGATGAACGTCAAAATCCATTTGAATGAGAGAAACCTCGTCATCAGTTGCTCCATCCGCTGGTGACTTTGGCCCCTACTTGGGTGCTCCTGAGCCACTTTGATAAGAATGGGGCTGTGACGCAGAAAAGAATAAGAGCAAGAATGAGATCGACGATCTCGGGTGCTACACCTGCATCGAATTGCATACTCGAAGACGCCCCGCGGATGCCTCCGATCAAAATCGCACCCGGAATCACGCCGAGTGGATTTGCCCGCCCAAGCAAGGCAATTGTGATTCCGTCAAATCCGAGCCCGGTGTTGAAAGTAGGTTCGAACCGGCCGATAACTCCGAGAGTTTCAATGGCACCACCCAATCCTGCAATTGCGCCTCCCACACCCATTGCGATCAGCACTGAACGCTTCACCGAAATGCCCGCGTACCACGCTGCATTCTTATTGCGACCCACCGTGTCAAGCCTGAAGCCGCTCGTCGTGCGCTGGAAAACCCACCAGACTGCCCAAGCCAGCAATACTGCAAAGAAGAAACCAGAGGGCAACCCGAAAATCTTAGGAATCGTGGCCGAGGGCAAGACTGCCGAGGTGCGAGCTAGCGTTTGTCCCGGCTCTTGAAAGTTATGGCCTGCTAAGTAGTCAACTAACGCAAGCACGATGCTATTTATCATGATCGTCGTGATCACTTCGTGGATTCCGCGATAAGCCTTTAGGGCTCCGGCAATCCAACCTACCAATGCTCCAAAAAAAATACCGAATAACAACGCAATCGGAAGGTGGATGTAAATCGGTAATCCCTGAATTGCATAGCCGGCCCATCCAGCTGCAAGTGCGCCAGACACTAATTGCCCCTGTACACCAATATTAAATAGCCCTGAGCGCAACCCAATTGTCACCGCAAGCCCACTCAACATCAAGGGGGTCGCTTTGCCTAATGTTTTAGCAAAACCTTCCCAAGATCCAAATCCATGACTGAAGAGAGAGCCGTATGCGTCCATCGGTTGCGCACCCTGCAGAAACATCAGCAGGGCTCCTACCGCGAATGCAATGAACACAGCTACGAGCGGGGTCAACCACGCCCTGAAAACCTTCGCATTAAACACAAAAAACCTTTCGCGGATGATGAGTGACCCGAGTCAAAACGGGAGCGGGGAACACACCGAAGTATGTCCCCCGCTCCTTTCTTGCAATTTCTTAGCTGATTACGGCTTTACGCCCGTAGGAAGTGAACCATCAATCAATTTCTTGAGAGTTGAGTTGACCTTCTTTTGGACTGCGGCAGGAACCCTGTTTTTGAGATCGTGGTAAGGAGACGCGCCCACAGTGCCAACAAAGTTGCCACCCTTGAACGTGCCAGCCTTGATCTGACCCACGAGAGAACTCACTCCAGCAACAAGGCGCTTCTCGGCTGACGTAACCAAGCAACCATGTGCCTCAGGGAGAGTCAGCCATTGATCAAGGTCAACGCCGATGCAGAGTGCACCCTTCTTCTTTGCAATTGCTGCAAGTCCACCGTTTCCGGTTCTTCCACCAGCTGCGAAGATGACGTCATAGCCTTGTGAGAGGTACTGCTTTGCAGTGGTAGCTCCCCAGACTGGATCATTGAAAGCGTTGGCGCCGGTGTAGTACACCGTGGATGCCTTGGCAAGCTTCTTCTTTTGTTCCTTGCCAGCATATGCAACGCCGTTAGCGAAGCCTTCGATGTACTTACGGACTGGAGGAATAGTGCTTGGTCCGCCAGCAATTGCGGCAGTCTTGCCGCTCTTCGTAAGGTAGCCAGCAAGGTAGCCAACAATAAAGCCGCCCTTGTCCTCATCGAAGATGAGTCCGCTGAAGTTAGTAGCAGTAGTGCCGTTGAATTGATCCACACCAATGAACTTGATATCTGGGTACTTCGCTGCAGCAGCCACAGTGGCGTCAGCCATCAAGAAACCAACAGTCACGATGACGTTGTACTTCTTCGATGCAAAGAGATCAATGTTGGCTGCGTAATCCTTTGAATCAAGTGATTCGATGTACTTCGAGAAGCCACCTGCCTTTGCGGCACCAGCTTTCGCGCCTTCCCAAGAAGCTTGGTTAAACGACTTATCGTCGACCTTGCCGGTGTCCGTAACTACGCCGACACAAAATGCGCCAGCCATGCCACATGACGACTCGTCAGCAGTCTTTACCGCAGCCGAAGCTGGGGATAGAGCAAAACCAAGTGCTGCCAAAGCAAATGCGGCAGCACCAGCAGTTATGCGCTTGTTCATGGAACTCCTCTCACAAGCCCTTTCGGGCTAACAGGGTTTATCAGAGGCTAGGTAAGCCGCCAACAATTTACGCTCACCCTATCCGAATTGAGCCTGGGCTTCTAGAAGTGGAATCTTGGAGTTTCGCATCCCTCAAGTACTCCTTGAGGGATGCGAACTGGTTTTGAGCGGGTTATCCCTTACTCCACTTCGCCAGGAGCTCTGCACGAATCTCCTGGCTGCAAAAGGCTGCGCTAATTCCGTCGTGCGCAAATTTTCTCATATCTTCGGCAAGCAGCCCACCTTCACTGACCAGCAAACGTGCTTCCTGACTCAGTCGAACGCCAGTGTTCTCTGGGTCATCATCACCCAACGCAACCTTGACTCCGGCTCTCACAAAATCCACCACCGGATGCTCGCGCAAACTTGGCGCCGCACCAGTGAGCACATTTGACGTGGGACAGACCTCGATGGTGACACCTCTCGCTCGTACCCACTTAAGCATTTCTGGATCGCTCGCCACGTTACTTCCATGGCCAATTCGCGTCACGCCTAGCAACTCAACCGCTTCTCTTCCTGCGCTCGCTGGCCCCGCTTCGGCAGCGTGCGCAGTCAAACCGAGACCGGCCGCCCGCGCTAAGTCGTAAAGGGGTGCGTAGCGCGCGAGGGCTGGATAGAGAATTTCGTCTCCGGCAATGTCTATTCCAACAATTCCAGAGCCCGCGAGCGCAATCGCTGCATGTGCAATTTCAGCAATGATCTCATCTGGCTCATGTCGCAGCATGCATGCAATAACTCCAGCGCGAATACCCGTATGTACTTTCGCTTCTTCAACTCCACGACAGACCGCTTCAAGTACTTGGCGAATACTCAAATCTTTTCTCGCGTGCGTCGCCGGGCCAAGCCGCAATTCGATGTAAGACTGACCATCCTTAGCTGCGTCCTCTACTGCCTCGAAAGCAACGCGGCGAAGATTCTCCGCATTTCCTAGCAATGGATAAGCCATAGCGACATGGGCGAGGAAGATCGTGAGATCTCCCTTTTCCTTTATGCGAAAAGCGTTCTCCCATCCACCTTCAGGGGTTGCCACACCCATGCGCTCAGCAAGTTCTGCCGCGGTACCAGGACGTACGGTTCCTTCGAGGTGTGTGTGAAGGTTGATGAGCATGAGGCTGACTTCCTTATATCCCCATACGGTGAACGGCTTCGAGAGCCACGTCGATGCTATGTTCCCAACCCACTGCGAGGCGGGTATTGGGGCGACCATAAACCACATCGTTGGTTACCAAGTTGGCGGAAACCGCACAGACCATCGCTGCTCTCAAACCCCGGAGGCGAGCCACAATGAAGAGCGCAGAGCTTTCCATCTCAACATTGGTGAGCCCCATCTTCTCCATTTGCGCGATCCACTCAGGCGTCTCTGCGTAGAAAGCATCGTCCGTGGCATTGATACCTGAATGGACGGTAAACCCTTTTTCAACTGCCAAATCTTTTCCGGCGTTGATGAGCGCAAGCGTTAATTCAAAATCGGGTACAGCTGGAAACCCGGCTGGCACGTAAGCCGCGGTTGTTCCGTCATTGCGAAACGATCCCTCGCTGATAACCAAGTCGCCAACATTGATATGTGCTTGCGTTGCAGCCGTACTACCAACTCGAATAAAGACGCGTCCACCAACTCGAGCGAGTTCCTCGACACCAATCGCAGTTGAGGGACAACCCATCCCACTTGAACAAGCGGTAATTTTGCGACCTTTGTAATAGCCAGTGACAGTTCTATATTCTCGCTTATGCGCGACCTCGACAGCATTCTCTAAGCGATCAGCAATAAGTTGAACTCGAAACGGATCTCCTGGCATCAGAACGATGTCGCTGATGTCGCCTTCTTTGACTCCCACGTGATACTGAACGCCTGTGGTTCCAATCGACATCTTGTCAACGATCTCTGCAGCCATTTAATCTCCTCGAAGTATTGATGCGGAATGTTTCGCCGTAACACTACATGTAAGCTGAAAGCAGATTGATCACAGGAGCCCGCTCCCGACCAACAGTTACCAAGGAGCAACTGCTCCGATGCCGCCATCCAGATCCAAGATTGACCCGGTCGCCCAGGTAGCGGGTAGTAAATATTCGATCGCCTCACTGATGTCTCTCTGCTGCCCCATCCGCTTCAGTGGGGCATGGGCGCCCCAGGAACCCACCCCTTCAGGCCAGGCTTCAGCGATCCCAGGGCTCTCAATAAGTCCTAAGCGGAGTCCATTGACCCGGCAGTTGGGAGCCAACTCCACTGCGGCGGATCGAGTGAGTGCATCGAGTGCGGCTTTCGTGGCTCCGTAGATGGCGTGACCGGGGCGGGGGCGCAGGGCCTCAATAGAGGTGATATTTAAAACGGATTGCACACCGGTTCCGCCGCGAGCAATGGTTGCCAAGATTTCAGCAATCGTACCCACGTTTACTTGAAAGAGATCAGCAATGCGTTCTGGTTCCTCGTGAGAAAGGAGGGCCACATCCTGACGCGCAGCATTGTTAATGACGTAATCGATCGAGGGGCGAAGAGCAAGCGCGTCCGACATCAATCGCACACCGGCACCCACTTCGGAAAGATCAACATCAATTTGTGCGACGTTCTCCCCTACCTGCACTGCGGTTGACTTGGTGGCTGCAATGACAAAAGCACCTTGAGTAACGAAATGTGACACAAGATGGGCACCGATATTTCGCCCTGCACCCGTGATAAGAATCGTGCGTCCAGCAAATGAATTCGTCATAACCGCACTCTACTCGTGCACGAGACGAGGCAGTTCAGGGATGTGTTCTCGCCAAGCATCTACGAGCGCCGAAGAGGCGAGCTCCATAACAGAGAAGGGCGGCGCAAGATAACAAAGCACAAGCGACCACTCGCCAAGAGTCTCGGCCGCCATCCACTCCCCCGGTGCCACGCTCGCGGATAGTTCTCCCGATCGGGAGAGTTCTATCCGTTCGTACTGCTCATCGTTAATGTGGAGCGCAAGTGGATCGCCGCCGATGAGCACCCAAGTTTCGCGCTCCTTGAGACGATGCCAAGCAGAGAACTGTCCTGGAGTCATCAGGAAGTAGATCGCGTTTCCGTGTTCGTCACGTTGCACGAGTGAGAAGTAACCGCCTTCGCCCTCTAGCGGCAACAACGCGAAGCGTTCGATTACTTGCTCTGCTGATAGGCCATCTAAATTAAGGGCGGTCATTTGAGCGAATCCAATGCTTTTACACGTTCTGCAACGCGAGTACTCAGACTCAAGGTATCCACGTGGGTAAGAACGCGGTTGCGAACAACGCGATCTCCGGCAACCCACACATCACTCACATCGGAACGCCCGACGGCATATACAAGCAACGCCATCACATCGTGAATAGGCATGAGATGGAGCGCCGAGAGATCAACAGCTATCAAGTCGGCTTCCTTGCCCACTTCGACGCTGCCAACTCGATCACCTAACCCGAGAGCTTCGGCGCTCTCAATGGTTGCTGAACGAATAATCGAGGCAACATCTACAGCTTTAGCTCCATGATTGAGCGAAACTAAGTGAGCTGCGAGGCGAATCACTGCCCACATGTCGAGGTCATTACTCGAAGAACAGCCATCTGTCCCGAGCCCCACTTTGAGACCCGCAGCTTTGTACTTCGTGATATCGGCGACACCACTATTTAATTTCAAGTTACTTCCGGGGCAATGCGCAACGCTTGCACTTTTTGCGAGTGAAATTTCAATATCTGAATCGCTGAGGTGGACGCCGTGACCGTACACTGTGGGGAGGTCAAGAATCTTGGTGTCACGGAGTACTTCAGCGGGCGTCTTTCCAAAGCGCGTGCGCACATCATCATTTTCCATCAGAGTTTCGGAGACATGCAGATGTACGCGGGCTCCCATTTCTTTGCCAAGCTCGGCTACCTCTGCAAGATGCTCGGGCGAATCCGTATATGTGCTGTGAGGCATGAAGTAGAGCGGAATATGTGGCCCACCGATTTCGGCTGCTGATGCCGGCCAATTCTTAGCAAGTGCAATTCGATCCGGCCACTTCAACCCATCGATTCCTTCAAAATCTAAGAAGATCGGACCGGCGATATGGCGCAAACCAACCTGCACCGCTGCCCTATGTGTTGCTGTGGGATGAAAGTACATATCAAGTGCAGTGGTGGTGCCACCGAGCAGCGCTTCGCCTGCAGCCAGCTCGGTACCGAGTGCACAAGTCTCAGGATCCATAATGGCGCCTTCAGCGGCCCAGACGCGTTCCAGGAATCCTTGAAGATCAACGCCTTCCGCCCACCCCCGCAATAAGGACATCGCTAGATGGGTATGAGAATTGATCAATCCGGGCATGATCAAATGCCCACTTGCATCAAAAACTTCGACGCCCTCGGGCGCACTTTTCGGATTAATTTCAGAGATCACACCATCGCGCACGAACAGGGTGGCATTTTCTAGAATCTCATTTGTGGAGTTGCTAGTTACTACGTACTTTGCATTCGTGATCAGTACCGATCGCATCAGATGGCGCCAATCGCACCATCAATAATGGTGATGACTTTCTGGCTCGCAGAGGCGAGCGATGCATTGATCTCTTCCATGGTGATGGGTTGATCACTCACTCCGGCAGCCGGATTCACAACGAGCGCGATTGAGGCGTAACGCAGGCCAGCCTCTTTAGCGAGTGTTACTTCAGGGCAACCCGTCATACCTACGATGGTGGCGCCGGCAAGCGCTGCTAGCCGAATCTCAGTGGGAGTTTCAAAACGTGGACCATTAAAGCCGGCGTAAACTCCGCGCTCACGGAGCGGGATACCAGCGCGCGCTGCAGAATCCTTTAATGCACCACGAATCTCCATGTCGTATGCGTCAGTAACGTCAACATGTTGCACTCCGCCGAGTTGAACGCCATCAAAGAAAGTACTATCGCGCCCCGAGGTGAAATCGATGAAGTCATCAACCAGCGAGAGGTCTCCGGCGGCCAACGTCGGATCAATCCCGCCCACCACATTCACCGCAATCACTTTCTGGACGCCTAGTTCTTTCAGCGCAGAAATATTCGCTCGATAATTCACTTTGCTCGGGGGGATGGAATGATCGGCGCCGTGGCGCGTGACAAATTCAATCGCTACACCGTTCCAACTCCCACTCGTCAGAAGTGCATCACCGTAGGGCGTACTCACTTTACGAGCAGTCGAGCCCTGAAGTGCCGGGAGAGAGTAGAAGCCGGTGCCAGCAATAATCCCGATAGGTGCCATAGGGAGAGCCTAAAGCACAAGGAGGAGGACTAGAAGTTCTCGCTGGGGCGGTAGACGCCCCACACCGCGCGAAGTTGATCGGCAACTTCCCCGACCGTGGCGCCTAATGTGAGAGCCAACTTCATCGGAGGGAGCAAGTTTTCGTTGATGTCTGCTGCAGCACTCTTAATTGCGGCGAGTGCCGCATCGACTGAAGCGCTATCTCGTGTGGCTCGCAATGTCTTGAGCTTTTCGCACTGCGTCGCACCGATAGTAGGGTCGACTCGTAGCGGCGTATAAGGCTCTTCTTCACTGATCTGGAATTTGTTGACTCCCACAACCACGCGATC
>CAIMVH010000011.1 GCA_903844855.1 uncultured Actinomycetes bacterium | reverse complement strand
GTACATAGCTACTGAGGATCTCAGCACCACCTGCATCGTGTGAAATCACGGCTATCATTGATTCGGGTTCTCAGAAGGTTTGGAGGGGTTTATTTGAAAGATTACATGATGTCTGAAGGAAAGATCTCATAATGGTCACGAATCTTGCACAC
Source organism: uncultured Actinomycetes bacterium (assembly GCA_903844855.1). GTDB lineage: Bacteria > Actinomycetota > Actinomycetes > Nanopelagicales > Nanopelagicaceae. Next base: position 2,428 of record CAIMVH010000011.1, on the reverse strand, counting down.
CGAAAGAGGAATTAGAGTCTCTTCTAGAGTGCTGAGTAAATTCATCAGGTTTGTGCGGCATTAAGCCAGAAAACTCCATTCGAGTGCTGTCCCACGAGTTACGTCCTTCCCGATTTTTCTTCCTAGTACATATTCAAGGTACTTTGGCTGTAGTCCCATCCCGGGTCGAATCGCGCGTACGTTCTCTGGCGTCAGTACATCACCCGCCTTGAGTGTCTTTACGATATATAGTGAGCGGCGAAATTGAATGGATTTTCTCTCTGCCTCAATCGGACCATAACTGACTTGCCCTAGTGATTGCCAGGCACGTTCAGTTTCCACCACTAGCTGTTTCATTTCAGACGGTTCCATTGAAAACGTACTATCCACGCCACCATCAGCACGTTTGAGTGTGAAGTGTTTCTCAATTACTGTAGCGCCGTGTGATACGGCTGCTAGAGATGTGCCTAATCCCATGGTGTGGTCGGACAGACCGATCTCACATCCGAACATGGTGCGGAGATGGGGGATGGTGATTACATTGCTATTTTCAGGTGTGGCTGGATAGGTGCTTGTACATTTAAGTAGTACCAAACTACAACAACCTGCAGAACGGGCTGCATTCACAGCATCATCAATTTCGGACAGAGTCGCCATTCCAGTAGAAATTATAAGAGGCTTGCCAGTTGCTGCAACCTTACGGATCAGAGGTAGGTCAATATTTTCAAATGAAGAAATTTTATATGCTGGAACGTCGAGTTCTTCAAGAAAATTAACAGAGGTGTCGTCAAACGGCGTACTGAAGGCAATCATTCCCAGATCATTCGCTCGTTCAAAAATTTTCTTGTGCCACTCCCATGGAGTATAGGCTTCCCCATAGAGCTTGTAGAGGGATGAGCCTGCCCATAAACTTTTAGGATCGCTAATGTGAAATTCCCGCTCATCCAGATCTAGTGTCATGGTATCGGGTGTGTAAGTCTGAATTTTAAGCGCATGAGCACCTGCTTTAGCTGCCGCCTCGACGATCTCAAGTGCTCGATCGAGTGACTGATTATGATTGCCTGACATCTCGGCGATGATAAAGGGCGCACAATTAGGTCCGATAGCTCGGCCAGCAATGTTAATTTCAGATTTATTAATTACGTTCATCCTTCTCAATCCTTAATATATAACGGTTATTGCGATACTCAAAGAAAGCAGGGTATCTTTCAGAATCGACGACACGCAGTAAGTCAAATTGTTCGGAAATTGTTTTATTAGGATCTAGTTTGCTATCAGCAGGAGATCGTTTTTTTAGATATAAACCGAGTTCTTTTGACTGTGGGATTGGTTTTACAGTTTCAAATTGATCGACTGCCTGAGTCATTAGGAGAAGTTCCGCAGTGAATAATTTATTGTAAATTTCTGGCAAAAGCTCATGACCCTCAAGAAAGAATTTTGTTTTAAACCAAATCGAGCCACTGTCAATAGGCTCACTTGCTTCCAAAAGGCTGACTGTTATCTGATTGTCGCCATTAAGAATTGACCATACATAAGGAGACCATCCACGTCCATTGGGTAGGTCACTTGCGTGCAAAACTAACGAGGCCCTGTATTTTCTTTTTTCCTCACTCCGTATGAATTGGCTGCATGACACAAGGAAAAGAATATCTCCTCCTTGCAAATCAGATCTATCGTAAAGTAATGAAACAGAGTGCCCAGCTGAAGTCATTTCATCAATCCATCTTTGCAGGCTCCTAATTACAGGATGATTTCGGTCGGTACATAGAATTGATATTTCCATTAGTAGCCCATGACTCTACATAATCTATCAGTTCCAAGCCCGTCAACTAGGGAATAAGATTTTTCAGAAAGTGAAGCGACTTGATTACTATTATTAATTAAATCAAGAATAGCTTTTTGAATTACTGCAGTACTGGCGATATCTTTAAATCCAATGTAGTGGACTGCGCCTATCATGCTGAGTGATTTAGCAATTTCGGTTTGATTGTCTGCAACTGATACGATTACTGCAGGCAACCCCAAGCAACAGCGTTCCCAATTTGCTGAACCACCGGCCCCGATTGCCAAATCCGCTGCCGCCGTCAAATCAGCCATGTGGGTAGTCTGTACATGACAGTCAAACTGGTACTTGGCACATGCAGACTTAATCGCGTCATGGTGAGGGTGATGCGAGCCGATTACCACATCGACATGCAGACCTTCAATTCTAATATTTTCAAGAGCGCTCATAGTGATGCTTGTCAGATTATCTTTATCAATTCCACCAAAAAAAACAAGAACGCGCTTTATTTTCAGATTGTGACGATTAATTTGTTTGCGCAGTTGTCGGAATTCTTCTCGTAGTAGCGCATAGCGTGGGCCAAGTAGGAGTTGACAATCATCAGGAACTTTTCCGATATAGCGAGTCTCAGCGTCGATATAGAAGTTTTGATCTAATAAAACATTG
>CAIMVH010000010.1 GCA_903844855.1 uncultured Actinomycetes bacterium | reverse complement strand
CGGTAGAGGGCGAGCATAAGCACCTTTCGTAAAGGATCCCCCGCGCACCCGACAGAGCGTGCGTACCCTTGCTGCCTTCCGGCCCTGGGGGAGTTCCGCGCGGTGACGCCGCGCGGGGGATCTGGGGAAAGCATAGAGGCGGGCGCTCACACTGTGTATCTGGGTGTGCCTCCCGCATGGAGCCCGGAACTGGCGACTTACGGGGATTGGGGGGCGGAGCTTAAAGCCCCGTATGCTTCCACGCGGAGGATTCGCATAGTGGCCGAGTGCGCACGCTTGGAAAGCGTGTATAGGGAAACCTATCGCGGGTTCAAATCCCGCATCCTCCGCCATTCATCCTTAAAGTGATCCATCTCTTACATAGAGTCACCAAAAGGGCAGTCGTACTGCTCGATTGTGGAGCCCTGACTAACGGTGCTTCAAAAATTGCGATCTTGAGGCATGAAATTCTTCGCAATTCTCTCCGCCTTCTCAATCGCATTTATGGTGCCACCCGCCATGGCAGCAAACATTGAAAAGAAAGCTCCTTGCCGACTTGAAGTCGACAATGCACACATCTCATCAAACATTTTGAAGCAAGAAAAACATCGCGCAGTGAAGGTCACCTTTCGCTCCATCTGCAACGTGGACCAGAACCAATTAGAGATCAAAGTCCAAATCAAGAAGAATGGACTTTTTAAAGATCATCAAGTGACGCCTGTAATAACTAAGCGTTATTCGTTTGTGAGCGCGTTACATACGATTTTGATCCAGGACGTTTACGTTTATTGTAGAAATACTCAGCGAACCTTGTATTACGGTACCGCCCGAGCTCAGGCGAAAATACATGGCAAGATCGTGACGGCACTTCAGGTTGAGTCTAAGAAAAGAGTGCCCCTGGCATGCGGGACTTGAGTTATTCTTGATCTATGGAGGACGGAACCGCATCGAGCTATTACCAGTCTGTGCCAGACCGAGTTCCGTTCTCACATCGATTAAATCCGTTTCGCAGAGTCAACTATTGGAGATTAATCCCAGTATTGAAACTCGTGCATAAGAAAAGGTATCTCACTGAATCTAAGCACTTGATAGCGGAAGGTCGCTTTGACGCAATAAGAAGTGGCCTTGCCATTCGGTATGAGATCAATGATGGGTCAGCAACCTTTGACGTATCGCCTGACGGCGGTTCAACCTATTTGAACTACTTAAGGGCACATATAGGCAGCAATCCCGACAAGGAAATTGACGATCTCATTCTCTCGATCGCAACCATTGAAGCGATGATCAAGACAAAGAAGTGCGTGATCGACCCCACTTTTGAAAACTGAGATCTCGTGGGTTTAGCTGCATGCTCCGCTGTCAGGATCTCTCCCAGAATTGTTGAGCCTTCATCCCAGCCAAGTTGTGGGGCCCGCTCCAAAACCTTAGATCTCGAGTCCGATGTACTTCTTCTCAAGGAATTCATGGATGCCATCGAAGCCACCTTCACGACCCAAGCCGCTCGCCTTGTAGCCACCAAATGGCGCGGCTGGATCGGAGATCACACCGCGATTGATTGCAACCATGCCCGACTCCATAGCCTCTGCAACTCGCAATGCGCGACGAAGATCTTGTGAGTACACATAAGAGATGAGTCCGTACTGCGATGCGTTGGCTAACTCGATGGCCTCTTCATCGCTTTCGATAATCACAATCGGTGCCACTGGCCCAAAGATTTCATTATTCAAAATTTCGTTATCTTTTGCGACCGTAAGGACAGTGGCAGGATAAAAGGCGCCATCACCTGCAGGGACCACACCACCTGTGGCAACTTTCGCACCACCAGCAATTGCGGAATCTACGAGCGCGGCGATCTTGTTCCGTTCTTTCACAGAAACGCTCGGTCCGAGTTGCGCACCAGCCTCAAGCCCAGACGCTACTTTGAGACCAGCCATCGCAGCAGACATACCTTCAGTAAATTCTTTGGCAACT
>CAIMVH010000009.1 GCA_903844855.1 uncultured Actinomycetes bacterium | reverse complement strand
GCGGTCAGTGGCGCGTTCATCAGTCCCCCGGGATGTGTCCGGTATGTCCGGATCTAGGTATGTTCTTAGCCTACGTGGTGTTATCAGCCCTCACAAGGCGACCTCTTCTGTAAGGATAGGGCAATGGCTACTTATCAACTCCGCCTCGCACTGCCCGACCGTCCCGGCTCCCTAGGTATGGTCGCTTCGGCCATCGGTTTTGCCGGGTGCAATATCCGCAGCCTTGCGGTGGTCGAGAACTCAGATGGCCGAGCGCTTGATGACTTTGTGGTCAACATCCCAGGTAGCGACCCTGGTGACTTGATTACCGTCTTGAGTGATATTTCTGGCGTAGAGATTCTTAGCGCTTTCCCCGTTGAAGGTGAGTAGTTTCGTTCGTGGCGTGTGGTTCGGGTAAATGAATATTTTTTCCCGCGAATCTATTGTAGAGAAATTAGCTTCTGCAGAATTTGACGTACTCGTAATCGGCGGTGGCGTTACTGGGGTGGGCGCGGCTTTAGATGCAGCCACTCGGGGTCTAAGGGTCGCCCTCATCGAAGCAAATGATTTTGCATGCGGTACTTCAAGTCGTTCTAGTAAATTAATCCACGGCGGTCTTCGTTATCTTGAGCAGTACGACTTTAAATTAGTTCGTGAGGCGCTCAAGGAACGTGAATTGATGGTCGGGCATACTGCCCCGCACTTAGTCTCTCCGGTTTCATTTCTTTTCCCGTTACACGAGGGTCTGAAAGAGCGATGGTATGTGGGCGCGGGTCTCGCGCTCTATGACGCACTACGTGGCAAGGAGCGGATTCTTCCGGCGCACCGACACATTTCCCCTCGAAAAATGCGCGAAGTTGCGCCTGCTTTGCGGAGCGACATTCTTAAAGGTGGCATTCTCTACTACGACGCTCAAGTTGATGACGCGAGGCACACCGTCACGATTGCTCGCACTGCAGAACGTTACGGGGCTTTGATTGCCAATCAAGTGGAAGCGATCGCATTGATACGAGAAGGCGGCCGCGTCGTTGGGGTCAAAGTCTGTGATCGAGAAAGTGGCCAGGAGTTTGAAATCAAGAGCGCTACGACAGTGCTCGCAGCGGGAATCTGGAATAGCAAGATCCAAGAAGCCGCTGGGGTTAATCATGGCTACGACATCGCGATGAGTAAGGGAGTGCACATCGTGCTCCCCAAGAGCGCCATCTCCTTAAAAACCGGTGTGATTCTCAAAACTGCACTGAGCGTGCTCTTCGTGATCCCGTGGAAAGAGTTTTGGATTGTCGGCACCACCGATACGCCGTGGATCGGAAGTAAGGAGGAGCCGCTCGCAAACCGCGCAGATATTGATTACATCATCGAGCAGGCGAATCAAGTTCTTCGTCATCCGCTTAAACATACTGACGTTATTTCTGTTTACGCCGGAATCCGGCCGTTAGTTGCACCTACGGAGGCGAGTAGCACAACGAAAATTTCACGAGAACATGTAGTGGATCACCCACTTGAAGGATTGATCAGTGTGGCTGGTGGAAAGTACACGACTTATCGCATCATGGCGCGAGACGCTATCGACGCAGCTGCAAGTGACTTGTTGAGGATCGTCCCTGAATCGTGTACAGAGGAGATTGCTCTACTTGGAGCAGACGGATACTCGGCTCTACTTAATAGGGTGGAGGCATTGGCGGTGGCCAATTCTCTCTCACGTGAAGTAATCACACATCTACTTTCGCGCTATGGCTCAATCTTTGAGGAAGTTCTAGAGCCAGCAAAACTCGATGCATCACTTCTTGAACAGATTGATCCGAACTTGCCCTACCTTCGAGCAGAGATTCATTATGCGGTGACACACGAAAAAGCCCTCCACGTGAGCGATGTGTTGATGCGGCGCACCCGCATTGCACTTGAAGTGAGTGATCGCGGTGTGGCTGCAGCCCGCGTCGTGGCTCAAGTGATGGCCCCGATCCTGGGCTGGGAGAGCGCTAGATCTGATCGAGAGATTTCTGAGTATGACGCTTTGGTGGCCAGGGAGTTCGACTCTGAGACCTTGATCGTCGGAGCTGCCTAAGCGGTAATTTCTGGCGATAGGCGCATCGAATTCGGGCGTGCTC
>CAIMVH010000008.1 GCA_903844855.1 uncultured Actinomycetes bacterium | reverse complement strand
TGAATTACCAGAGTGAATTACCAGAGTGAGTTACCAGGGCACGTTAAGAGGAGACGTCGCGCTTCTTAAAGAGCAGAGCAGCCAACGCTCCCGCCGCGATCAAAATCAGGATGGAGGTGGTCAGCGCCCATTTATACGTGATGGTGCTTGAACCCCCGCTGCCCACCGCAGTCAGAAGCAGTCCGGGAAGGTACTTCTGCATGTTCTCCCATACCGCTCCCACAATTCCTTCAACGATCATCACCCACGAAATACCAATGGCGATTGAAGAAATAGGTGAGCGAAGAATCAGACCGAGGAGCATTCCGATAATTCCAAAGCCAACGGTTGCTAGCGAGACGTTTGCCAAGGTGGTGAATAGATTTGAGATACCTTCACCGCCGATGCCCCCGGAGGTCCAAGCATCGGTAGAGATACCTTTTGAATTCGCCCAGAAAAAACTAGTGACCACAGAAATCAGAGATGTTTCTACGACGATTAAGAGACCAAAGAGTGCCATTGAGAGCGCTTTGCCGCCGAGCAGCACCATACGCCGTGGCTGACGGACTAAAAGATTGCGAAGCGTTCCGTGCGAATACTCCTGGGCCGTCTGTGATGCAAAAACCGAAAGCGCAACAATGCCGAGCAAGGTAGATGCAAAGGCTAAGCCAAGTGAGAGACCGGTATAACTCTCGATCGAGGCGCGAGAGAAACCAGGTTCGCGACCACGACGTGGTTCATCCATTGCAATATATGGAATGGAGGCGGTGAGTACAGCGATTGCTCCCACGGCGCCTAATGTTCCAAAGAAAAGTGTGGGACGACGGAGCTTGCGCCACTCGGCGCGAATTACGCGGATCACTTGGTATCTCCTGTCATTTCAAAGAAAGTCTCTTCGAGCGTGGGGCGGACCGCAGCAAGCGAAGCAAGCGTGAGGCCGGCCGCAAAGGCGAGTTTGTTGAATTCACTAGCCCAATCATCATTCGCGATGACATGCACTGAGCCGTCGAGGATGATCCCTTCGTGACCCGCCGACTTTGCGATTGCGATGAGTTTAGGAAGATCTGCCTCTTCGAGCGTGCGCGCAATAACAGTGGGTTGTTGAGCGGCAAGAAGCGACTCAGTTGTGCCGCTGAAAATCATTTTTCCTTCTCGAAGCATCACTAAGTGATCGCTGATTTGCTCAAGTTCGCTCAATAAGTGACTCGAGACGAAGACAGTGATTCCACCGTCGGCCAGTGAACGCAGCAGTGTTCGTACTTCGTGGATACCAGCAGGATCCAGACCGTTAGTGGGTTCATCAAGAATCAGTAATTCTGGTTTGGGGAGCAATGCAGCCGCGATACCGAGGCGTTGCTTCATCCCGAGTGAGTACTGCTTGTACTTTGACTTAGCGCGGTCGTTGAGGCCCACTAATTCAAGAAGTTCTCCGACACGTTCATGCGGAAACCCACCAAGAGTGGCGAGCATTTTCAAATTCTCAGATCCCGAGAGCGCGGGATAGAAAGCTGGACCTTCGATCATGGCGCCCACTCGACTGAGGTACTTCTCTGGGTGGTTGATTTTTTCGCCCAGCACAGTGCCACTGCCATCAGTAGGCGTAATAAGTGAGAGCAGCATACGAATCGTGGTGGTTTTGCCGGAGCCGTTGGGTCCCACAAACCCACAGACGCTACCAATCGGAACATCGAAGGTGGCGTGGTCGAGGGCGAGGCGCTCGCCATAACGCTTGGTCAGTCCGGTGACTGAAATTGCAGAAGAAGTTGACATAGGGACACCCTGCCACGAAAAGCTGAACGACTTCTTCGAGTTATCCACAGGAGTAACGAGAGTCTGCTGTGAATACCTCTCGAGAATCCCTTTAGAGACCGAGCAAATTTGCTTGATGGTCGAAGTCTGGAACTTGTGCGCGCACTTCCTCAAACGTGCCCATCGCCAGCGCACGACCTTGGTCGAGGTAAACCACCAGGTCAGCAGAGCGCACGGTGGCTAGACGGTGGGCAATCATGACTACCGTGGTGCTTCCACGAAGAGATTGAATCGCTGCCGCCACGTTTGCTTCCGTTTCGGCATCGAGTGCACTGGTTGCCTCATCAAGTACCAAAAGTTTGGGTTTTGTGAAGAGCGCACGTGCGATACCTAGGCGTTGACGTTGGCCGCCACTTACTCGTGCACCACGCTCGCCCACTTCGGTGTCTATACCCTTTTCTAACTCACGCACAAAATCATCAAGGTGGGCTACCCGCAACGTTTCCCAGATGGATTCATCGGTCGCAAATGCCGGTGGAAAACCGAGTGCGATGTTCTCTCTAAATGTTCCACTCGCGATTGCGACATCTTGTGGCACATATGCAACTGCTCCCGGCCACGTAGTTATTGCTTCCATGGGAGGTAGCCCAGAAATTGTGACGCTGCCCTTTGCGGGCGGCAAGATTCCAAGCAAGATATCTACGATGGTTGTTTTGCCAGCACCCGAAGGTCCCACGAATGCCACGAATGCACCGTTAGTAATTTCAAGCGACACATCACGCACTGCGGGTTCTGCTTTACCTGGATAAGTGAAAGTAGCATCCGACAAAGTGATGGTGGCGTTGAATCCACGATGCTCGGTCTCTAATGAATCTTCTTTCGCCAACTTCGGCACTGCAATATGTTGCAAACTCTCTGCAAGATCGAGAGTGACCTTAGAAGCCCCTGCGCTGGAACGAATGACTAGCATGCCTTGTTGGACGCGCAAAATCGCTGGCGCAATACGAGTACCCGCCGCTAAGAAGATCGCCAACGTGCCCACCGCGTGACCGGCATCCTGCAAAAGGAACTGGGCCGCCGAAAGCAAGAGAGCACCCAAGACAACTGAAGTTTCTAAAACATATTTAGAGACGTTTGGCATGAAGGCAATTTCAGCTTGGGCATGCGCCAATTTGTAACGCAGTTCACCAATCTCTTTTGCGTAGTAAGCGCGGCGATTGCGCACCAAAGATTCGCGATAAGAACTCAATACTTCAACGATCTTTTCGTTGCTGGTAATACTGAGCTCAGATTGCTCCATACCCAAGCGCTGAGCTTTTCCACTCAGTAAACGCTGAAGAAGAAATCCAATGAGGGCAAAGAAGATGAAACTTGAAAGAGCAACAGTGGGGTCGACCACCACAAGGCCAATGGCCATGACCACAAGAAGTGAAGCATCTGATGCCATTGTTACAACTGTGCCGAGCAAACCTAACGTGATACTTCCTACGCCGGAAGTGAGAGCGTAGAGAGTCTCTTGAGAGGTGCGTGCTTGTACTGCAAGGAGGGATTGTGAGAGCACGCGCGAAGTGAGATCGGCCGAGATCGCCGCACCGCGACGACCTAAGAAGAAGAGCGCCTTGCGTGTGAAGAAGACCGAGAGCACCGTTCTACCCACAAGAATAACGCCAGCAGCTAATCCGAGAAGGGCGGTTTGAGTTTGAAAATCAAAACTCGAAAGTCCCACAAAATCCAATACTGAACTCACCCGATCGCCAGGGACGCGTGATTGCACACCGGAAACCGCGAGCGCACCGACGATACCTATGAGGGCTACTCCAAGAAGATCTAGAGCACCCAAGAAAATTTGAATCAGAATAACGATGAAGACTTTGCGTCGGTCGCTCTTAGAGAGAAGGCGAGCCGCACGTCCGATAATGGTGTTTCGATACTTTGCGTTAAACGCCCGCTTCACCATATTCACCTGCTCAGCCTAAGACCTTCCAGCTAAAGACCACTATTGAGTGACGGTAATCGTGAAGACGATTTTCTGCGTCCCGTCAGAAGCCGTAACTTGTGCAACGCCTGGCTTGAGCGGCCTGGCAGACGGATTGCTGGTGTACGTCCCTTGGTCCCCACCGGGGGTGAATTCCAAGAGATCTCCGGGCTCCGCAGCGAAGCTCCAGGCTCCTGGATTGGTGAGGTTAAAGACCAGCGTGTTCGTCATCGGCAACGAGGCCTCCGTGCTGACCTCATCGACCATGATCGGTGGGAGCACTTGAGCTCCGTCGCCCTGGCCCGCCTCAGGAGCGTCGGGTGTGAGGGGCGCGCTCGATACTCCCTCATCGTCTCCGCCCTCCTCCCCGCCCTCAGATCCTCCACCGCATGCGGCCAGGGTCAAGGTAGTCATGATGGCGGCAAGTACCAGGATGGACTTTCGCGATCGACTCATCTCTCTCCTTCAACTTGATGGAACCTGACTTATTGCTAGGGTCGCCATATGGCTGAATACCAAATTACCCGATGGCGTGAGATCCCATCGATGGTTGTCGCCCGCAGCGGCGAAGAAGTTTCCAAGATTTCACTACCCAATAGATTTCAAGAAGCGATCGATGAGGCTGCCATGCGCCTTGGAGAGATAGATGCAGATGCTTATATGAATGGTTGGAACCGCGATCCATGGGTGGAGCGAAGTGGCGCGCCAGCGGAAGTAGCTGAGGCAATTGCTGCAGAATTAGAAAGTGAATTTAGCGAAGAAAATATCAATCAGATTCTCAATCAAATAGGAGAAAAGTAATGTCCGCGATATATGAAGCCCTCGCACAAGGAACCCTCGTTTCAGATGGCGCGATGGGAACCATGCTCCAAGAGAGCGGACTCGACGATGGCGGTGCGCCAGAACTGTGGAATGTAGAACACCCCGATCGCATTGAAGCGGTACTCGAGGCATACGCCGCCGCGGGTGCAAACCTCATCACTACCAATACTTTTGGTGGTACCGCTGGCCGGTTAGCGATGCACGGTCTCGAAGATCGACTTTATGAATTGAATAAAGCAGGAGCTGAAGTGGCTCGCAAGGTAGCCGATCGCCATCCAAATTGTTTCGTGATGGGAGATGTCGGACCTTCAGGAGAGCTCATGGACCCAATGGGCACCCTTACTCTAGAAAGCGCAAAGGAAATTTTCTCCGCACAGATCAAGGCGCTCGTCGATGGTGGAGTAGATGCCATCCTCATCGAAACCATGAGTGACTTGGCAGAGGTGGAAGCAGCAGTAAACGCTGCAAAGGAAGTGGCTCCCCACCTACCCATCATCGCTACCATGAGTTTTGATACGAACCTACGAACCATGATGGGTGTAAAACCGACACTTGCGGTGACTTACCTTGCATCCCTCGGCGTACGAATTATTGGTGCAAATTGTGGTCGCGGTATTGATGAAATGCGCGTCATCGCCAAAGAATTGGTTGATGCACGACCTGATGGAGTTTTCATTATTACCCAATCAAACTCCGGGCTACCGAAGTTGGTCGGTGACACCTTTATTTATGAAGGCACTCCCGATGAGATGGGCAAGTACGCCACAGAAATGAAGAGCTTTGGCGTGAACGTTGTGGGTTCATGCTGTGGCTCAACTCCAGCACACACGGCCGCCATCTCTGCCGCCGTTCAATAAATATGGATGCTCGCAATAACGACGCAATAGGTCCGGGTGAGTTCTTTCCGGTAGTCGGGGTAGGACCACATTCAGAGCCGTGGCCCAAGGGTGAGCAATACGATCCAGAATTGCTGGCTCACGGTGATCGGCGAAATGTCCTCGATAAATACAGGTATTGGACAGTTCCTGCCATCGTCGCCGAATTGGATGTGCGCCGACACGATTTGCATATCGCTATCGAGAATTGGCAGCACGATCTAAATATTGGTTCGATCGTGCGGACAGCTAACGCATTTAACGTTGCCGGGATTCACATCGTGGGTAAGCGCGATTGGAACCGACGCGGGGCAATGGTGACCGATAAATACCTCACTGTTCATCACCATCCAACAGTGGCTGATTTCAAAATTTGGTGCGATGAGCAGGAAATTCCAATCATTGGCATCGACAATGTTCCTGGTTCCACTTCACTGGAGAAAGCCAAGATTCCAAAGTCGTGTGTAATGTTTTTTGGGCAAGAAGGAAGCGGAATGTCAGATGAGGGAATTTCTGCTTGTGAAAAAATCTATGAGATCTCACAGTTCGGTTCGACTAGATCAATGAATGCATCGGCTGCTGGTGCGATTGCTATGTATGCCTGGGGCATGCAACACATTCCACACAATTCATAACGTCTACGCTAAATCCCTAGGCAATCGAGGCGTTAATCCGACATGATGACCGAATGAACAATTCAGCCATTCCTGGATCTTGGAAATCGCCACTCTCTGCCGCCATGCTCGCTGGCGCTGCCACCAGTATCGGATACACCCAAGTGGCCGACGGAGAGCTCTATTGGGACGAGATAAGGCCACATGAGGGTGGACGGCGCGTTGTGGTCAGTCGCCAGGGTGATTTCTTGCCGGCACCATGGGATGCCAAAAGTTCCATCTTGGAATATGGCGGCTTGAGTTGGCTCGTGATCGAGCGGGGTGGCTCTCCTGCGTTGGTCTTCTGTAATAAGAGCGATCAACGACTCTATCTACTTGAAGCAAATAGTGAGCCCATAGCTCTTACGCCAGAACCAAAGGAAGCTCGTTCGCATCGTTACGCCGGCATGCTCCAAGTAGGAAATGAAATTTGGTGCATTCGCGAAATTGTTGAGGGACATGATTGCCAGCGCGATTTAGTTGCCATTAATTTCTACGGAAAACTTCGGGTACTTGAATCGTCATCACATTTTTACATGCATCCACGCCTCTCACCTGACGGTAAGCACCTCACGTGGATGGCGTGGGAACACCCACAAATGCCTTGGGACGGAACCGAACTTCGCATAGCCGATATTTCTAAGGGTGAATTAACAAATATTCGTACACTCGCTGGATCCACTGAAGAATCGATCCTGACCCCCGAGTGGGCAAACAACAGCGAGCTCTACTACATCTCAGATTCTTCGGGATGGTGGAATATTTGGAAGCTTTCACTCGATGGAACCAAGGAGCACATCGTTGAAGAGAGTGCCGAGTGGGGTATGCCGATGTGGCAAATAGGCCAACGGTTTATTTCGGTATTAGATGATGGGCGATTACTCTCCATCCACGGAACTCCGGATAATCAGCGAGTCGTCATTGTGGATCCAAAGAGCAAGTCATGCACTGATGTAGCTTCGCCATTTACTGCCTTCAACGCGACGCAATCAATCGATGGCGATAAGGCGTACATCATCGCCGGCGGCGCCAAGTCGCCCACAGTATTGGTCGAAATCGATCTTGCAACCGCAAAGGTGGTCAACACCATTTGGGAGACCACACTGCCGGTTTCTGCCGAATACCTCACCACCCCTCGCGCAATCACTGTGCCAGGGAAGAACGGGCGTTCGGTACATGCGATCTTGCATCCGCCACAGAATCCGGAGTACTCCGCAAGCGGAGCAGTGCCCTTGCTCGTCACTGCGCATGGCGGACCAACTTCGCAAGTATCTGCTACCGCCAAATTGAGTTTTGCTTATTACACCTCGCGCGGAATTGCTGTGGTCGACGTCAATTACGGCGGCTCCACTGGTTATGGCCGTGCATATCGCAACGCCCTCCGTGGACAGTGGGGCATTATGGATTACGAAGACGTCCTCTCTGTTGTTGATGCATTAGTAGCCGATGGCACTGCAGATAAATCAAAAGTAGTGATCAAGGGTGGCAGCGCCGGCGGCTTTACTGTGCTGAACGCACTCGTGATGGGCGATGTCTTTGCGGCGGGAGCCTCGTATTACGGTGTCGCGGATTGCGAAACGCTCGCTACCGATACCCACGACTTTGAGTCGCGTTACCTCGATTCGATGATCGGGCCATATCCCGAGCGAAAAGATCTCTACGTAGAACGCTCACCCCTCACTCATGCAGAGAACCTCTCTGCACCACTGATCATCTTCCAAGGACTCGATGACAAAGTAGTACCGCCGGCGCAATCAGAAGCTTTCCGCGATGTCTGCGTCCGAAAAGGAATCAAGCATCGCTATATCGCTTACGAGGGCGAAGGCCACGGATTCGTCAAGGCCACTTCGATCATCGATAGCCTGGAGAGCGAACTCACCTTCTTTGGCGAAGTGCTCGGTTTTACGCCAGCTCTTTAATCTGGTCGCTCCCAGTGATACTCGCGCTCCACGCGGGCAATACGAACGCGGTACTCGCCGTAGAACTTTTTGCGACCTAGTTGCTGGGCTTCTTGATGCTCACTCACTTCGCGCCACGTCTTTACTGCTTCTTCATTTTCGAAATAAGCGATCGTGACGCCTTCCCGAGTCTCCGGGTCGCGGAAAGAGTCAGAGTCGAGAAAACCTGGAATCTCTCTCACCATTTCTGACATGAGGTGACTCCATGTCTCATACTCCTCGTGATCGCTATCGCGACGAGTAGAAGTAAATATCACGGCTATATAGCTCATGTCGATGTGAGCTCTACTGGAGAAGGAGAGTGTCTAAGCCGCGGATAAGACCTTTTTGTTTAATGACCGCGCGCGCCGCAAGGAGCGTGCCATCTACATAAGGTGCTGGAGAACTCCCGGCATCAAAGCGAATAGAAAGACGTTGCTCCGGGAGACCAAAAATTACTTCAGTGGAAACAACGAAACT
>CAIMVH010000007.1 GCA_903844855.1 uncultured Actinomycetes bacterium | reverse complement strand
GTAAGTGGCGAGCGCACCACGCAATTCGATGGCATCTCGATCCGGATAACGATTGAGACCAATCGCTACCTGCGAGATCTCGCGCTGCACCTCAGCCACCACCACATCTGGAAGTGCATACGGATTCTCATTGGTATTCAGTCGAACCGTGACATCTAATTGAGGAGCGCCATAAGGGTGTTCACCTCTGAGGTCATCTCGAACGGGAAGCCAATCTGGCCAATTATTTTCAGCCATGCAACTGCTCGCCGTTCTCAAATCGCGCACTGATCGCTTCCCCATGCGCCGGCAAGTCTTCAGCTCGGGCGAGTGTGATGACAAACTCCCCCACCTCCTGAAGGGCAGCCTTGTTGTACTCAATCAAATGCACACCGCGTAAAAATGTTTGTACTGATAATCCACTCGAATGACAGGCACAACCGCCTGTAGGCAGTACATGGTTGGAGCCTGCGCAGTAATCACCCAAAGAGACAGGCGAGTGCGGCCCCACAAAGATGGCTCCGGCGTTCTTTACTTGCTCGGCAACTTTACGCGCATCCTTCGTTTGGATCTCTAAGTGCTCCGCTGCATAGGCGTCGACAACATCGAGTCCCTGCTTAATATCGCGAACCATGATTATCTTGGATTGAGTTCCCGCCAATGCAGCAGCGATGCGTTCGCCATGCTTGGTCAGTGAAACTCGCTGCGCTAATGCAACTTCGACTGCATCGGCGAGTGCCTCACTTGTGGTTATCAATACGGCAGCTGCCAACGTGTCGTGCTCGGCCTGGCTAATAAGATCTGCCGCAACATGTTCGGCATCTGCCGAATCATCCGCCAACACGGCGATCTCGGTTGGTCCCGCTTCTGAATCGATACCAATGATGCCGCGCAAATATCTCTTTGCGGCAGCAACATAAACGTTTCCAGGACCAGTAACGATATCCACCGGCGCACAACCATCTTCATATCCATATGCGAACATGGCGATCGCCTGCGCGCCACCGACTGCATAGACTTCGGTGATTCCGAGGAGTCCACACGCCGCAAGAATGGTGGGATGCGGATAACCGCCATGATCTCGTTGTGGAGGCGACGCCACTGCGATGCTGGCCACTCCGGCAATTTGCGCGGGCACCACATTCATCACCACGCTACTTGGATAGACCGCTAAGCCTCCGGGAACGTAAAGTCCCACTCGTTCTACAGGAATCCATTTCTCAGTGACAGTGCCACCGGGGGCTACTTTTGTGGTGTGCTCAGGGCGACGCTGGTCTTCATGCACGATGCGAGCACGACGAATGGACTCAAGGAGCGCCAATCGCACGTCCGGGGCAAGTGCACCTAATGACGCACTGATAACTTCCTGGGGCACGCGCAAGGAGGGAGGACGTACTCCATCGAATTCCACACAGAGATCAAGAAGCGCTCCCTCTCCACCTGAAGCAACTCGATCAATGATCGGCTTAACCGTGGAGAGCACGCTCTCGACATCGACTCCGGCGCGTGGCATGAGCGAGCGTAAATGACCACGATCAGATCGAAGATCCATGCGTAGATCGACTCTCTCCATCGTGTCACCTCCACTACCTTGACGCTCCTAGTCCCAGTCTAGATGAGAGCCCAGGATGCGGGATTGGAATTCTCCTCTACGCTCATAAACGTGGATGTGATCCCAATCTTCCCCCTCTCAGTCCTGCTGGTGCCCGGACTGGTGATGCCGCTTCACATTTTCGAGCCTCGCTACCGACAGATGGTCAGCGACCTCATGGCTCTGCCCGCAGAGAAACGCGAATTCGGTCTCATTTCTCTCCACCGTGATGGAGACGTATCCCGAGACGGGATCGCCGCCATGGTTCGGACGGGCACAGCTGCCCGCATTGATGAGATCACCGACCTCAGCGATGGTCGGAGCAATATTTCAGCAGTAGGCACTCGTAGGTTTCGTATTTTGGAACTCCTCCCAAGCGATACATATTTCAAAGCGCGAGTGGAGTGGCTAGCAGAAGACATCACCACAAAAAGTTCCGGGTTGGCAGGTGCCACAATGAGGAGTTTCCATGAATACACGCAAGTTCTTACATCGAATGGATTACCACAAATCGATGCACCCAACGGGTTGCCTGATGACCCAAATCTTATTTCCTACATTGTTGCGACCTCGGCCCTGTTTGACAGCAGAGAAAAGCAAGAGTTGCTAGATATAGACACTACGGATGAACGGCTAAAAAAATCACGTGAACTTCTCGACCGTGAGCGGAAAATCATTTCCACCATTCCTTCATTGCCCGCTTCAGATCTTGCAGATAGCGAAGTCTGCCCGAACTAAGACCGGCACAGATCCGCGAATATCGCATTGGTAGCACGAAGCAAGCCTGCCGGTGAGATCTCGATATCGAAGCCTCTCTTACCACCACTCACGAAAATAGTGTCGAAGAGTTGAGCACTCTCATCTATTGCCGTGGGCAACGCCTTTCGCTGGCCGACTGGCGATATGCCACCTACGACATAGCCAGAGCTTCGCTCTGCGGAGAGCGGTAGGGCCATCTCGGCTCGCTTGAATCCCAGAGACATCGCCAATTTCTTGAGATCGAGTTTCTCACTCACTGGGATGACGCCAACAATCAATTTCTCCCCAGAGTCTGCAACATTGGCCATCAATGTTTTGAATACTCGAGCTGGATCCACACCGAGGGCTGCAGCTGCCTCTAAACCGAATGATTCAGCGCGCGCGTCGTGGTCATAAATATGATCCACCCAACTGATCGAGAGGTCGCTCAGGAGTTTGGTCGCAGAAGTTGCTGGACTCACACCAGACAGCCTGCTCCAAAGAGCGCTTTGAGGTCAGCGCTCAAAGATGGTGTGACCCGAACTCGTAAACCTTCTTCAATCTTAAGAAGCGTGCTCTGTCCGGCACTTTCTAACCGAACTTGCACATCAGTAGTCCCCGGATGGGTTCTGAGGATTTCCTTGAGTCGTTCAACATTCGGTTGCGTACACAGCGCTACCGGCATAGTGACACAGAGCGGTCCGCGCGCGCCCACAGATATGTCAGGAACGGTCATTTCCATCGCAAAGAGACGAGCTTGCTCTTCACGCTTATCTACCCGGCCGCGAATAATGACGATCGAATCCTCGACGAGAGAATTTGCATGTGCGTTATAGGCATTGGAGAAGAAATTAACATCGATGACCCCTTCGAGGTCTTCGAGTGTCACGACGGCCCATGCATCTCCTTTGCGAGAGACCTTGCGCTGAATACCCGTGATAAGACCACCTATCGACACGATCTGCTCGTGCGCGACATCCTCGCCAGCCAATGAACTGATGCTGCGATCAACTTGCCTAGCCAATACATGCTCTATCCCGAGCAGCGGGTGATCCGAGACATAAAGACCGAGCATCTCTCGTTCGTAAGCGAGCAGGAGCGTCTTCTCCCACTCTTCGATCGGCACATCAATGTCCAAGCCAACCGTCGGGCTTCCAGCCGGACCCGCAGCGCCGAAGAGGTCAAACTGGCCAATCGCTTCCGCACGCTTATTTTCCATCACGGAATCGATTGCTTCCATATGCACAGCCATCAAGCCTCGACGAGTATGCCCGAGAGAATCAAATGCCCCCGCTTTGATGAGTGATTCTACGGTTTTCTTGCTACACGCTTGCGCATCGGCCTTGGCAAGGTAATCGCCAAAACTTGCAAATCTCCCCTTTTCATTGCGCACACCCACAATAGAAGCCACGACGCCCGCACCTACGTTTCGCACCGCAGCCAGACCAAAGCGGATATCGGTATCGCGTGGCGTAAATTCAGCGTCCGACTCGTTGACATCCGGTGGGAGAACTTTGATACCCATTCGACGGCATTCATTTAAATATAGGGCGCTCTTATCTTTGTCATCACGCACACTGGTTAATAAAGCAGCCATGTATTCAGCTGGAAAATTCGCTTTGAGGTAAGCGGTCCAGTAAGAGACAAGCCCATAACCTGCAGCGTGTGATTTATTGAATGCGTAATCCGCGAAGGGAACGAGAGTGTCCCAAAGTTTCTTGATCGTTTTTTCTGAATACTTATTTGCGATCATCCCATACCGAAAAGGCACGTACTCCTTATCGAGGATCTCCGCCTTCTTCTTACCCATGGCTTTGCGAAGAAGATCTGCGGCTCCGAGGGAGTAGCCAGCGAGCCTTTGGGCCAACCGGATCACTTGCTCTTGATAGACAATTAAGCCGTAGGTATCCCCCAAGACTTCATGAAGTGCTTCCGCGGCTTCTTCTACGAGAGGTTGGACTGGCTTTCGATTGTTCTTTCGGTCAGCGTAATCATTATGTGCATTCGCCCCCATAGGGCCAGGTCGATAAAGGGCCAAGACGGCCGTGATGTCTTCGAAAGAATCTGGTGCTAAAGATCGAAGCAATGCACGCATCGGGCCGCCATCGAGTTGGAAGACGCCGAGTGTGTCTCCTCGCGAGAGCAACTCGTAGGTTTTTAAGTCCGTAAGTGCCAACTCTTCGAGGACCACTACTTCTCCGCGGTTGGCTTTTATGTTGAGTAAGCAATCGTCGAGCACAGTGAGATTTCGTAGGCCTAAGAAATCCATCTTCAGCAATCCGAGCGCTTCGCATGCACCCATATCAAATTGAGTGATGAT
>CAIMVH010000006.1 GCA_903844855.1 uncultured Actinomycetes bacterium | reverse complement strand
TCATCCCAGTAAGCAAACTTCTTGGCCATCTCATCATGAATCTCTGGATCGGAGAGCCTGATCCCTGAAAGGGTTTGATCACTAAAGACCACGCCAAAGCCGAAGGTGTCGAGCGGCTTGTTACGCTCCCAGATGGTGATCTCGTGGTGAGGCTCAACCTGCTTGAGCAAGCTGGCGAAGTAGAGACCTCCGGGGCCAGCCCCGATCACGGCAATCCTCATGGCGTAGAGTCCTTCCTAGGACGAGCGAGTCATAGCGGGAAATTGACTATCGCCAACCCTACGACAGAAGTACTGGGTGTGCCACACTTAAAATATGGTTTATGGGAGCGCTTTGAGGCAGGAGAGATGATGAAGTTAGCCGGACGGGTAGCCCTGGTGACTGGAGGCGCTGGCGGCCTAGGAGGCGCTATTGCCCTGGGCGCGGCAGAGGCCGGCGCGGCTGTCGCCATCCTCGACGTCAAAGGAGTAGATGACGCCGTTGCTCATCTCCACTCCCTGGGATTCAGGGCCGCTGGGCGCACCGTTGATGTCCGCGACGGGAAGGCGGTGGCGAGCGCAGTTGAATCACTGGCCGCTGAACTTGGTCCGATCGACACTCTCATCGCTGCCGCTGGCGGGTCACTTGGCACCCCTCGCGATCTCGACGATATTTCCGAAGATGATCTCGATCTCGTACTCGATGTAAATATCAAAGGCACCTTCCACTGCGCACGTGCAGTACTTCCCTTTATGCGCCAAGCGGGACGCGGTGCCATCGTTACTTTCTCTTCGATTGGCGGGCGAAGTGCGAGCCCAGTCACCGGAGTTCCCTACGCAGCGGCAAAAGCGGGATTGCTCGGTCTCACGCGCCGCCTTGCTAAAGAAGTCGGCGGCGAAAATATTCGCGTTAACGCAATCGCGCCAGGCCTCTTCCTCACAGATCGCCTTCAAGGAATGTTCGATGCACTCCCTGAAGCGGACCGCCGGGAAGTGATTGATTCCATTCCCTTGGGCCGCATGCCTCGTATTCAAGAGTGCGTAGATCCAGTGCTCTTCCTGGCAAGCGATGAATCTTCCTACATCACCGGTGTCGTTTTAGACGTCAACGGTGGACGATTCATGGCAGGATAGAAGCATGAGCAAAGAAATGGTCGATGCATATCGGGAGTCTGGTGAGATTTTCATCGCTCGCGCTAAAAATCTCTCTCCTACGCAAATGAATACTTCACCGTCGTCTGGCCAATGGTCACCTGCTTACATTGTGCATCACATGGCCGATGCTGAAGCATTCTTCACTACGCGCTTTATGAGTATTTTGAGCGATGAGATGCCCGACGTGGTGCCATTTAATGAGGCAGTATTTCCCGACACGCTTCACTACGCATTGCGAAGTGCGCATGCATCTTTGGCCTTAATCGAAGGCGCGCGAATGGCTTCTGCAGAAATATTGAATTCGATTGAATCTGCTGAGTGGAGTCGCAAGGGAAGGCATACAGCGCTTGGCGAGTACTCGCTTCATGATGCTGTCGCAAAAGCGACAAACCATATTCAGGATCATCTTGCACAAATCGAGGAAACACTCAAGGGCTAACAGGCTACTTTCTTAGTTTGGGCATTCCTATTTTGAATTCGCGCCCCTGAGTTACACCTTCAGAACGCCAGAGAAGCATCACCACCAGCGAGAGCGCAATGACGATTGCGCGGGTGCCATTGGGAATATGAACAACAATTCCCAGAATCGGTTTCTGCTGCTCCATCATCAATAAAATTTGACCAATGCCAGTAACCAAAAGAGTGCCGACAGTAGCGCCCCACAAACTCGCGCTTCCGCCGATGATCAACATTGAAAGTGTCATAAAGGTGTACGGCAGGTAGTAATCCTGAACTTGAACGGTGCCAGCTACGTGCGCGAACATCGCTCCCCCAAGTCCGGCAATCGCGCCAGAGAGCGTGAAGGCAATCCATCGGACTCGCGTGATGCTAATGCCGAGTGCTGGAGCTGCGAGTGGATCCTCGCGGGTAGCGCGCAAAGTGCGACCCGCACGCGAGATCCCAAAGAGATAAACCGCAAGCATCACAATCACCGTTAGAACAACTGGCTCCTCGAGAAATTGAAAGGGCGGAAGCGCGAGTAGCGCCTGTGAGCCGGGACCGATTCGGTTGTTATAGAAGAAGATGTTGTAGGCGACCCCCAGAAGAGCAAAGGTCGCGATACCTGCAGCCAAGCCATTGAGGCGCATGAGGAGCAGTCCTGATAGACCAGCAACCAGCGCACCAGCCGCGATTGCAAGCAGGAGACTCGGATACATCCCCAGATTCAGGTTTACCAGGAATGGATAGAGGTTTTGAAGCTGAAGGGAGTTCTCTTTGATATTGCTCGGCGTCGTCACGATGCCTGATGCAAAAGCGCCAAACATGGCAAAAGCTCCATGTCCGAATGAGAGCACGCCGGAATTACCTACGAATACATGAAGCGCTAACACCATAACGAAGAGTGCCAAAGTGCTCTGCACAATAAGTAGGCCCTGAGCAGATTGCAGACCAACAACATATGAAAAAGCTATGACAATCAAAATCGGGCCAAGAAGTTCTTGGAGACGAAGGCGGGTAGTCATCAGACACGCTCCTTCGTGGCGAACTTACTTAAGATGCCACCAGGTCGAACAAGCAAGATCACAATGACAATCACAAACATCCATGAGTAGGCATAGACCCGACCGTTACCCAGAATCACATTGAGAAGTGAGAGCACCGCACCCACGATAAAACCTCCGAGCGCGGAGCCGCGAAGACTATTCATGCCACCGACCACGATCCCCACGAGTGCGAGGATGGTGATATCAAGACCAAAGCGCGGGTCAACTTGCGGATTCCCCACCACATTCACGAAGGCCACTACTGCAGCAAGTGCACCACTGATGACAAAAGCCGAAGCGATCAGCCGATTTGAGCGCACTCCCAGCAATCTTGCGGTTTGGAAATCACTCGCTGCCGCCCGCAATTGCAATCCGAGCTTGGTGCGCTCTATCAAATACCCCATGGCCAAGAGAATGACTACTGCTAACACGATCGTGACCACGCTGGCAATGGTGATGGATACGCCACCCACGGTGAAGGCACCTGTCAGCCCAGTAGCCACCGAAGCCGAGCGAGGTAGCGCGCCGAAGACAAGTTCATACACTTTTTGTAACAACACACTCACGCCGAAAGAAACAATGAGCATGGTTGCCGGATTTGATCCACGTAACCGGCGATAAGCGAGTAACTCCATCAAAAGAGCCATCAAGGAAGCCGCCACAACCGAGAGGACGATGCTTACCACCAGAGGAAACTGATGAGTCATCACCAAGGTGTAGGACGCGACAGTAATTAATTCTGCGTGGGCGAAGTTGACCAAGCGCATGACACCAAAGACCAAACCCAGGCCGAGTGCAGCTAGCGCATAGACCCCACCCAAGCTCACAGCATCCAAAATTGCTTGAATCATCTACTCCCCCGAATTTCCGAAGTAGGCGGCTGTAAGCTTGGCTTCATCAGCGGCATCCTCTTTCGTCAAAGTAGCTTGCAACTTGCCGGCTCGAAGCACATGAGTCCGCTCAGCGAGACGGGTGACCAAGTGCGCACGTTGTTCCACGATCACTACGGCAGTTCCTGATTCAGCAATCGCGATCAAGCGATCAAATACGTCTTTTACGACGGTAGGTGAGAGACCAAGGCTCGGTTCGTCAAGCAAGAGCACTCGTGGATCAGCTACCAGTGCGCGCGCGATAGCGAGTTGTTGTTGCTGTCCGCCACTGAGCATGCCGGCTTGGTGATCGCGATGTGTAGTAAGTACGGGGAAGAGATCGTGAACGCGCTCCAAGGCGCCCTTCTCTCCATGTTTGTCACGTCGACCCGTGAGACCAAGAGTGAGATTTTCAATGACAGAGAGCCCACTAAAGATTTGGCGACCCTCTGGCACAAGTGAGAGGCCACGGCGGACAATATCTTCGGGCCGCTTGCCAGAAATATCTTCACCATCGAGAAATACTGATCCACCGCGAAGGCCCACCGTGCCGACGATGGCACCGAAGAGCGTGGATTTGCCAGCACCATTAGGGCCAACGATGCCGATAAGTTCACCCTTGCTTGCTGTCAGCGAGACCCCAAAGAGCACATCAACTTTTCCGTAGCCCGCACGTAAATCTCTTACTTCAAAGAGCGTCATCAGTGGCCACCCCCGAATGCCGCATCTCCGAGATAAGCACTCTTTACACCTTCGTCATTAAGCGCCGCTTGTGGCTCGCCATCAAAAATCATAGATCCAGCAGCTAGCACCACTACGCGGGAGCACGCCTGCGCCACCAGGCCGACGTTGTGCTCCACAAGGAGCATTCCACACCCAGTCTCTTCGCGAACTTTTGATAGCGCAGCAAGGAGCGCAGGAACTTCATGTTCATTTAAGCCAGCGGCTGGTTCATCCATAATTAAGTACTTGGGTTGCGCCGCGAGTGCGCGCGCTAATCCAACGAGGCGAGCCGACCCGTGTGAGAGCCCGCCGGCCGGGATGCCTTCAAGATCAGTGATTCCCAGCACTTCAAGAACATATTCACTGCGCTGGCGGGCGATCTTTCCAGAGAGGCCCAAACCAAGTGCCCCCAGAGCAACATTCTCTGCAACAGTTAATTGTGGGAAGAGACGTCCGGCTTGAAATGTGCGCGCGACGCCCATTTGCGCACGCACGTGTGGCGCATATTCATCAAGTGGCGTGCCATCCAATGTGACGAGACCGGCATCTTGTTTTTCATATCCCGCAATAATGTTAATCAACGTCGATTTGCCTGCGCCATTAGGTCCTAGCAAACCTACGGATTCACCAGCGTTTACCGTGATGGAAACATTGTCGAGCACCTGAAGAGCGCCGAATGACTTGCTGATTTCAGCAGCTTCGAATGCTCGATTCACGGGTACTCCTTTTCACATACTTTTGACTCGCAAAATTCTCAGAACTTCTTCCCTCATAATAAACGCGAGGTGCGCGGTTTCCCGCG
>CAIMVH010000005.1 GCA_903844855.1 uncultured Actinomycetes bacterium | reverse complement strand
CGTCTTCCTTGAGAAGAATGGGAAGAGAAGCGTTATCTCGCATATGGCAAAGTTAACGCGCGGAGAAGTGGCTCGAGAACTCTTATTGCAATCGAAAGCGCCAACAAGTATCGCTGGAGTTGCCAAAGTTCTAAGCAAGAATTTTGATGTGGAACATGAAGTGCCAAGCAGTCCAAAGAAACCGCACTATCTAAATATCATCCTTCGCTAATTTGCCTTTCGAGATCTCGATAGAAGTTCTCATGACTTCCAAAAGTAAGCAACATAATTTCTTGTTCACGTAATTCTTGATATGCCAATAACCATAATTCGCGATTCATACTGAACTTGAGTACTCGAACGTCGGAAAGGTTACCAAGTTTCAACTTACCGACCCGAGGTTCAAAGAGAATCCTCCTGACCGCTACGTCGAGGTCACTTTTTTGTTGCGAACTTAATTTCTTCAACTTTCGATGGAAGGATGTGCTCTTGAGAATTAGCATCGCCGAATGTGTACTCTCCCGCCGACCCCTCGGACATTGCCTTCAGAATCTCTCTGATGAGCTTGAAAGAGAGATCGGGATTATCTTCGGCAATCTTGCCGATACGGTAGTAATACTCGATCTGCTTTGGCAGAGAGCGATGATCCGCCTGTGCATTACGGCGTGCATCTGCCACGAATTCCTCAGATAGCTTCACGTTGATTGCCATAACCCCTCGCTTCCTGGGCAGAACTTACCACCTTAATGGAACCTAAAGGAACTTTATGGACCCTCGTTGTGAACTAACGGGTCCATTGCACCTAAACCTCACTCAGAGTGAGTTGCGAGGTGGGAGGTGTCGTTCATCGCTCGTACGAGCGCAAAGCCATCCTCCCAGATACTCACGACAGAAACCCCACACGGATGAAGATCAAAGCGGTGAATGATTTCCATCGAAGCCCCCAGCGCATCTCGCAACATCTGCTTGATCGGGGTTACGTGCGCCACAATCGCAACGGTCTTACCTACATGCTTCTTGGCTACGCGATGCATCGCAGGAATAACACGCGCTGAAACTTGATCATGTGATTCTCCGCCTGGCGTTGGTAACGAAGTCGATGCGAGCCAGCGATCCAAGCGTGCACCATCTTGCTCTTTCACCTCTGCAAAACTAAGACCTTCCCACTCCCCAAAATTCAATTCCGTAAAATCATCTTCCACGATGGCCTTTAGCTTTGCGTGCTGTTCGATGTGCGCGGCAGTTTGCTTGGCACGCAAAAGCGGCGAGGTATAGAGAACGTCAATCTCCCGAACGCAAACGGCCTTCGCCATATGTGCCGCTTGCCACTCACCATGTTCACTCAAACCAGGGTTGGTGCCGCCACTGCCTGAAAAACGGCGCTCAGGAGTGAGATGAGTTTCGCCATGGCGAATCAAAATCAAGGTTGTTACTGGTGCACCGCTCGTGAGGCGACCCACAAGTTGATTCTTCTTCGGAGCAGCATCGGCCGGGACATCCACATTTGGACTCCCCTGCCAGGCCTGGCCTTGCTCAGCAGCATCCAAAGCTTCGTTAGCCAAGCGATCTGCATGTGAATTCTGTTCCCGCGGAATCCAAACGAACTTAATCAATTCGTAGGGGTGAATGGTGCGAGCGAGTTTGGCGAGTTCACGCATATCGGGATGTTTGATCTGCCAGCGCCCGGACATTTGTTCCACGACAAGTTTGGAATCCATCCGGACTTCGATGTGCGCTTCGGGATCAATGGCATGTGCCGCGGTAAGGCCGGCAACTAATCCGCGGTATTCGGCCACGTTGTTAGTGGCCACACCAATGGACTCCGCTACCTCTTTAAGCACCTCGCCAGTTTTCGCATCAATAACTACAGCGCCAAATCCGGCAGGGCCAGGGTTACCACGTGAGCCACCGTCTGCAGTAACTACCAAAGAGCGAGACATTAAAGACCAGAATCTGAAGTACGAACGAGAATGCGGCGGCACTCCTCACAGCGCAAAACTTCATCTGCAGCCGCGGCGCGGAACTTATCGATATCGACCGCGTTGATTTCTAGCCGGCATCCCTGGCAACGACGTTGGTGGAGTGCAGCGGCACCAGGTGCGCCTATGGATTCGCTGAGTTTCGTGTACTGAGCAAGGAGAGCATCATCGATCTGACTTGCAAGAATTCCGCGCATTTCGCGTGTGACGATTTCTTCTCCGGAAATTGCTGCGAGCGCACCGTCGCGCTTTGATTCCATGGAAGCTACGTCAGCAGAAATCGCATCGTGCTCAGTACGCAATTCTTTCTCACGTGCTTGAGCAGACTCCATGCGTTCCATGATTTCAAGTTCTATCTCTTCGAGCTCATTCTGGCGGCGCCCAAGTGAGACCAACTCATGCTGGAAAGCTTCAAGCTCCTTGGGACTTCCTTGACCAGCATCTAGTCGGCTTTGATCCTTAGCAACGCGAGTGCGTACCTGATCAACATCGGCATCTGCGCGAAGTAATTCCTTCTTGATATCGCTCTGCTCGGTGGTGATTGCCACAATAAGATTGTTGAGCTCTGTAAGTCGGACCCCAGCCTTGGCGATCGCTTCGTGCTCCGGCAACGACTTGGCCTTATGTGCGAGCTGGGAGAGGGTCTGATCAAGGCCCGCAATATCGAGTAGCTTCGCTTGATCTGCTGGCGCAGCTTTCACGAGGACCTCCTGGGGCCGATATGGAATTGGCTTAAGGCTACCGCGCCCACGAGCTCGATCCCACCCACCAGAGGCCACCAGAGACCAGCTGGGATCCTTTCCACTCGCTGACCCATGCCCTTAGATTGGGTGTGAACCTATCGAGGAGAAGAGATGAGACCAGCGCTACCGGAACATGGCCGCCCTTGGGCAGAGATCAAGGACGAGATGTCTGGCTTCTCCACAAACGATGTGAAGTGGCGGGAAGGCCGCCATGCCTTCCATGTCTGGTACGGCGGTGATGACATCTTTGAAGTACAGCGCGAGAGCTACGCGATGTACATGCAAGAAAACGGTGGGGGTGCGGGCAAAACTTTTAAAAGTCTGAAGATCATGGAAGACGCGGTCATCGATTATGCCGCTGGACTCTTGCAAGGAAAGACGGCCGTCGGGCACATCACCTCAGGTGGAAGTGAAAGTATTTTTGTCGCCCTGAAAGCCGCTCGCGATTGGGCACGCAAACATAAACCAGAAATTACTTCACCCGAAGTAGTGATTCCATTCTCTGGTCATCCCACCTTCAATAGAGCCGCAGAGTATCTAGGACTCACGATTGTGCGCGTGCCAGTTGCTACGGACCTGCGTGGAGATGTTTCTGCCATGGAAGCCGCGATCAACGCCAACACCATCGCACTCGTGGGCTCTGCGGTCTGTTTCCCTTACGGCGTAGTCGATCCGGTCAGCGATCTCAGCGCTCTTGCCCAACGAAAGAACCTCTGGCTCCACGTTGATGCGTGTATCGCTGGATTACAAGCTCCCTTTGCGCGCGAACTTGGCTACGAAGTTCCCGACTTTGATTTCTCTCTTCCTGGAGTGAGCTCGATCTCTGCCGATATGCACAAGTACGGATTCGGGGCCAAAGGTTCATCGCTCGTTCTCTATGCAAACGCCGAACTCGCCTCTTTTCAACCATTCAATTTCTATGACTGGCCCCTTGGTCAATTTTCAAACCCCAACGTGGCGAGCACTCGTCCTGGCGGATCGATTGCAAGCTCATACGCCGTGATGAACTATCTTGGTCATGACGGGTATCTAGCGTTGAATAAGCGCCTCATGAACCTACGTGATGAAATTATGGCTGGCATTAACGCAATTCCAGGACTCACCATTAACAGCACGCCACATTCCCTCATCATTAGTTTTGGTCCTTCAGACCAGGAGAACGTTGATGGCCTGGCGATCTATGACGAGATGGCTAAAAGAGATTGGTACCTCGGCCGCTCATATCAACCACGCGGAATGATGATGGGAATCTCGTTGCCACATGAAATCTCTAAAGCGAAACTACTTGCCGACTTAGCAGAGTGCACTGAACAAGTAATTCGCACTCATCAGAAGAGTGATCCGAACGCTCCGCTCACTTATTAAAGTGGCGGTCTGCGTGGTGGGCGCTGAGGGTTTCGAACCCCCGACATCCTCGGTGTAAGCGAGGCGCTCTACCGCTGAGCTAAGCACCCTAATCGCGCCCACCGAAGTGGGTGCGACCGGAACATACTAGAGGGCAGCTAGGGCCTTCTTGTAATCCTCGTTATTTCGCGCGTCCATACCGCTGTAAAGGGCAAAACGGAGTACGCCTTCCTTGTCGATGATGAAGGATCCACGGTTAGCAAAGCCCTTCTCTTCGATGAAAGTTCCGAATGCCTTTGACGCGGCGCCATGTGGCCAGAAGTCTGAGAGCACAGAGAAATTGAAGCCTTCCTTGGCAGCAAATTCCTTCTGTGTGTAAGGAGAATCGCATGAGATGGCAAGGAGTTCAGTCTTCTCATTTTGGAAAGAACTGAGGTCGTCGCGAAGGCCACAAAGTTCACCAGTGCAAGTACCAGTGAAAGAGAAAGGATAGAAGGTGATGAGCACGTTCTTCTTTCCACGGAAAGACGAGAGCGTCACCTCTTCGGTCTGCTGATTTTTGAGTGTGAAGTCTGGGGCGATGTCGCCAACTGAAAGTGCCATGTTTCTCCTTTGTGCGGCGAGCGCCGCGATTGGTTAAGCGATTAGCGGCGAGACGCCTTTGGTGCAGTGAACTTTGTTGCTGTCCAATCCTTTGCAACTGCAAAAGATGAAGTTTGTGAAAGGCCCGCAGTGGGGGCAGCTTCTTGAATGTCGCTGGGCTCCACATGTTGCGGACGACCGGCCTTAGGAGTGATCACCCAGATAGCTCCTGCATCGGCTAAGAAGGTAAGTGCATCAACTAGAAGATCAACGAGGTCTCCGTCATCTTCACGAAACCAAATGAGGGCAACATCAACAACTTCTTCGGTTTCAACGCTGAGGAAGTCAGATCCTGCGAGCGCAGTAATCTCTTCGCGAAGGGCCATATCGACATCAGAGCCAAAGCCCATTTCCATGACGAGTGCGCCGGGAAGGACACCTAGGCGACTCGCTACTCCCGCGGAGCCCGCGGCCGTACTCACACAATCCCCTCCTCATTTAGAACTCTGGATTTCGGTTTTCGATACCTCTGGAGAGTACTCCACCCAGATCTGGGGCTTTTCGCAAGTCCTCCTGGGTAAAAATCAATCTGAGCCTGGGATTAATCCAGGAATTCATCAGCCGAAGGCACCTAATGTGACGAATCGACCCTGGCTAGGGGAAGATAGGCATCGAGTGCGAAAGACTCCCGTGACCCGGGATCCTGGATCGCTCGCCGGTCCCGCCAAGGGCTGGGCAGACCCCATCTCACCCGAAGGGCGCCAAAACTGTGGCTGTTGAATTTGAACTCTCTGGACCAGACCAAGATCCGCTGATCACTGGTGGCATGCCGAGCCAGTTGGTCGATACTGATCCAGAAGAGAGCGCCGAGTGGCGAGCCTCCTTTGATGCACTTCTCGAAAATGCCGGGCCCACACGTGCTCGTTATGTAATGCTCTCGCTCCTGCAACGCGCGGCAGAGAAATCAGTCGGCGTCCCAAGCCTTCGCAATAGCGATTACATCAACACCATTCCGCCTGAGCGCGAACCCGATTTCCCGGGCGACGAAGCAATGGAACGCCGCATTCGCTCCTTCATGCGATGGAACGCTGCCATGCTCGTACACCGCGCACAACGCCCGGGTGTCGGTGTAGGCGGACACATCAGCTCCTACGCATCTTCAGCATCGCTCTACGAAGTGGGTTTCAATCACTTCTTCCGCGGCAAGGATCATCCTGGCGGCGGCGACCAAATCTTCTATCAAGGTCATGCAAGCCCCGGCATGTATGCCCGCGCATTTCTTGAAGGCCGACTCAGCGAAGATCAACTCGATGGATTCCGCCAAGAGCTTTCACATCCAGCCGGTGGTCTCTCGTCATATCCGCATCCACGTCTCATGCCAGATTTCTGGGAATTCCCCACGGTCTCTATGGGTCTGGGGCCGCTCAATGCCATTTATCAAGCCCGCTTCAATCGTTACTTGCAGGCCCGCGGAATTAAAGACACGAGCGACCAACATGTATGGGCTTTCCTCGGCGATGGCGAGACCGACGAAGTAGAGAGCCTCGGTGCTATTGGTTTAGCTGCACGCGAAGAACTCGACAATCTCACATTCGTTGTTAACTGCAACTTGCAACGCCTCGATGGTCCGGTGCGCGGTAACGGAAAAATCATTCAAGAGCTGGAATCTTATTTCCGCGGTGCAGGTTGGAACGTCATCAAGGTCGTGTGGGGTCGAGAGTGGGATCCACTGCTTGCCCAAGACCGCGAAGGCGCACTCGTAAACCTCATGAACGTCACCCCTGATGGTGATTTCCAAACATACAAAGCCGAAGGTGGCGCATTTGTGCGCGAAAACTTCTTCGGTCGCGATCCACGCGCGCTCAAACTTATTGAAGGATGGAATGACGAAAAGGTGTGGGGGCTGCGTCGTGGTGGCCACGACTATCGCAAGCTCTACGCCGCCTACTCGGCCGCGATGGCACATAAGGGTCAACCCACGGTCATCTTGGCGAAGACCGTCAAGGGCTGGGGACTAGGGCCGCACTTTGAGGGTCGCAACTCCACACACCAAATGAAGAAACTTACTTTGGAAGATATTCAGACTTTCCGTGATCGTCTCGGAATTCCGTTTAGCGATGATCAACTTGATAAGTACACCCCGCCTTACTACCACCCGGGCAAAGACTCTGCCGAGTACGCGTACATGATGGAACGTCGTGCAAAGCTTGGCGGACCGCTGCCCAGTCGCATTGTGCGCCCCAAGGCGTTGGCCCAACCTGATGATTCTGTTTATGAATCCGTTACTCGCGGATCGGGTAAGCAAGAAGTGGCTACCACTATGGCATTTGTACGCATGCTCAAGGATCTCTTCAAAGATCCAGTGATTGGGCCGCGCATCGTTCCCATCATTCCTGACGAAGCGCGCACATTCGGAATGGATTCACTCTTCCCGACCCAGAAGATCTATTCACCACACGGTCAGACGTACACGTCTGTCGATCGTGACTTAATGCTTTCCTACAAGGAATCCAAGCAAGGTGTCATTCTTCACGAAGGCATTAACGAAGCTGGCTCTGTCGCATCCTTTACTGCTGTCGGCACTTCATACGCCACACACGGTGAACCGATGATTCCAGTTTACGTCTTCTATTCAATGTTCGGCTTCCAACGTACTGGAGATAGTTTCTGGGCAGCAGCCGATCAGTTGACACGTGGTTTCGTCTTTGGCGCCACTGCCGGACGCACCACGCTCAATGGTGAAGGCTTGCAACACGAAGACGGTCATTCACATCTGCTCGCCTCTACTAACCCAGCCGTTGTTTCCTACGACCCGGCATTCGCATACGAAATTGGGCACATCTTCAAAGATGGTCTCCGCCGGATGTATGGCGAAAACTCAGAGAACGTTTACTACTACCTCACCGTATACAACGAGCCATACGTGCAACCAGCCGAACCTGCAAATGTCGATGTGGCCGGAATTCTTGGTGGCATCTATAAGTACGCACCGGCTGCCACCTCTCATTCCAAGAAGGCCCAACTCCTCGCCTCCGGCGTAGCTGTTAACTGGGCACTGAAAGCCCAGCAATTACTTGCCGACGATTGGGGCGTCTCTGCCGACGTCTGGTCAGTGACTTCATGGAACGAGTTACGCAGAAACGGTCTCGAAGTTGATCGACATAACATGCTCCATCCTGAAGAGGGCCGCCAAGAAGCTTTTGTCACAATGCAAATGCAAGGATCCTCAGGACCAGTCGTAGCGGTCAGCGATTTCATGCGCGCAGTACAAGATCAAATTGCGCCATGGGTAGAAGGTGAATTCATTTCACTGGGCACTGATGGCTTCGGACTTTCAGATACTCGAGGAGCGCTTCGTCGTCACTTCCGAGTAGATGGCGAATCCATTGCGGTTGCCGCACTCTACGAACTCAATCGATTGGGCGAAGTAGATATCTCAGTAGTGAAGAGCGCGCTTGAGAAGTACGCCATTCACGACGTGAGCGCAGCTGATCCAGGAAATACCGAAGGCTCTGGCTGATCGCTCAGCTTTAGAAGAGGGCGTTCGCAAGTGACGTACGACCTTTAACGATCCGCGGATCACTGGGATCAACAAGGTCAAAGAGTGAGATCAAATGATCTTTGGCTTTTGCCCGCTCAGCGCCAGAAGTTACGCGCACCGCATCAACTAGTCGAAGAATGGCATCTTCCAGATGGCCACCAACCATGTCGACATCGGCGCATCGGATTTGGGCATCCACATCTTCTGGTTGTGCAGCCGCCTCAGCTCGCACAGCATTAAAATCCAAGCCCTTCACGCGGGCCAGCAATTCCACTTGAGCTAAGCCAATCTTTGCGTACACATCCGTGGGTTTGCGGACGAGCAACTTTTGATACGAAATGCGCGCACTCTCATAATCGCCACGATCAATCGCATCGAGTGCTTCCGCCTCATCGGCGTCGATCTCTTCTTCGTCGCCCTCAACTTTTGCTTCGGCGGGCTCAGCTCCCAGAGTTCCGGTAAGCCCTTGTTCGGCAGCGATTTCGAGTAGTTTGACAAGAACTTCGCGCACTTGTTGCTCAGGTACCGCTCCTTGGAAGAGTGGGGCGATCTGTCCATTAATCACGGCAATAACTGTGGGAATGGATTGCACTCGGAACGCTTCTGCCAGACGTGGAGCGGCTTCAGTATCAACCTTCGCTAGCAACCACGTGCCATTCCCCTCTTCGGCAAGTTTCTCCAATATCGGTGAGAGCTGCTTGCATGGTCCACACCACTCGGCCCAGAAATCCAGTACCACCGGTACATTCTTGGATTGCTCCATGACAAGTGCTTCAAAGTTCTCTTCATTTACATCAATCACAAATGCACTCTGTGGGACGCCTTCAGGACGCGGGGCTGGCTTGGGGCGATTTAACGAACTGAGATCGACCGCGCTGGCAAAAGAAGCCGGCAACTTGGGAGGCTGGTTCACTTATTTCGCTCCTGCGCAAGAAGTTGATCGGCTGCCGTATATGAATCCATTTTCCCATCTGCCACGAGCGCCGCAAGTCGACGGAGTGGTTCCCCTTTGATCTGTGCGCGCAACTTGGCCGACGCGAGATGCTCCACTTCGAGTGAGGCTCGGTCTATACGACGACCTTCAAGGAGTCCGCTCTCCGCTAAATAGAGACGGTGGCGGTCAATGGCTAACACTAACTCTTCAATTCCCATTCCGCGATCGGCTGACGTCAACAATATTTCTCTCTCTGGATCTTGTGGCGCAAGTGCAAGTGCATTTCGCAATTCTCGTGAAGTTACTTCAGCGCCGTCGCGATCTGCCTTGTTGATGACATAGATGTCACCGATTTCTAGCAGACCAGCTTTCACCGCTTGAATTCCATCGCCCATGCCTGGAGCGAGTACCACCATTGTGGTATCTGCATGGCTGACGATTTCCACTTCGCTCTGTCCCACGCCGACGGTCTCTACCAAAATGGTGTCGAAACCTGCATCATCAAGGACACGAATTGCTTGCGGAGTTGCAGCGGCCAGCCCACCTAGATGGCCGCGGGTTGCCATTGAACGAATATAAACTCCGTCATCAAGAAAATGATCTTGCATGCGAATGCGATCGCCAAGAACTGCACCTTGAGTAAACGGTGACGAAGGATCAATCGCAATCACACCTACTTTGTGACCCTTTTCGCGGAGCGACTTGATAAGTGCAGAGGTGAGCGTTGACTTTCCGACCCCTGGTGAACCGGTGATGCCGATAACGCGAGCGCCGTGAGGCTTTAACTCTTTCATGATGGTTGGCAGCGACTCTGATCCATCTTCAATCAGCGAAATAAGGCGCGCGAGTGAGCGGATATTTCCGTCACGCGCACCACTTACCAACGCTGAAGTATCTATGGCAATCACGCCCGCTTAAGGATCAGTGCATCGCCTTGTCCGCCGCCGCCACAGAGCGCTGCGGCACCAACGCCACCACCGCGCTTCTTCAAATCAAGAGCAATGTGGAGTGCTAAACGTGCACCAGACATTCCGACGGGGTGACCCACAGCAATTGCACCGCCATGTGGATTCACTTTTGCTGGATCAATTCCAAGTTGGCGAGTTGACACCAAACCAACTGCAGCAAAAGCTTCGTTGATTTCTAGGATGTCGAGTTCGCTTACCTTCATGCCCTCACGCTTCAATGCTTTTTCCAGAGCATTTGCAGGTTGCGCGTGTAGCGAAGTATCTGGTCCAGCCACCACACCATGTGCACCAATCTCACAGAGCCAGTCAAGGCCCAGTGCTTCTGCCTTGGCTTTGCTCATCACCACAACAGCCGCACCGCCATCAGAAATCTGTGATGCTGAACCTGCCGTGATCGTTCCTTCAGCGCTAAAGGCTGGACGCAACTTACCTAGCGTCTCCATCGTGGTGTCTGCGCGAATGCCTTCGTCATGTGCAAGCGTCGTGGTAGCGCCCTTGCCTTGAGAAATTTCCATCGGAATAATCTCGTCATTAAAAACACCCGCCGCCGTGGCTGCAGCCGCCTTTTGGTGCGAGTGCATCGCAAATTGATCTTGATCTTCGCGGGTAAGCCCGTAACGCCCGTTGTAAGACTCGGTTGATTCACCCATGAGGCACTTATCGAAGGAGCAGTAAAGACCGTCATGAAAGAGTGCATCTTCCATCGTGACATTCCCGATCTTGAATCCCTCGCGCGAGCCCATGAGGAGGTGCGGAGCGCGCGTCATCGACTCCATTCCACCAGCCACGATCGTGTCGAATTCACCCGCACGGATTAATTGATCCGCGAGCGCAATCGCATTAAGGCCCGAGAGACAGACTTTGTTGATCAGCAGCGCAGCGACATTGAGCGGAATGCCACCCTTCACCGCGGCCTGGCGCGGAGGTGCTTGGCCAGCGCCGGCTTGCAGCACCTGACCGAGGATGACGTAATCCACCTGGTCGCCCGAGATCCCGGCTTTCGCGAGCGCGCCCTTGATAGCGATGCCGCCCAAGTCGGTAGCGGTAAAGCCCTTGAGTGAGCCATTAAAGCGCCCCATAGGGGTGCGGGCTCCGGCGACGATAACGGATGTGGTCATGGCTTCTACTCCCGGTGACGTGATGCAGGTGGTTTTATCTGACACGATACCCGTTATGAGCACTCAGAGCAGTGGCCCTTCGGGCTCCCCCGTTCGACTCCCCGGGATTATTGGCGTAGATCACATTGGAATTGCCGTCCCTGACCTTGAGGTCGCTATCGCCTTCTATCAAGAGAAATTCGGATTCGAAGTGGCTCATCGCGAGGTCAACGAAGAACAGGGTGTTGCTGAGGCCATGATTCAGGTGGGCCCGGCCTCACACGAGGTGAAGCTCCAACTTTTGGCGCCACTCACGCCTGAATCCGCCATTGCGCGCTTTCTCGATAAAAGTGGTCCAGGGATCCAACAACTTGCTTATCGAGTTACCGATATCGAAATTGCTTGCGCATCAGTGCGCGAACGAGGAATGCGCCTGCTCTATGAATCTCCACGTCGCGGGACGGCAGGCAGTCTGATCAACTTTATTCATCCCAAAGATGCGGGTGGGGTGCTAGTCGAACTTGTTCAACCCGCGGCGCATTAATGCACCGTTCTGACTTTGAAGTTCTCCAGATTCCTAATCTACGTCGATTCTTTATCGCGCGGGCTCTTACCGTTGTTAACGGATCTATCGCACCTATCGCGATGGCATTCGCTATTCTCGATTTACCAGGGGGAGACTCGCAAGATCTTGCACTCGTGGAAGTCTGCGTGGTTATTCCACAACTCACCGCCATCCTCATGGGTGGAGTATTAGCTGACCGATGGTCTCGCGTGCGCACGTTAGTTCTCGGCGGCAGCACGGCGTCTGTCGGCATGTTCCTACTCGGAATCATGCTTTCAATGCATGTCTCACACGTTGGCGCGTATTGCATCGGCGCTGCACTCACTGGCCTCGGATCTGGTCTTGGATTTCCAGTCTTCACTGCTTTGATTGCCGACACTGTTCCCGAGCAACAACGACAGAGCGCTAACGGTCTCTTCCGGCTTGTCATCAATCTCTCTCGCGTAGGCGGCGCCGGTATCGCAGGTCTGATGATTGTCACACTAGGGAATGCCGGAACCATGTTCATAGTGGGCTCGGGATTCGTAGCTAGCGCGCTCATCGTTTCTGGAATTAAAGTGCATCAACTTCCAGGCAGTGGCGAAAGTGCAATCAAGGATCTCACGAACGGCTGGAAAGAATTTATCTCCTACCCGTGGGTAGTCATTATCGTTGTCTGCTACATGATCATGAATTCCATGTATGCCGGGACGATAGATGTGATTGGTCCCGTGATCGCCAAGAGCGACTTAGGAGGGGCAAAAGGATGGGCCCTCATCGCGATGTGCGGATCCCTTGGTGCATTAATTGGCACTGTGATTGCGCTCCGTTTAAAATATCGCAGACCACTCATCACCGCATCGCTCTCCTCTTTCGCATTCCCAATATTCATCATGCTCTTCTCGTTTCCAGCACCCCTTTATGTGCTCGCGATTGGTGCGGCGTTAGCGGGCATCTCCATGGACATATTTGGAGTTGCCTGGGATGGTGCGCTTCAGCGTGAAGTTGCCCGCGAGAAACTGAGCCGCGTCTCTTCTTACGATTGGTTCGGATCTATGGTTGCCATCCCCGTGGGAATAATCTTCGCCGGCTGGGGAGCCAAGCACTTTGGCCCCTCGACCATATTGCCGTGGATGGCCCTCGTGGCTGCCCTCTCCCTCATCCCGCCCTTCCTTTCACGCTCTGTCTGGAACGTAAAGGGCCCGCAGGTCGAGTAGTTCGCTACCCTTGGGGCATGGATAGCGATCGCTACGGCACTCCGGGAGCACCACTCAATCGTTCACATCCCTTTCTCTTCGGGTTCATTGCCACTCTGGGTGTTGCCACTGCGTATCTGGTCATTAAGGCTGTGCAGAGCGCCAGCCAAGTGCTGGTACTCATACTCATCTCTCTCTTCCTTGCAGTTGGCCTGAATCCTGCGGTCGAGGCGCTTCGCAAACGTGGCCTTAAGCGCTCGGGGGCAGTCTTATCAATCACACTCATCTTCGTATTGGTAGTCGGCGGATTTACCGCAGCAGTGGCTCCTCCGATCTATAAGCAAACGACACAACTTGTGCAGAATGCACCTGAGTACCTCGATCGCATTGCTACAAATCCCACTATTGCCAAACTAGATAAGAACTATCAATTCATCGATAACGCAAAAGAAAAGCTCTCCACCCAAGTGCAGGATGGAAAATTGGTGATCTCCGCCTTCGGAGGAGTAATCGGAGTAGGAAAGTCGATTTTCTCGGGTCTCTTCTCCGCAGCTACTATCTTCATTCTTACTTTGTACTTCTTAGCGGCACTTCCAAAATTCACCAAGATTGCTTACAGCTTGGTACCAGCCTCTCGCCGTGAGAGATTCACCAAAATCTCTGATGAAATCTTGGTACGCATCGGCGGATATGTTGGTGGCCAACTCGTGGTCGCTGGCATTGCTGGAGTTGCCACTTTCATTGCTGCATTAGCTCTTGGTTTGCCATACGCACTCTCACTTGCCATGGTGGTAGCTCTCTGCGATTTGATTCCACTCATCGGAGCCACCCTAGGCGCGGTGGTTGTAACCATCGTAGGTTTTGTTTCTGACACGAAGAGCGGAATCATCATTCTCATCTTCTATGTTATCTATCAACAGATTGAAAACTACGTGATCTACCCAAAGATTATGAAGCGCTCCGTCTCGGTACCGGCAATAGTCACTATTATCGCCGCGCTGATTGGTGGTTCACTCCTCGGTTTGCTCGGTGGTTTGCTCGCTATTCCGACTGCGGCAGCCATTCTGCTCATCATCAATCAGGTTGCTATTCCACGCGCTGCACAGAATTAATCTTAATATCCGGTAGAGCGCTATCGAGCTGGCGGTAAATCAACCACGGTTTCGTACGGTCCATCCCAGGTGCGAGGTAGCGGTGTGGAGTCGGGGTTAAGTCGTAGCACTATTTCACTGAGTACTCGATACACCGAAGGCTCACCTACCCAAAGGTGTTTAGCTCCTGTTATAGGAATTAACTCCGCTTGTGAAAGTGGTGAGAAACTTTCCTTCGCAGCTTCAGGTCGCAAGTAATCGTCCAACTCTGGAATAAGCGCAACCACGGGACGTCCATCATTTTCCCACCGCAATAAATCAGCAGCCGTGGAAAATCTCAGAGGCGGGCTCAATAAAATTGCGCCTTTGACACCAGGAAGTAATCCAAATTTCAATGCAAGATCAGTACCAAATGACCAACCCACAATCCAAATCTGTGGCAGCCCAGCATCAATCGCGAATTGCACGGCAGCTTCTACATCGAATTGTTCCGTAGTCGCGTTCGCGAATTCTCCTTCGCTCTTGCCGCCGGCAGATTCTGTACCCCGAGTGTTAAATCGAAGGACTGCAACATCGGCTAATGCTGGAAGACGCCATGCTGCCTTGCGGAAGATATGGCTATCCATCATGCCGCCATGTGTCGGTAGCGGATGGAGGGCGATCATGGTGGCTACGGGAGCGCGCCCTGCGGGCAGTGCCAATTCGCCCACCAGGTGTAGACCATCTGAGGTAGTCAGGGTGATGGGTTGGCGGATCGCGGGGAGGGCGGTATTTGCCCGGATTTCTACTGACTCGCTCATTGGCACCATTATCCCGCTCCGTTGCCTGGAAAGTCTCCGTAGAAACCGTGAGAATGAGTCCATGACGCTTCAGAGCACGGATTCAACCTTCTCCACGCACTCTCCCGCCACGGGAGCGGAATTTGCCCGCTATCCCATTTCCGGACCCACCGAGGTCGCAACAGCCGTCGCAGCCGCCCGCTCAGCTGCCCTTTGGTGGAGCGCCCGCACTCCTCGCCAACGCACCGCCACGCTCCTTGCCTGGAACCGTCTCATCGTTTCGCGCATCGATGAAGCTGCTGCGTTGATTGTCGCCGAAGGTGGAAAACCAGAGAGTGATGCTCGATTGGAAATTACCTTGGCGGTAGACCACCTGGCGTGGGCGGCGAAGAATGCCGGTCGCTATCTCGCACCAAGTCGACGCTCTCCCGGTCTTTTGATGATGAACATGAGTGCCACCGTGGAACACGCTCCCCTTGGTGTGGTTGGCGTCATCGGTCCATGGAACTATCCCATCTTCACTCCGATGGGTTCGATTGCATACGCACTCGCAGCCGGAAATGCTGTGGTCTTTAAACCTAGCCAGTACACGCCAGGTGTCGGAGTATGGCTAGCTAGTACGCTGCGAGAAATTGTTCCAGAACACGCCCTTTTACAAACCATCACTGGCGAAGCGATGACTGGTGAAGAATTGTGCAAGAGCACCGTCGACAAGATTGCCTTTACCGGCTCCACGCGCACTGCAAAGAAAGTTGCTGCTACTTGTGCCGAGTCACTTAAACCACTCATTGCTGAGTGCGGCGGAAAAGATGCGGTGATCATCGCTGCTGATGCAAACGTCAAAGACGCCGCCGAGAATACTCTCTGGGCAGCCATGTCTAACGCAGGACAAACGTGTATTGCCGCAGAGCGCGTCTACGTTCATGAAAAAGTGGCTGATGAATTCATTCGCTTGATCACGGCTCAAGCAAAGAGTGTGAAGGCAGGAACTTCCTACGGAGCGGCCACGATGCCTTCGCAAATTGGAATCATCGCTTCACACATAGACGACGCGTTGAACAAAGGTGGTGTCGCGCTGATAGGTGGGCGTGAATCAGTGCAAGCCCCCTTTGTCTCGCCCGTCATTCTCTCCGAAGTTCCAGAAGATTCCACGGCAGTTACCGAAGAAACCTTCGGGCCCACCTTGGTCATCAATAAGGTGAAGAGTATGGAAGAGGCCATCGCAAAATCTAATGCTCTCCGCTACGGCCTTGGCGCGTCGGTCTGGTCAAAGCGCCACGGCTCGGAAATTGCATCACAACTTCACGCAGGGATGGTGAGCGTCAATTCGGTGCTCGCCTTCGCTGCCGTTCCCTCCGTGCCCTTCGGTGGAGTGGGCGATAGCGGGTATGGCCGCATCCATGGACCGGAAGGCCTACGTGAATTCACCTACGCGCGCTCTGTCATCAAGCCGCGATTCAAATCACCCATTCAATTCACCACTTTCCACCGCACAAAGAAGACCGATAACATCATCGCTGGGCTTATCAAGATCCTCTTCGGGCGTTAATCGAACTTATGCGCCTTGTTGTTGCTCGTTGCACAGTGGTCTACGCCGGACGCCTCGATGCCCGGCTCGATGAAGCAATACGTCTTCTTATGGTGAAAGCCGACGGCAGTGTGCTTGTACATGCTGACGGTGGCTCCTATAAGCCACTCAACTGGATGAGCCCTCCTTGCGTTCTGGTAGAGCGCGAAAATATTTGGGAAGTCACTAACAAGGCGGGTGAGAAGTTAGAGATCACCTTGCACGAAGTTATTCACGATTCTGCACACGAACTTGGAGAAGATCCCGGCCTCGTTAAAGATGGGGTGGAAGCTCACTTGCAGGTTCTCCTCTCTGAGCGTCCCCAAGTCTTTGGTGAAGGTTGGACTCTTGTGCGCCGCGAACATCCCACTGCAATCGGCCCAGTTGATCTTTTGCTGCGTGATCATCACGGAGGGTATGTGGCAGTTGAGATTAAACGACGCGGAGAGATCGACGGAGTTGAACAGTTGACTCGCTATCTCGATCTCATGAATCGAGATCCGGCGATTGCTCCGGTACGAGGCATTTTTGCGGCACAAGAGATCAAGCCGCAAGCAAAGACTCTTGCCTCTGACCGTGGAATCGAGTGCAAAGTCTTTGATTACGATTCACTCCGAGAAATCGATGACGGCAAGTTGCGTCTCTTTTAACCTCGCAGATTAGGCTGGGTTTTTTGCGAGCCACTCAACCACGTCGCCAGCGTGAGTATCTGGCGGAAAGATGGGATAGAAGGTGTGCACGATCTTCCCATTTCGAATAATAAGCGTGAGGCGGCAATAGAGTTCCATACCCAATGCCATAAACATGGGTAAGCGCAAAGCTTTCTTCATTTCCAAATTAGGATCACTCAAGATTGGAAATGGTAGTTCAAGACGCTCAACCAATTCTTTTTGGTAATCGTGGTCTTGACTTGAGAGTCCGAAAACATCAGCTCCCAATTTCGCCAACTCACTGAAGTGATCGCGGAATCCACATGACTCCGGTGTGCAGCCACGAGCACCAGGAATGAGGTCCCACCCTTGCGGAAGGGGAACTCCTGGTACACCGCTGCGCGGATAGACATAAATGACAGTTGTGGGCGATGCGAATTCGGCAAACGACCAGTTCTGGCCGTCGGTGCCAAGTAATGAAAGTGGTGGCAACGCCATACCTACTAAGTGATCTGCAAGTCCATCGTCGACGGGAGCGGGAAGTACTTCCGGTAAACTTTCGTATGAGGACATGAAGTAAATCTAGCGTTGATTCGGCCGCCTGGTGTTCTTCTTTGTCCAGCAAGCTTTATGCCAATGGCGCCTGAAATCAGCGCCCGCCTGTAGGGCTTCGTCTTCTTCTAACCAGGCAACGATGTGTGGAGTTGCTAAAGGAATTATCTGATCGCATCCCGGACACCGATAAGGCTTACTCGATGAGGAACCTGTGAGCGAGCGCACTCGATAGAGCCCATCTGGATGTTCTTCAGTCCACTCATTATTGCCCATGGCAACTGGCGGTTCGCCGCTCTCGGCGCGACGATGCTTTCTAGGACTCACGATGCCACTCTACCTCCGGGTAGAGTGGTCCGGTGAATACAGGAGTGCATACAGGGGTGAATAACGCAGTCGAGATACGCGGTCTCATCAAAACTTATGGAGAGACTCACGCGGTAGCTGGCGTAGACCTCAATGTACGAACCGGCGAAGTCTTTGCGTTGCTCGGTCCTAACGGAGCTGGGAAAACGACTACGATCGAAATTCTCGAAGGGTACCGCGATCGTGACGGCGGAACCGTGTCAGTGCTCGGTGAAGATCCCTCTAAAGCGGGGCTCTCATGGCGAAACAAGATCGGCATTGTGCTTCAGAGCAATAATGATGCAGCTGAGATTACTGTTGAAGAAATCCTCAACTTCTTTTCTGACTACTACGTAAATCCACGCAATGTAGATGAGGTCATCAACGCTGTAGGGCTAGAGGAGAAGCGTAAAGCACGAGGCCGTGAACTCTCCGGTGGCCAGCGGCGACGACTCGATGTTGCTCTAGGAATCCTTGGTAATCCAGAACTACTCTTTCTCGATGAGCCTACTACCGGCTTCGATCCAGAAGCTCGACGCGCCTTTTGGGATTTAATCCGAGGATTGCGCGCTGATGGCACCACCATCTTGCTCACCACTCACTATTTAGACGAGGCCGAAGCTCTCGCTGATCGAGTTGGTGTGATCAATCACGGTCGTATCATCGAAGTAGCTACACCAGCCACTCTCGGTGGCCGAGATAGCGCAAAGGTAATAGTGCGGTGGAGTGAGAACGGAAGTGCACAAGAAGAGCGCACCGACTCC
Organism: uncultured Actinomycetes bacterium; assembly: GCA_903844855.1. Classification (GTDB taxonomy): domain Bacteria; phylum Actinomycetota; class Actinomycetes; order Nanopelagicales; family Nanopelagicaceae. Next base: position 3,493 of record CAIMVH010000005.1, on the reverse strand, counting down.
CCCACCGAATTCTTACGTTCCTTGGGGACACGTTTCACTGGGGAGATCCCCGATCTCACCGTGAGTAGACCCACTCTTGAAGATATCTATATTTCAATGATCGAAGGCCAAGGATGAATACTTTTAAGATTGGCGTCAGCCGAGGTAATCTAGAAATTCGCCAATTTCTCCGCCAACGAGAGTCAGTGGTATTTACTCTACTTTTTCCAGTATTACTTCTGCTCATCTTTGGCTCGGTCTTCAAAAACACCATTGCTCCTGGCGTCACTTTCTCCCAGTACTTCGTCGCTGGCATGATTGCTTCTGGTTTAATAAACACCGGATTTCAACAACTTGCCATCATGATTCCGCTGGAGCGCGATGATGGCACACTCAAACGTCTCCGCGGAACTCCAATGCCACCAACTTCTTACTTCATCGGAAAAATTCTCTCCGTACTTGCCTGCATGATTGTACAAATCGTCTTGCTGCTGGTTGTCGGCGCTCTGATGTTCGGCGTGCAACTACCCACCGATCTGGGGCGTTGGGTCACCTTCACGTGGGTAACACTTCTCGGCATCACAGGATCCACGCTTCTCGGTATTGCTTTCTCAAGCGTTCCTCGCAGCGGGCGTGGAGCGAGTGCGATGGTCACCCCCATCGTGCTTGTTCTGCAATTCATCAGCGGCGTATTCTTCATCTTCAATCAACTACCCAGCTGGATGCAAAATGTTGCCTCAATATTCCCGCTGAAGTGGCTCACTCAGGGAATGCGTTCAGTCTTCCTTCCAGAGAGCTTTGCTTCGCAGGAAGTAGCCAAGAGTTGGGAGCATGGTCGGGTGGCTCTGATGCTGACTATTTGGATAGCCATTGGACTCGTTCTTGCACTCAAGACATTTCGTTGGGAACGCTCGCGTTAGTAAGTATGAAAACCCGATCCACTCTTCCGACCGAGTTTGCCCTGCGCGACCAGATCGTTAATTATCTGTGGTGCCAAGAAATGTTCAGCGGGTTCAATTGTGTCTCCCTCACCAAGAACATTTAATGATCCATTTTTTACTACATCGAGCCCGGTTAAATCTGCCGTCGCAAGTGGACCCATCGCGTGTCCAAAGCCTAATCGGCATGCTAAATCGACATCCTCTGCTGTAGCAATGCCTGACTCAACTAAACGTGCAGCTTCAAACATAAGCGTGAGGATAAGTCGCGTCGTGACGAACCCAGCGATATCACGATTGACGACAATGCACTCTTTGCCAATCGATTCAGCAAATTCCCGAGCGACTTGTAAAGTGGCATCGCTCGTCTCTTTCCCGCGCACCAATTCACAGAGTTTCATCATTGGAACTGGAGAGAAGAAGTGAGTGCCCACCACTCGTGACGGATCTTTCACCACGCTAGCAATTTGAGTGATGGGAAGGGCGCTGGTATTTGAAGCGAGAATTGCTCGAGTTGGCGAGAGCTCGTCGAGTCTGCGAAAAATCTCTTGTTTTGCTTCTAAGTTCTCAAAGACTGCCTCAATCGCAATGTCGCACTCCCTCACTGCGTGCGAAAGATCATCAGTAAATTCAATTCGCGCTCGCGCATCCGCCGCCGCGGCAGCTGTGACGGTGCCCTTTTTGACAAAACGGGCCAAACTCTCATCAAGGAGTGATTGCCCACGAACGAGATCAGCATTGTCATAGACCTTCACCTGCATTCCTGCCAACGCAGATACCTGGGCTATTCCGGAACCCATGAGGCCGGCCCCGATCACTGCCACCTTCGAGATCTTCATTGATCCTCCTTCAAGTGGCGAGTCTACTTAGATTAGGGCATCTTTGAGGAGTGCTGGGAGGAATCAACAACGGAGCTTTCATCTCATCCTTCGCTGGCTTCTTTGTGGTGCTTGTGTTGATCCTCTTACTCAAGTGGACGTTTTCGCGTGGGAAGTCTTTGATTGAGCGCCCCAAGAAAGTGGGAAGTGAGCAAGAGTATGGACTTCTTGTCCCCGTCTCGAAGCCAGCGAGCCACATCGAAGGTGAAATGCTTCGCCTTAAATTATTAGAACACGGAATTAAGGCTTCCCTCAGTGACACCTTGGACGGTGCTCGACTCTTTGTCTTCCCGAAAGATCAGAAGCGAGCGGAAGAAATCCTTACTAGCGATTAGCTCCAGGGATCCAGAGCTCGTCACCCTTCTTAGTGTTAGAAGCGCGCGCGAGTACGAAGAGTAAGTCTGAAAGGCGGTTGAGGTACTTCGCTGCAAGTGGGTTTACGCCACCTCCAAATGCGTGTATCGCCGCCCAGGTGCGACGTTCAGCGCGGCGCGCGACAGTGCGTGCCACGTGCAAGAGCGCCGCTTCATTACTGCCGCCAGGCAAGATAAATGAGCGCAATGGTTCAAGTGCAGCGTTGTAGTGATCGATAGCCTTCTCGAGAGCATCTACTTGCGACTCGATGACTCGCAGCGGCTCGTGCTTCGGTGCTTCGACAACCGGGGTGCAAAGATCAGCTCCCACATCGAAAAGATCGTTTTGAATACGGACCAGAAGCGAACGAATATCTTCTGGGAAGGTGCCAAAGGAGAGCACCACGCCGATTTGTGAATTCGCCTCATCGACGGTGGCATATGCCTCAAGTCGAGGGTCGTTCTTACTCGTGCGGCTCATATCCCCGAGAGAAGTAGTGCCGTCATCGCCAGTCTTTGTATAAATACGCGTCAAGTTGACCATGAGAGGAGCCTAGTCCGACCTCTACGATGGTGTCGTGCCGAAGAACCCTGATTCCCTCCCTTTGCGGGTCCAAGGCGGAGCCCGCCTCCAGGGCGAGGTCAGCGTCTCTGGAGCTAAGAACTCGGCCCTCAAGCTCATGGCGCTCTCTTTGCTGGCCACCGGCACCACAGAGATCACCAACGTCCCAGCGATCCTTGATGTCTCAACCATGGCCGAGTTACTCATCCGGCTCGGATGCCAGGTAACCATTTCTGGCGACTCTGTCGCCATCACGGTCCCCGAGCGCCCCGACCATCGCGCCGATTACGACCTCGTGCGCAAGATGCGCGCTTCTATCAATGTTTTAGGCCCACTGGTTGCCCGCTGTGGTGAAGCCGAAGTCGCACTCCCCGGCGGCGATGCCATCGGCTCTCGAGGTCTCGACTTCCATGTCGCAGGTCTTGAGCAACTCGGAGCCAAAATTGTGGTGGAGCACGGGTTCGTCATTGCGCGTGCACCAGAAGGATTGAAGGGTGCCGATATCTTCCTTGATTTTCCCAGCGTGGGCGCTACCGAGAATTTACTCACCGCCGCGGTACTTGCCAAGGGCACTACTCGCATTGATAACGCCGCTCGCGAACCAGAGATCGTCGATATTGCGAACATGCTTATAGGCATGGGGGCAAAGATTGAAGGCGCAGGATCACCCACCATTACCATTTACGGAGTAAGCGAATTACACCCTACTCAACACCGCACCATCCCTGATCGAGTGGTTTCAGGAACATGGGCATTTGCGGCCGCCATGACGCAAGGCGACAT
>CAIMVH010000004.1 GCA_903844855.1 uncultured Actinomycetes bacterium | reverse complement strand
TCATAAAACAGTGCATCACTATCTCTTCCGGATGACAGGCGGGACGTTAGCTCCTCAACAGAATGAAGTTGATGAGGTTGCATGGTTTCCACTTGTAGAAGTTTCCAAGCGCTTGGCTTACTCAGACGAACGTAAACTCATAGCAAGTTTTGGCGATCTAAAGAATTTAATCTAATGAGGAGAGTCTTCCTCGCTCTCATATTCCTCATCTCTACTCAATTTAATCTGCAACCAGTGCATGCAGCGACGTCTACCATTAATTATGCGTTTGCAAATATTGCGCAAGCCAGCTCAACTTCACTAGCTAGCATCAGTCTTGAGTTGACCTCACCTGATAGAGCCCAGTCATGGAGTGTGCGCATCTTGCGCACTCCCAATGTGTTTAACTCTCGAAGTGAACTATTGGCATTTGAGAAGAATCCTTCAATCGCATCTCAGGTAGTACTTGCTAAGAGCGGCAGTGCAGATTTAGAGAAGATTAATCCCTTTCGAGTACGCATAGAAATTCCTGATGCACCACAAAAATCCTTGGAAATAAGGGGTTATCTTGCAGAGATTTCCACTATAGGTGGAAAGCCCGCGAAAGTTCCTTTCTTTCTCATCGGTAAAGGGAATCAGGGTGTAGCACCCACTCCTGTTTCCTGGATATGGCCAATACTAGATACTCCGCATAGAAATATCGAGGGTGCATTTATGGATGATGTACTCGCTACAAGTTTGCTCCCTCAAGGCCGCCTTGGTCGTATGCTCACCGCAGCTGAAGGAAGGAACTTCACGTGGTACATCGATGCCGAGTTAATTGAAAGCGTAGAAGCGATGAGTAAGGGTTACTCCTTACTTGATGGCAGTGACGGAGTTGGCCAAAGTGCAGCCATTGAATGGTTAGCACGCCTCCGTGGAGCAATTGTGGGCCGCGATGTCTATGCCGCACCTTACGGTGACCCGGATTTGGCTACCTTCATCTCACTCAAGAAACCAAATGCTTTAGCGGCGTTACAGGTGATCGGTGCAAACCGCTTAGCGCAATCTCTTGGGGTGAGTGTTCAGAGCGATCTCGCCTGGCCAAGCAGAGGTATCCTCTCGTCAAAATCACTCGCGTATTTGAAGAGTGCGGGTTATACAAAGTGCATCGTAAGTCGAAGGATGTCTCCAGCTCCTACGAATGAAACTGCAACCCGTACTTCTTTCGCCCAAGCGGGCGGGGTCAACCTCTTCATAGGTGATGAAATTTTATCGGGGTATTTAAAGAATATTTCTATAGAAGAGAGCAACCACTTCTATGCCCAACTAGCAATGATCACCGCAGAGCGCCCCACCACCCCACGACCACAGGTAGTCATACCGGAGCGCATGCCGACACTCACATATAGCCAAGCATTGGTGGCCGACCGCGAACTTCCTATCAATGAGATCTCACCCGTTATCCCTGTCACCGCCGCCACTCCTCTCTCTGCACTGGCCGACCTCAAGGTGGCCCGACTGGAACCTCGATCCACTTCAGTACTACCTCGGGTAGAAAGTTTGATCACCCAATTTGGTGCCATCTCTCTGCCCCCAAACGTGAGTTCGACTGAGCCGAGGCTACGTTCCACACTTATCTTGGGAGCTGCTTGGCGAAGTGCGCCCTTCGCTGGTTACCTCTTCTCTCAATCGACTCTCAAAATTGCTGAACGGATCAACCGGCAAGCTCGAGTGCTGCCCGGCCGCTACACATTGACAGACCTCAGTGGAAAGGTGCCACTGACTCTCAGAAATGATGCTGCGATACCTGTTAACCTGCGGCTCGAGCTGCGTCCTACAACGCTTCGCCTTGAGCAGCCGGAAGCTATTGACATTCAACTTCCTGCAAAATCACACTCCCAAGTGTCGGTGCCAATTACGGCGTACTCATCGGGTGAAGTCTTTGTAGAGGCCAGGCTCTTAGATGCCTCAAACAATCAAGTGGGCGATGTTGTTTTGCTGCAGGTTTCCATTTCTAGCATTCCACCAGCAGCAATATTAGTAACGCAGATCGCCGGCGCTGCCCTACTCCTGGCTGCAGCAGCACAGATCATCCGCAGAGTGAGAAGGCGTCGATCATGAGTGAATTGATGCGCTCATCAGCAATCATGGCGGTGGGGACTACTATCTCCCGTCTTACTGGGCTCGTGCGCAATCTCTTACTTGTCATCGCTCTTGGAACGGCAATTCTTGGCGATACTTTTCAGGTAGCTAATACCATTCCTATGGTTATCTATATCCTCGTGGCGGGCGGGGCCCTAAATGCGGTCTTCGTACCGCAACTCGTGAGAGCCATGAAAGATAATTCTGACGGAGGAAGGGCGTTTACTTCCAAATTAGTAACCGCCACCGTAGTCATACTCGGCGGCGCAACTATCGTCACAATTCTTGCTGCCCCCCTGATTATTCGTCTCTACGCAAGTAAGTTTTCAGATCCTGATTTTATTGACGAATTCAATCTCACTGTCACTTTTGCGCGTTACTGTTTGCCGCAGATTTTCTTTCTCGGTCTCTTCACTGTCCTTGGCCAGATCGCCAACGCTCGTGGGAGTTTTGGTCCAATGATGTGGGCGCCGATCGCTAATAACATAGTCGTAATAGCGGTGTTAGGTGTCTTTATTGGTATCGCACCTTCCGCGAGCGCCGATTCTCTTACCTCAGGTGAGCAGGCATTACTCGGCCTTGGGACGTCATTCGGTGCGCTTATTCAAGCCTTACTACTTCTTCCGGTAGTGGCACGGTCGGGAGTGAAATTGCGTCCCAACTTCCATTGGAGGGAGTTGCGCAAATCTGCCGGTTTGGCTACGTGGACTCTTATTTTTGTGCTTTTTAATCAATTGGGTTTTATCGTAATTGTAAACTTGGCTACTGCAGTCTCCGTTCGAGCAACACAAGCTGGGATTACTGATGGAGTCGGATTTACTCCTTACCAAAATGCCTATCTCATATTTATGTTGCCTCATTCAATTATTGCGGTCTCATTTGTGACGGCGCTTTTACCAAGAATTTCAAGAGCAGCAGCGGCTGGTCAAAAGGAGAGTGTCAAGCGTGATCTAGTGAGTCACCTCGGAATTGTGGGCGCCTTTACGGTTCCTGCAGGGATGGCTTTTCTCTTCTTAGGCCAACCCATCGCACACTTGCTCTATCTTGGCGCTGATAGCTCAAGCGCACAACAAATCGGATCGGTGCTGGCTGGGTTCTCCTTAGGAATCATTCCGTTCTCTGCTTCATATCTCTTGCTTCGCGGCTTCTATGCTTATGAGGACACCAAAACACCGGCTTTCATCACGCTCATGATGAATCTCGTCATGTGCATATGTGCCTTCGCCGCTTATCACTACCTACCACTGCGTTGGATCACCGTTGGTATCGCAGTGGCTTTTGGAATCGGGTATGTAGCAAGCACCTTTATAGCCTCAAGAATTCTTCGCAAAAGGATCGGTGCGCTAGAGGGTGTGTTGTGGACCTATGCAAAATTATTCCTGCTCGCTCTTATTGCCTTTCTCCCCTCTTTGATCATTCACCACTTCATCTCTATCGCAAACCAAAGCCTCTCAGCAGTCATTGAGTTACTGCTCTCTGGAAGCGTCGGGCTCTCCATCTATCTCTGGTTGGGTGGGCTAATGAAAATTGAAGCCCTCACGCAAGTTCGTCAGCCACTTGCGAGGGGTTGGAAACGCCTCACCGGAGCGCGTGGCCAAAGCGGGAATCAATAACGCCTAGGATTGGTTTCATATTCATCGATGGAAGGTAAGAGATGGCTCTGGCTCATGGAACGCGCGAAAATCCCGCTGAAGTAGTAATCGTGGGCTCCGGTCCCGCCGGTTACACCGCTGCGATCTACTCAGCGCGCGCTCAACTCGAGCCGATTCTCTATCAAGGCTCCGTCACCGCAGGTGGCGCCTTGATGAACACCACCGAAGTAGAGAACTTTCCCGGATTCCCCACCGGAATAATGGGTCCTGAGTTGATGGATTCCATGCGCGATCAGGCCGAGCGCTTCGGGACAAAGATGATCACTGATGACATCACCGAGATGGAATTAGCAGGCAGCATCAAACGCCTCGTTGATGGTTCAGGCAATGAAGTCTTTGCTAAAAGTGTCATCTTGGCGATGGGTTCGGCCTATCGCGAATTAGGACTTCCCGATGAGAAGCGACTCTCCGGCCATGGGGTCTCATGGTGTGCCACGTGTGATGGATTCTTCTTCCGTGACCAAGATATTGCGGTCGTGGGAGGTGGAGACTCAGCTGTAGAAGAAGCAACTTTTCTTACCCGATTTGCTTCCTCAGTCACCATGATTCATCGCCGTGACTCTTTGCGAGCTTCGAAAATCATGGCTGAGCGCGCACATAGCAACCCAAAGATTAAGTTTGCCTGGAATAGTGAAGTAAGTGAGATTCATGGCGAAACGAAGGTAAGTGCTGTCACGCTACGGAATGTAAATGATGGATCTACCAGCACTCTGCCAATTACTGGGCTCTTTGTAGCTATCGGTCACGATCCACGGAATGAATTAGTGAAAAACCAGATAACCCTTGATAGTGAGGGTTACGTATTGGTTGATGAAGGCAGTACCCGTACCAATCTCCCAGGAGTATTTGCTTGTGGG
>CAIMVH010000003.1 GCA_903844855.1 uncultured Actinomycetes bacterium | reverse complement strand
TATAAGGAGCGATCACGAGCGCCCGGCTCGAGGGGGCCATGTTCCAGCGCGGATACCACCCCGCACGTATCAGCGACGTATCGCCAGGGGCGGGCGTGCTCAGGCTCTCGCGCAGCGCCACGCTGAGATCGGCGCCGAACTCCCGGGCGATCTCTTCGGGCGAAGTTGCTTGAACGATGCGGCCGCACATGGGGGGAGGATAGCGGGCGTCTGTAAGGACTAGTGCCTACAGACCTCGCTCGCGGACTCTGTCGGTCGAGTGCGGATCTGAGGCGACCTGAATGCTGCGCGGATCACTTTCATCCACGCCTTGTACTCCGTGTCGGCTAGCTCGACCTTATGCCCGATGCCACGTGCTTGGCCCATCTGATGTGCAAGTGGTGAAACCGCCGCGTACCACGTTGATGATGCTCTGCCGTAATACCTGAACTTAGAGCTCAGTAGAACCCGAGCCTGGGTGTAACCAGGCGCGCCGCCGATATCTGAGCCAGCATTCTCTGGGCCATGAAATCGGGGATCGGCACGCAGCTTCAGGCGACTCCCTTTCCACTCGTACACTGCGTCTGGCCTACGCGTGAAGCGCCCATCACGGTAGTACTCACCGTTCTCCAGCACCTCGTCAACCTGTGCGATATACAAAAGCCCAGAATCAGGATGCAGCGACTTGCCGGCGATGCCAACGATCCAGTCTCCTACCTCCGCCGTCGCACGAATGCGCGGCTTGCAGATTGCGAGTGAGAGACGACCGCGATATACCGCAGGGGCGCCGCCATTGTCGGTGCGCAGCTTGTAGATGAAAATACTATTACTCACCTGTCCCAACCAGCCTCTCGCCAACAAATAATTCAACCTCTAAACGCACCTGGGAATCCACCATTGCGTTCGATAGCTTCTTCGACATCTTTGACTAGGAGAAGGGTCTCTGTTATCGCTGAGATAATTTCTTGATAGTGGACACGATCGTCTGTCGTGAGAACTCGTCCCTTACGATTTTTGATCCACTTTTCGCACACTTGATATCCACCGATGCAGTATTCCCAGACGCTTTTCGGCACACCTTGCAGACCAATTGTTGCGCTGCTATCAATCCAAATAGTTTCCATATTCCATTTTGCGCCACTAATGACGGTACCCTCCTGTAGATTGATCCACTTAGTAGCCGGGGTCTGGCGAATTGACTGCAATTTGTGTGTCTCAATAAGCTTCTCGCCGATGGTTGACAATTGCTCAAAAAGGGCCCCCGATGCGGGCGCTAGCAAACGTGGATAATCAATGCGTAATTGAGGCGCAAATCTTTCTCTATATGTTTCGCTGAAGAAGAGCGCGTACATGTAAAACACAACAGATGTGGGTGTCTTAACCGAGACAGGCCAATTGCTTAGTGTCCATTCGTTGAACTCGCGCGAGAACAACTGATGATCGATACCGAACAGTTCCCCGTCTGCTTTGACGGCTCCCGTTTCAACAATCGCAATGTTTGCGATTTCCATAGCCCCTCGATCTGTGAGGTGTTCAGTGACAAAAAAGTTTGTATACAGCTCTTTAGTTGTGTTTCGTCCAAACATGAATGCCCAGCTGGTCCCACCATCTTCTAGGGGCCGCAGTTTATCTCCTCTCATGTTGAAAACTACGTTCGTCTCCCAGTAGACAAACCTGATGTCAAAAGGACGATATAGATATTTCTTAATTCTCTTCGGGTTGAATCCGATAGCACGCAATCTCGACCTTGCATTACCGGTAGACCACATGTAGTTTGATCCGAATCTATATTTCGCTTCTAATTCGGCGTCACTTAACTTCGTACCAATGAAATCCTTGATCTGTACTTCCAGCTCCGCGATAGTATGCGCGACAGCAAGACCATCTCGATTAGTCATAGCGCCGGCGCCCCACGCAGAAAAGGTCTCGTTGAGCGGAAACCCATTGTTCCATTCAGACGAGTGACCAGCTATAAATGGTTTAAGTAGCCATGTGTTATCTGGTGTTGGGTATATCTGTTCGAATGCTTCTGTCACATGCCGAGCGAGCCAATCTAATTTTGATGCTCGGCTTCCAACGAGCTCTGAGTGTTCCGACACTTGCGCGGAACCTTGGTTTTGTACAAATAAACTTATGGCGACACCCTGCTGGATATCAAACACATTTTGATCACTCTTGTCGGCGTTTGCATGAAAGCCACCCTCGCCATGCAAGTCCAGGATTCTTATCTTCCGAAACGATTGCTGGAGTGAAAATCGCATTCCGCGAAACCACGTGCCGTCCAAATAGGAACTATTCGTGATAAAACCCAATACGCCATGGCCAGCTTTCTGGAGTGTGTCTTGGGCAAGTTTAAAGAACTTCACATAATCATCTTGGAGATGATTTCTCTTTCCACGTTCCTTCATGACGCCTTCTGCGACACGCAAATATTCCCGCACTCGCGCTGCGTAGATTGAGTTCATGTTTTGTGAAACGCTAGAATACGGCGGATTGCCAACTATCACGGTAAAGACGCTGGACTTTTTGACCCTGTTCACTGCAGCTGATTCATGAGCTAGCGCTGGTAGAGAGAACTGAAACTTGCCTTCATTGTCAATTGGTGATTCTAAGGAATTTGTTAAGAACACTCTTGCACGCTCATTGCTGGTAAAGAGGTATCCCGTTTCGTAAAGTTTTAGTCCAATTTTTAAGTGCCCGATCGCGTAAGGGGCCATCATAATCTCATATCCATGTATGCGGGTAAGCAGGTGGTTAGCGACATAGTTGTTCCACATTTGTAAAATGTCTTGTTGTGAGTGCTTTTGCGCATTCCACTTCGTGGTTAACGTTTTATGTATTACGTCAATCACTTCGACGAGAAAAGTTCCTGTCCCAGTTGCTGGGTCAAGAATTTGTACGAAATCCTGATCCGGTGAAATGTTGTCTGGAATCTGTAATCCCTTGTTTCGCTTAGCCATTTCGCCCCAGGTTGTAGTGTCTGCAAGCCCATCAGCTAGGTCAAATTCGGTGCGCAAAAGTGTGTCTACAGAGCGGACGATATAGGTAACGACTGGTCGCGGCGTATAGAAGACTCCACGCGACATGCGCTTATCTGCGTCATATTGCTTGAGAAACTCTTCATAGAAGTGGATCACTGGATCTTCTTGTGGGTTCTTGTCTCCAAAGTCAGCGATTACTGCTTCCATATTCGCGCGATCAAGGAGGTCTACGACTTCGCCTACGCCAAGTTCGTCAAAGTCCAGTCCAGCACGCTTGTCCCTGCCGCCCACCTGGAGGAAAGTTTCCATAAGTTCCTTGAGGAAGGGGCTGAGGCGCATGTGGGCGGTGAGATCGTCAACCGATTTCTTCTTCGGGTCAGCTATGCGAGAAGAGAGCAGCCCATAGGCGATAGTTTGGGCGTACATGTCGGCGAAATCGTCAGGTGTTAGGTCGTGGATTAGGGACTCCTGGAAGGCTTTCATGAGTTTGGTTAGGGATCCGTCCTCAGTTTCAATCGTCAGAGCGGTTGAAATACGATCTCGGATATCGCGTGCCAGCTGCGCAAGCCGAATCGAAAGTGCCTTAGAGGTTGTAATGACCTCCTGATGGCCAACGGTAAAGGCGGCTCGCCACTTGGCACGCCAGGCGTCCACATCAGTCTCATCTGCTGGCCATGAGAGCTGCTCTGTGAGCTCCCGGGCAACTGCCTCGAGATGGAGCACGGTGTCCTTACTGTCCCAACCAAGCACCTTTAGCGATGGCAGGGTGTGCCCCCCGGTCGGTACGGAGAAGTGGGCAAGGGTGATCTGGCGATCGTCGCCTTCCCCATAGTTTGAGATGAAAAGAAGATCTTCCTGAGCCCACATGGTGCGATCGGCTGGGTTCGCAGAGGCACGCTTCT
>CAIMVH010000002.1 GCA_903844855.1 uncultured Actinomycetes bacterium | reverse complement strand
GTGGAGCGCTGGTCCATCGCCCGCCGTTGGATCGTCTTAAATGACTCTGACTCTGAGAGCTGCCGATGTTCCATGAGGATCGCTTTAGCACGATCGATCGCTTTCCGAGCGGCCAACCGCTCCCCGAGATCGGCCACCTCGCCTTCCAGCGCGATGATCTCTTGATGTCTGGTGACGGCGATCTCGATCGCCGGAACTAGATCGGGCAATGAAAAGGGCTTCACCAGATATGCCATCGCGCCGGCATCTCTCGCACGTTCCACTAATTCGCTCTGACTAAATGCGGTCAACATGAGAACTGGCGCGATACGCGCAGCTACAATCTGTTCGGCTGCCGTAATGCCATCCATCACGGGCATTTTCACGTCCAAGATGACCAGGTCGGGTCGCAATTCAAAGGCAAGTGCAAGAGCGGCCTCGCCGTCTGCCGCCTGGCCAACTACGTCGTATCCGGCCTCGGTCAGCATTTCCACGAGATCAAGCCGAATCAACGCCTCGTCTTCGGCCACCACCACGCGATGGCGAGATGCACGCTCGGGATTGGATTGCACGGTGCCAGCCTACGCGGGCGGAGTGTGAATTAGCGGCCGCCACGGGACAGTAAAGTACTCTTCGACGTCGGGTGCGAACCCAACATCACCAGCCTCGGTACTCCAACGGTAGAGAGGGCGGTCTCAAACACCGCACAGTGTCGGTTCGAATCCGACTCGGGGCACTGCATATCTACGCCTACCTATAGGCAGGGGCAACACCGCTGACCGCATCGCCCACGCAATGCACGCGCATGGCGTTGGTCGATCCAGGAATGCCCGGCGGGGAGCCAGCCACGATCACAATCAAATCGCCGACGACAGCTCGCTTGGAGTCAAGCAACACTGAATCAATCTGCTTCACCATCTGATCGGTGTGCTCAACCGAAGGCACAAGAAGCGGCTCGACGCCCCACGAGAGCGCTAAACGATTGAAGGTACCCACCTCGGGAGTCAACGCGAGTAGCGGAATAGCAGAGCGTAAGCGTGACATTCGACGAGCGGAATCCCCTGATTGCGTAAATGCCACCAAAAACTTCGAGTTAGTCACAGCACCGACTTCAACTGCGGCTTTCGTGATGGCGCCGCCTTTGCTGCGGGGGTTATGCTGAAGCGGTTTTACAGATGCAAGTGCAACTAGTTCAGTTTTCGCGATAATGCGACTCATCGTTTCGACTGCTTCAACGGCGAATGCACCTACAGCAGTTTCGCCAGAGAGCATCAGTGCATCAGCGCCGTCGAGTACCGCATTCGCACAATCTGTCGCCTCAGCACGCGTGGGTCGGGCAGAAATCATCATTGAATCAAGCATTTGGGTAGCCACAATGACTGGCTTTGCATTCTCCCGCGCGATCGTGATGCACCGCTTTTGCACGAGAGGTACATCCTCAAGGGGAAGTTCTACGCCGAGATCTCCACGCGCCACCATAATCGCATCAAAAGCCAAGACTATTTCTTCCAGATTCTCGACAGCTTGTGGTTTCTCAATCTTCGCTATGACTGGAATGCGGCGCCCCACCTCATCCATAATACGATGCACATCTTTGATATCTTCAGCTGTGCGCACAAACGAAAGCGCGATCCAATCTGCACCAGCACCTAGCGCCCACCGCAAATCGGCTTTATCTTTCTCCGACAATGCAGGTACTGACACTGCCACTCCAGGCAGATTAATTCCTTTGTTATTACTCACCTCACCGGCATATACAACTCGCGTAACAACATTCGCGCCCTTTACCTCGGTGACCTCAAGAGAGACTTTGCCGTCGTCGATCAAAATAGGATCGCCAACTCGTACGTCTCCAGCGAGGCCTTTATAGGTAGTCGAGCACCTCTCTTTGGTGCCTTCGACATCATCTGTCGTAATAGTAAATACATCGCCTTTAGCCAGCGTGTGTGGACCGTTCGTGAAACGACCAAGACGAATCTTCGGACCTTGCAAATCAGCAAGAATAGCGACCGCTCGTCCGGCAGCTGCTGCAGAGCGCCGCACTTCGGTGAGTCGCCGTTGGTGTTCGGCATGATCGCCGTGAGAAAGATTGAGACGGGCTACATCCATGCCAGCAGCAACTAGGCGATCTACTTGTTCGGCACTTTCACTCGCCGGGCCGATAGTGCACACGATCTTGGCGCGCCTGACGCGGACATGTGGGGTACTCATACAACACATCCTCTCACAGTGGTTCAAGAACCTTCTGTTCGTAAGTGGTGGCGCTCCTTAGATAGTGAGCGGACGAGCGCTGGGAAGAATCGGCACCGGCAAGAGTGTGCGACCAGTAAGGAAATGATCTACTCCTGCCGCTGCTGCCCTTCCTTCAGCTATGGCCCACACAATCAGAGATTGACCTCGCCCGGCGTCACCACACACAAATACTCCGGGAACATTGGTTGAATAATCATCGGCTCGCTTGATCTTTCCCTGTTCATCCAACTCAACTTCCAATTGTGGAATGAGCTCTGACTTCTCTGGACCTACGAAACCCATCGCAAGCAGTACGAAATCCGCTGGGAGGATCCGATTAGTTCCGGGAAGGGTCTCAAATTTGCCATCAGAAAGTTCAACTTCAGAAATCTTCAATCCGGTGAGCACTCCTTGATCTCCAATGAACTCGGAAGTATTCACTGCAAAGATGCGTTCACCACCTTCTTCATGGGCACTTGAAGTTCGAAAGATCATCGGATACGTCGGCCATGGCTGCGCGCTTGGGCGCTCCTCGCTGGGCCGCGGCAGGATTTCCAGTTGCGTGATGGAAGCGGCACCTTGGCGCAATGCTGTTCCCAAACAATCAGCACCAGTATCGCCCCCACCAATGATTACCACATTCTTGCCAGCTACATTGATGGCCGGTTCGCCTTCAAGTTCTCCGAGTCCTTGTCGATTCCCCCACGGCAGATACTCCATCGCTTGATAAATTCCGCGGTACTCACGACCCGGAATCGTAAGATCACGCGCACTCGTGGCACCCACCGCAAGCACGACAGCGTCATATCTAGAACGCAATTGCTGGCCCGTGATATCAACTCCGGCTTCGACGCTGGTACGAAAGCGGGTTCCTTCGGCTGTCATTTGCGCTAACCGACGATCCAAGATGTTCTTCTCCATTTTGAATTCGGGAATTCCATAGCGCAGCAATCCGCCCACCTTGTCAGCCCGTTCAAAGACCGCGACCGTGTGACCAGCACGCGTAAGTTGCTGTGCAACCGCAAGACCAGCTGGCCCGGAGCCAATAACTGCCACTGTCTTGCCGGTAAGTCGATCTGGCGGAAGGGGAACAACTGCGCCACTCCCCCAGGCATCTTCTATGGTGCGTAGCTCAATTTGTTTAATGGTGACGGATTCACCCGAGATGGCGAGGACACATGCAGTTTCACAAGGCGCAGGACAAAGCCGTCCAGTGAACTCGGGAAAATTATTTGTAGCGTGCAGTCGATCAATGGCTTCGGCTTTATCGCCGCGCCACATTAAATCGTTCCACTCAGGAATCAAATTTCCGAGTGGACAACCCTGATGACAGAACGGAATTCCACAGTCCATGCAACGACCAGCTTGGTGCTGCAAAGCCTCCAGGGGCTGGACTTCATACACTTCACGCCAATCTTTGATACGGATATCTACCGGCCGACGCTTTGGCGTTTCGCGATCAGTTGTCATAAAGCCTCTTGGGTCAGACACGAGATGCCTCCATTACTGCCTCTTCAACAGAACGTCCTTCAGCCTCTGCCCGAGCCATCGCGGCCAGCACTCGCGCATAATCCCTGGGCATCACCATAGTGAACCTGCCTATTTCGAAGTGATCAAGCAATCCTTGAGCGAGTGGTGAGCCTGTCTCCGCAAAATGTTTGGAAATCAGGCCTTCGAGAATTTCAGCTTGATCCACAGGAACGGGAACTAGGTCAACCATCTCTATATTTACTTTGGCTTCGTCTAGGTCAAGGACGAATGCTCGTCCCCCTGACATACCAGCGGCAAAGTTTCTTCCGGTACTTCCGAGAACAACAACCGTGCCGCCGGTCATGTACTCGCATGCATGATCACTGACGCCTTCAACTACCGCGCTAGCTCCGGAGTTTCGAACACAGAAGCGCTCTCCCACCTTTCCTCGCAGGTAGATCTCTCCGCTCGTTGCCCCGTACCCAATCACGTTGCCAGCGATGATGTTCTGACTGGAATCAAAGGTTGAATTCTCATCAGGACGAACCACAATCTTTCCTCCTGAAAGACCCTTGCCTACATAATCGTTACTGTCTCCGAAGAGGCGAATAGTGACACCTCGTGGAAGAAAGGCACCAAGTGATTGACCTGCTGAACCATGCAATGTCAGCGAAATAGTGTCGGGCGGTAGACCGCGTCCGCCAAATCTTTTTGTGACCGCACTTCCTAGCATCGTTCCTACCGTGCGATGAACATTGCGCACAGGCAAAGAAATCTCGACGGGAGTGCCATCTCGCAAGGCCACTTCTGCACGGAGAATGATTTCTCTATCAAGCGCCTTGTCTAGACCATGATCTTGCTTCTGCGTGTTCAATCTGGCAGATCCCGCGGGTAAAGTCGGCAAGTGCAGTAATGGCGTGAGATCAAGTCCGCTCGCCTTCCAATGATCTACTGCCTTGGTGGTTTCCAAAACCTCTACCTGCCCGACCGCTTCAGCTAAGGTTCGAAATCCTAAAGTCGCCAAGAGCTCGCGCACTTCTTCTGCGATGTACTCAAAGAAAGTTTCAACAAACTCCGGCTTACCCGAGAACTTGGCTCGCAGCTCGGGGTTTTGAGTAGCGACTCCGACAGGACATGTATCCAAGTGACAGACTCGCATCATGATGCAACCTGAAACCACTAGCGGGGCAGTAGCAAAACCAAATTCCTCTGCGCCAAGGAGTGCGGCAATCACGACATCGCGGCCTGTCTTCATCTGACCATCAGCCTGCACCACGATGCGATCACGGAGATTATTAAGCAAGAGCGTCTGTTGAGCTTCCGCCAAACCTAATTCCCACGGCGCACCCGCGTGCTT
>CAIMVH010000001.1 GCA_903844855.1 uncultured Actinomycetes bacterium | reverse complement strand
TGCCCACTTCGGGTGAAGCTCTTGTATATCTCCGACGTCAAGCACGCCTTCAATGAGCGGATGGACGTCGTAAGCGCGCTTTGATGATTCTGGCATGAGGCCAGCAAGATCCACTTCGGGAAGTTGATCGACCATCGTGCCTTGGTTGCCAAGAAGTACAGCGAGTCTGCGAGCAGCGCTGTAAGCCTCGTCATCATCTTCAGCAACGACGTGGACCACGCCACTTCGGCGACCATGAGGTTCGGGACCGCCGAGGCGTGCCATATCTACTGATTCGCCAGTCACACTCTTTACTACATCGGGGCCAGTAACAAAGACGCGACCATCAGGTCCCAAAATGACGATGTCAGTGAGCGCTGGTCCATATGCGCCGCCACCAGCTGCAGGTCCTAGTACCAGAGAAATTTGCGGAATCTTTCCGCTAGCCCTGGTCATGATGGCGAAGACGCGACCAAATGCATCGAGGGAGGTAACACCTTCGCGAAGGCGGGCGCCACCTGAATGCCATAAACCGATCACTGGGCACTTTGCATTAAGTGCATATTCGTAGGCCGCAAGGATGACCTCACAGCCGGCTTGTCCCATAGCGCCACCTTGAATAGTGGCATCGGTCGAGAAGAGGGCCACTTCGGTGCCATCGATCTTTCCGTGTGCTGCCAACATCCCAGAGTCATCGCGCGGCGAGAGGAGTACCAGTGAGCTTGGATCAATGAGACGGTTGAGACGTACTTCTGGATCTTTTGGATTGATCTCGCTCTCACTCATTTCTGCTCCTTCGTTAGACGGATCGGAAGACGAGAGCAACGTTGTGGCCGCCAAAACCGAATGAATTATTCAAGGCGGCGATAGATCCCTCTGGAAGTGAGCGAGGTTGATCTCGCACGACGTCAAGCTTGATCTCATCGTCGAAGTTTTCAATGTTGATTGTGGGGGGAGCGATTCGGTGATGCAGCGCAAGGATCGTAAAGACCGATTCAATTGCGCCAGCGCCACCCAAGAGGTGACCCGTCATTGATTTAGTTGCCGATACGGCTACGTGATCGGTGTCGGCACCGAGTGCCCCGCGGATGGCGAGTGATTCGGCGATATCGCCAGCCGGGGTTGATGTGGCATGTGCGTTGAGGTGCACAACTTCTGACGCGTTGACTCCACCGTCGATCAAAGCCATCTTCATCGCGCGTGCTGCTCCACGACCTTCGGGGTCGGGCGCAGCGATGTGAAAACCATCTGACGTGATTCCTTGGCCAGCGAGTTCTGCATAGATACGTGCACCACGAGCCTTTGCGAACTCTTCAGATTCCAGCACTACAACTCCAGCGCCTTCGCCAAGTACAAACCCGTCGCGATCCTTGTCATAAGGTCGCGAAGCTTTTTCAGGGGCATCGTTGCGAGTGGAGAGCGCCATCATCGCTGCAAAGCCGGCCATGGGGAGTGGATGCACTCCAGCCTCAGTGCCACCAGCAACAACTACGTCTGCTCGACCGCTACGAATCATTTCCATCGCGTAACCAAGGCCTTCAGAGCCCGAGGCGCATGCACTTACTGGCGTATGTACTCCAGCTTGAGCTTTGAGTTCGAGCCCGACTGCTGCTGCAGGTCCGTTGGGCATCAACATAGGTACGGTGTGCGGGCTGACGCGACGCGCACCTTTCTCTAGATACACGTCATACGAACCGAGTAGCGAAAGGATGCCACCGATTCCAGATGCAATTACTACGCCGAGGCGCTCTGTATGGATCTCCGGCGCCCCGGCATCTTTCCAGGCTTCGCGCGCGGCAATTAATGCAAATTGCTCGGCGCGATCAAGTTTGCGAGCCTCGACGCGATCCATCACTTCAGACGGATCCACTGCAGTTTCTGCCGCGAAATGAACTGGGATTGTTTCAGTCCAGTCATGTGTGAGGGTGCGTACGCCTGATTTTCCAGCAAGTAACGCAGCCCACGTGGACGCAACATCTCCGCCGAGGGGCGTGAATGCGCCCAACCCGGTAACGACGACCTTGCGATGCGTGGGAGCGCTCATGTTAGTTGGCAGCCTTGACGATGTAATTAACTGCATCTCCAACAGTCACGAGGTTCTTTACGTCGTCATCAGGAATCTTGCAGCCAAACTTCTCTTCTGCAGCAACAACGACTTCAACCATGCTGAGCGAGTCAACATCGAGATCGTCGGTGAATGACTTCTCCATGAGTACCGAAGATGCCGGAATACCAGCAACCTCTTCAACGATTTCAGCAAGCCCTGCGAGTACTTCATCTACTGAGTGAGCCATTTCTTCTCCTAGTTATCTCTTAGTTGCTATTTATAGTGCGGTCTTTCAGGGAAGGGTTACTACTTGGGCCGCATAAACTAATCCGGCACCAAATCCAATGAGTAGTGCGCTTCCGCCGTGCGGAATTTCACCACTTTCTAACATCGCTTCCATCGCAAGCGGGATGGAAGCTGCTGAAGTGTTTCCAGAGACGCGAATGTCGCGGGCAACGGCAATCTCTGGAGGCAGATCGAGCGCCTTCACCATGGCATCGATGATGCGCATATTTGCCTGGTGCGGAATGAAAGCGTCTAATTCGTTGACCTTAAGTCCAGCAAGTTCAAGTGCCTTATTGGCTACCGGCACCATCTGCCATACAGCCCAGCGAAAAACCGTTTGCCCCACCATCTCAATATCGGGCCAAAGGAAATCTTTACGCTCGTGAACAGTGTTCTTCTTAAAGGAGAGCCACGAAGTCTTCTGCAGAATTGCATCACGGTTATCAGCGTCAGATCCCCAGACTGTGGGTCCGATTCCAGGAACATCGGAGGGGCCGATTACCACCGCACCGGCGCCATCGGCGAAGAGGAAACCCCCGGCACGATCGTCAAGATCAATAAAGTCTGTAAGTTTTTCGACGCCCACTAGCAATACATAGTCGGCAGAGCCACCACGCACAAAATCACTGGCCATGCCGACGCCGTAACAAAACCCAGCACAGGCAGCGGAAATATCGAATGCGGCTGCCTTGGGATTTCCGAGTCTCCCGATGAGATCGGTCGCAGCGCTGGGGGTTTGATATGGGTAGGTAACAGTGGCCACAATGACCGCGCCGATTTGATCCATCGTGATTCCGGCATGAGTCAGCGCTTTGCGGGCCGCATGCTCTGCCATATCAACAACAGATTCGTTATCGGCTGCCCATCGTCGTGATTCGATACCGGAACGTTCACGAATCCATTCATCGGTTGAGTCAATACGCGCGCAGATTTCAGCGTTAGTGACTATGCGTTCTGGGCGGTATCCACCGACGCCATAAATGCGGGAGTGGCGATTGGGTACTAAATCTTTAATTTTCCCCATCAATGTTCTCCTGTTGGATGCAGTCTGACTAAAGGTTGGCCCGGAGAAACCGGATCACCCTCTTCGGCAAGCCACTCGATGATGACGCCACCGTATGGTGCAGTGATCTCAGTGTTCTCTCTCTTTGCTACGACGCGACCCACGCTTCCATCATAAGGAATCTCATCTCCCAGTTCTGCATCTCGATGAAAAGTTCCAGCGAAAGGCGCTACCAACATGCGCCAGGTGGGCTGGTCAATCAAAGTACTCGGCCGTCCATGGCGTGCGATGAGATCAACGGCGGCTGGAATATCTTCAGGAGTTTTCAACGCGAGCGTTTCAACACCAGGGAGTGCGCGCTTGATGAGGCCGATCAATGTTCCAGCGGGTGGCATTTCGATGATGGCAGTAACGCCGAGATCTTCAAGCGTGCGCATGCAGAGATCCCAGCGCACTGGGCTGGCTACCTGTCCCACAATTCGGTTGAGAAGATCTCGGCCGTGGTGCACAATCGCGCCATCTCGATTTGAAATAACCTTGACGCGTGGATCATGCACAGTGACGGAGCGAGCAAGGCTTTCCATACGCTCTACGGCAGGTGACATGTAATTCGTATGAAAGGCACCAGCCACCGAGAGTGCCCGTACGCGAGCACCAGCGGGTGGGTTCTCACTAAATTTTGCGAGCGCTACAAGATCTCCTGCTGCCACGATCTGTCCGGCCCCATTCTCGTTAGCAGCAGTAAGTCCATGAGATGCGATGGCAGCTAGAACTTCGTCGCGATCTCCACCGAGCACAGCACTCATGCCGGTTGGGAATGCCGCACTTGCCGTTGCCATCGCGATGCCGCGCTCGCGCACGAGCACCATGGCGCTTTCGGCGGTAATGGCCCGGGCACCAGCGGCAGCGGTGAGCTCACCCACCGAGTGACCGGCAACCACACTTAATTTTTGGAAGGCATCTGACGGGTGCGGGAAGAGTGAGATGCCACCGATTAATCCAGCCGCCACCAAGAGGGGTTGTGCGATCGCGGTATCTCGGATCTCTTCAGCATCGGCTTTCGTCCCGTAATGGATCAGGTCAAGCCCTGAGACTGCCGACCACCATTGAAGGAGCGGCCGGGTGCGCGGGAGTTCAAGCCATGGCTCGAGGAAGCCTGGGGTTTGGGCGCCTTGTCCGGGGGCAACGATTGCGAGCACGTGCCTACCCTTCCGTAGAAGAGGGCGGTACTTCCCCTGCTTAGGCGACCGTGTCCCTCGTTGGCAATTGTAGGGAACCTACAGTTCTACTCCAAACAGGGAGATCACCGAGGGAGGCTAGTGGCGTTCACCCAATCGACCAATGGAGAGCGCGATATTGAGCACAAAGAGCTCGCGCGGCTCCATGGGTGAGTAGTCGCTCACTTCGGTGATTTTGCGCATCCGGTATCTGACCGTATTGGCATGCACGAAAAGTGCCCGTGATGCGGGTTCAATTCCCCCGTAGGTAACTAATGCATCGATGGTTTCGATTAACTCTCCACCAGTTTCTACTAATGGTTTGAAAATCTTTGAAATAAGAAGTTCTCGGGCTGCATCGTCGCCACCGAGTGCGCGCTCTGGAAGAAGATCGTTTGAACTGACTGGGCGCGGAGCACCAGGCCACGCATTTGCGCTATCGAAACCGGAGAGAGCTGCTTGCGCGGAGAAGTGACATTGATCAAGTGAATCAACGATGTGGCCAGCGATCACTGGTCCCGGTGCGTACACGTTTGCAAAGTGTCTTGCTGCACCCATGGGGTCGTGAGTACCACCAACTATTGCCACTAAGCGTTGGCCTACAACCCCAGCCATTACGTCGAGTTGGGCGTGTTTGGCATATCTGCGCATCGCCTCGGTAGCGCGACGTATGTCATCTTCTGGCCTGTTTCCAACGATGACAGATACTGGCGTTTTTCCCTGCCAACCGAGTGCATTTGCTCGTGAGAGTAAACTCGCATCAACCTCTCCGCGGAGTACGCCGTCAACAACGAGTGCTTCTAATCGCGCATCCCAACCGCCACGAGCCTCAGCTGCACGCGCATAAACAAGTGCCGTAGCAAATGCAATCTCACGAGAATATTCCAGAACCCCTAGTTGTATGTCTCGTGCATTTTCTAAAGTGGCAGCAAACTCTTCGACTACGGAAATAGTGAGGCGCACCAGCTCAACGGTTTGTTCCAAATTGATAGAGCGTGTAAGCGCTTGGGGAGCGCTGCCAAAAACGTCAGATGAGACTTTCTTCTTTTTGCGCGGATCTTCGAGCCACTCGACGAAATTAGCGATGCCTTTCTGAGCGACTAAGTTGACCCAAGAACGGTCATCTGCGCTCAAATGGGAGTACCAGGAGAGCTCAGATTCCATCCGGCTGATCGCGACCGTGGCTAAATCGCCCGACTGTAAAGCGGGCAGCGGGCTCTTTGTTCGTTGTGGACTCCCCATAGTCGCAACATATAGGCAGCGAGGCTTGGGGGAAAGCATCCCGCCCGAAGTAGAGTGAGGTTATGGAATTCTTTGAACTCAACGTCGACGGTGGAGTCGCCACCCTGACTCTCAATCGCCCACCAGTAAACGCCCTTAACTTTGCGATGCAGGCGGAGATGATTGAAGCCTCAGCGCTCATTACGACAAATCCAGAGATCGCCGCGGTGGTCATTTATGGAGGCGAGAAGGCATTTGCGGCCGGGGCGGATATCAAAGAAATGGAACGCCTCACCCACGACCAGATGGTAGAGCGCTCTTACAATCTGCACTCGGCATTTACCGCGATCGCCCAAATTCCTAAGCCAGTAATCGCCGCGATCACCGGGTATGCCCTTGGCGGTGGATGCGAATTAGCCATGTGCGCAGATCTGCGATTCGCCGCAGAGAACGCAAAACTCGGACAACCCGAAATTCTCCTTGGCATCATTCCGGGCGCAGGTGGCACTCAACGGCTGACTCGGCTCGTAGGCCCCTCGGTCGCGAAAGATTTGGTGTTGTCGGGACGAATGATCTCTGCCACGGAGGCTTTGGATATCGGCTTAGTGGATCGCCTCTTTCCTGCAGAGAGTGTGTATAGCGAGGCAGTCGCGTGGGCTCGGCAATTTGTCGGCGGTCCAGCGGCGGCGATCGCGGCCGCAAAGCGGGTCATCGATGCAGGCCAGGATGGCACTCTCGAGCAGGGGTTAGAGATCGAGCGACAAGCCTTTGCCGACCTTTTTGCCACCGAAGATCGCGCCATCGGAATGGAGTCCTTTATCGCTCACGGGCCCGGTAAGGCGCAATTCAAGGGGCGTTAAGAAGGATGAGCGACCAGAATGTGAGATCGACCCGGATTTCACTGGTATCACCCATATCACCTGTATAACTAGGGTCACATCTCTCTTGAATATGTCAGATAGGCAAGTGATCGGTAACATCAGACATATATATGTATATGAAGGTGTGCGACAGGAGAGTCTCGTGAAGTTTCTAGTCTGTGTGAAGCAGGTTCCAGATTCCTGGGCCGAAAAGAAACTGGGAGCCGACTCGCGTCTAGACCGCGCTGGAGTAGATGCAGTTCTCAATGATCTTGATGAGTACGCCATCGAAGAAGCGCTGCGCATCTGCGAGAGCTCAGGTGGCAATGGTGAAGGCGGCGAGCACTCCATCACGTTGCTCTCCATGGGTCCAGACCGAGCCACTGAGGCAATTCGCAAGGGACTCTCCATGGGTGCCGACAATGCAATTTTGATTAGCGATGACGCCCTTGCTGGTTCAGATGCTCTTGCAACCTCGCTGGTACTCGCAAAGGCTATTGAAAGTAGCGGTGCAAATATTGTGCTCTGCGGCACCGAATCAACCGATGCTCGCATGAGTGTGGTTCCTGCCATGTTGGCTGAGCGCCTCGGCTGGCCACAACTCACCTTCGCTGGAGAATTAAAGATTGATGTGACTGCAAATACCGTCAGCATCAAGCGCATGACGGATGAAGGTGTGGAAGAAATGGAAGCGCCACTTCCATGTGTGGTCTCGGTGATTGAAAAGATTAACGAGCCTCGCTACCCATCTTTCAAAGGCATTATGGCGGCGAAGAAGAAGTCAATAGAAACGCACACACTTGCTGATATCGGCCTTGCTGCTGATCAAGTAGGAAGTGCAAGCTCTTGGAGTTCAGTTGTCGATGCCGCGCTACGTCCACCACGTAGCGCCGGTATCAAAGTTGTGGACGAGGGTAATGGTGGAAACGAATTGGTCTCATTCCTTGCTGACAAGAAGATTGTGTAGGTAGCGCTGTGGCTGACGTTCTAGTACTCATCGATCACAATGCAGGTCTAGTTTCTCGCGCGGCAGGTGAATTGCTCACGGCCGCTCGCGCACTTGGCGCCGTGCATGCAGTTGCTGTTGTTCGTGCTGGAGAAGCAGAAGCATCTCGTGCAGTTGCTGCGCAATACGGTGCCGCAAAACTTTCGATCATTGAAGCCGTGGATGGCCACCCCATCACTCCCTCGGTCGATGCGCTCGCGAGCATCGCACAAGCATCTTCTCCGGCGGCGATCCTTCTTACTTCGGGTGCTAAAGGAAAAGAGATTGCTGGGCGCCTGGCTGTACGTCTCGGCAGTGGAATTATTACCGATGCTATTGAACTCGCATCAGACTTCTCGGCAACGCAATCGATCTTCGGTGGATCAACCGTGGTGCACTCCAAAGTCACTCATGGAGCACCTGTGATCACCGTGCGCCCTAACGCTTGCGAACCAGTAGCCGCAGAGAGCTCTCCAGAGATTATTGATATACCTATTAATCACACCTCTAGTGGAGTGAAAGTTACTAGCCGTCAGGCTCCAGTTAAGGGTGGTAGGCCAGAATTAACGGAGGCATCGATCATCGTTTCTGGTGGCCGAGGCACCAACGGAGATTTCGGCCCAGTTGAGTCTCTCGCTGATGCTTTAGGTGCCGCCGTAGGCGCATCCCGCGCCGCCACCGATGCCGGTTGGTATCCACACTCGAATCAAGTGGGACAAACAGGGAAGACGGTCAGCCCTCAACTTTATGTTGCGTGCGGAATTTCTGGTGCGATTCAACATCGAGCCGGCATGCAAACCAGCAAGACCATCGTGGCGATAAATAAAGATGCCGATGCGCCAATCTTTGAACTCGCAGATTTTGGTGTTGTGGGCGATCTATTCAATGTGGTGCCGCAAGCTGCGGCAGGAGTCCAGGCGCGCAAGTCTTAATGATGTCGCGATGAGCACGTACCTTGATCATGCGGCGACTACGCCCATGTCTGATACTGCTCGAATTGCGATGGTCGATGAACTGGGCAAAATAGGTAATGCTTCCAGCCTCCATGGATCCGGGCGGCGTGCACGTAAGGTCGTTGAAGAAGCTCGTGAGGCAATTGCTCGGGCCATAGATGCCACTCCAGGCGAGATCGTGCTCACTGGCTCAGGTACTGAAGCCAATAACCTCGCGATAAAGGGCCTTTATTGGAAGCGCGTACAAGAAGATCCGGCCAATAACAGAATCATTTCCTCATCCATTGAACACCACGCAGTGATGGACCCGATTCAGTGGTTAGTTGACCATGAAGGTGCACAAGTGACTTGGGTGTCGGTAAATGATCGGGCACAACTCAACGTCGATGAATTAGTGGCTGAAATTGAAAGAGACCCAAAAGTTGCTTTAGTTACTGTGATGTTTGCAAATAATGAAGTCGGTACCTTGCAACCGATAACTCGCATTATTGAAGTAGCTCATAAATATGGAATCCCCGTTCACACAGATGCTGTGCAAGCTTTTGGAAAAGTGCCACTTTCGTTTGAGAATCTTGATATTGATGCACTCACCATTAGCGGTCACAAGATTGGTGGGCCGCTTGGAATAGGTGCGCTCATCGTAAAAAAAGATCTCAAGTTAACTCCTGTATTGCATGGAGGCGGACAAGAGCGAGATATTCGAAGCGGAACATTAGACACACC